>CAYOZO010000130.1:0-9551 GCA_964408405.1 uncultured Turneriella sp.
CCGATGTCTGCTACGATAACGTGAAATACACCGGCTGGCATTCGGGTTATCCGGACCAGCTCGTGGAGCTCGATCCCACAACCGAGCGCACGGTGCCGTGGGATAACAGCGTGCCTTTTTTTCTCGGCCACTTCGTGCACGAAGACCGCAGGCCACTCGAGATTTGCCCAAGGCAGACTTTGCGGCGGGTGATCACACGCGCAGAGGCGATGGGGTTTACGCCCAAAAACGGCATGGAGTTTGAATGGTTCAACTTCCGCGAAACGGCGCAGAGCCTGAGCGCCAAAGGGTATAAGAGCCCCGAACCGATTACTCCGGGTATGTTCGGCTATAGCCTGATCCGCGCAGGACAGGAGAGGGAATACTTCAATGCGCTGATGGATGAGCTCACGGCATTCGGCGTGCCCATAGAGGGATTGCACACCGAAACGGGGCCCGGTGTCTATGAAGCGGCTATTCTCTATAGCGGCGCGCTCGAAAGCGCTGACCGGGCGACGCTCTTCAAAGCAGGAGCAAAAGACATCGCCGCGCGTTTCGGCATTATGCCGAGCTTCATAGCAAAATGGAATGCTGCGCTCCCCGGCTGCTCAGGGCACATGCACCAGTCGCTGTGGAATTCCAATGGCGATAACGTTTTCTACGATGCGAAAGACACCTACCGCATGAGCGCAACCTTCAAGAGCTATCTCGCAGGCCAGCTCAGACTACTTCCGGAGCTCCTGCCCTTCTTTGCGCCGACCGTCAATTCGTACAAGCGCCTCGTTGACGGTTACTGGGCGCCGGTCAAGCCCACCTGGGGGATCGATAACCGCACAGTTTCGCACCGCGTGATTCCGGGCACAGAAAAATCCACCCGTTTAGAGGTGCGCGTTTCGGGTTCGGATGTCAATCCCTATCTTGCGGTGGCCGCCTCTCTCGCATCCGGCCTCTACGGTATCGAGAACAAGCTGAATCTTGACGAGGCACCGGTTAAAGGTTCTGCATACACTGAAAGCAATGCGCCGCGTCTGCCGCAAAATCTTATTGACGCGACCCGGCGTCTGGCCGAATCCAAAATTGCCCGGGAAATTCTCGGCAGCGAACTTATCGAACATTTCGTGGCCACGCGCGAGTGGGAGTGGCGGCAGTTCCAGGACGCGGTCACTGATTGGGAGATGAAGCGGTATTTTGAAATCATTTGACGCCGGGCGAAGGTGCAGGTACGGTTATTTATGGTGCAAAGCCGCGCAGAGGTACTTGAAGTTATCCGCTCCAGGAAAGCAGAACTGGAAGGTTTTGGTGTCTCCCGTATCGGCATATTCGGTTCCGCTGCGCGCGATGAGTTGCAGGCAAAAAGCGACGTAGATTTGTTGGTAGAATTTGAGCCAGGCAAGCTGACGCTGACAAATTTCATGGGCGTTAAATTTATGCTCGAAGAAGCTTTTGGGCGCAAGGTTGATCTGGCTACTGCGAGAAGCCTCAACAAGCCGATCCTGTGGTCATCCGTTCAACAGGATATTCTTTATGTCACGTGATTGGCGTCTCTATGCACATGATATCCGGGACAAAATCCGTTATATACAGAACGCTACAGCTAACTTAAGAGATATTTCGGACTATGTTGCTGATGAGTCGATACAGCTTTCCGTTGAAAGAGCGTTTGAGATCATTGGAGAGGCCACAAAGCATTTGCCACCCGCAATCAAGCAAAAATATGGGCAGATACACTGGAAAGAAATTGCGGGTATGCGTGACCAGATTGCACATGGATATCATAAGCTTGATGATGAAATACTATGGCATACGGCCAAGCATGAACTTGGCGCGCTAAAAGCGGTAATCGATGAAATATTATCAGAACATTCTTAGAGACGATTTATGACCACGTTCCGTTTCAGTTTCCCCACCGCCATTACATTCGGTGCTGGTGTGCGCAAACAGGTGCCCGATCATTTTAAGGGGCAGGGGATTAGCTCCGTCATGATTGTGACCGACGAGATTTTGAGTAAGCTCCCATTTTTTATGCAATACGTCGATGAGCTGAAGGCAGCAGGCCTCAAACTCAATATTTTCAGCGGCGTAAAGGGCAACCCCGTCAAGTCGCAGGTTCTGGCAGGTGTTGAGGCCTTCAGGAAAAGCCTTGCCCTGAGCCCGTCGAAGGGGGGCACAGCGATACTCGGTATCGGCGGCGGCGCAGCGCTCGATGTTGCCAAAGCGATAGCCCTCATGGTTAACCATCCCGGCGACATTTTTGACTATGAAGACGAAAAGCCCGGGGCGCTGCCGGTTGATCGGGAAATTCCCTATTGGGTTGCAATTCCAACAACTGCGGGCACGGGGTCAGAAGTCGGGCGCAGCACCGTGGTGGCAGATGATACCACGCATGTGAAAAAGGTAATTTTTTCACCGCGTCTGCTCGCGCGCGCAGTCTTTGCGGATCCCGAACTTACTGTGGCGATGCCGCCGCATGTGACTGCCGCAACCGGGCTCGATGCAATGACACATTTAATCGAGGCATTCCTCGCCAGGGGTTGGCATCCGATGGCTGACGGCATCGCGCTTGAGGGTTTACGGCTGGCTGTCGGCTCGCTGGTAGCAGCATTTAAGAATGGCGCCGATCTCGCCGCCCGGGGCGATATGCTGATGGCCTCTATGATGGGGGCTGTAGCCTTCCAAAAAGGACTGGGAGTAGTGCATTCGTGCGCACATGCGCTCTCTGCCGTCGTGGACATGCACCACGGGCTTGCCAATGGCATCATGCTCGACCACGCGCTTGCATTCAACGCCAAGGCGGTTCCCGAACGGTTTGATCGTTTGGCGCAGGCTGTAGGTTTGGGGAAGGGGGCGGAGTTTATTGCCTGGCTTGCGCAACTCAAGTCAGAGTTGAAAATTCCCGCTACACTGAAAGACGCCGGCGTCAGTGTGGATAAATTGGATGCACTGGTACGCGTTGCAGTGGCCGATGGCTGCCACCTTTCGAATCCCGTGCCGGTCAGCGAAAAAGATTTCGAAGAAATTTTCGCGAAGGTTCTGTGAGAGTTTAGGAGCCCGTGCGCTAACTATTGCAAAAAATCGCTCCGGCAAGTTGGCGCATGAGCCTCTTAGGGTAAAATCCGTATTATTAATCTGTTGACGATTTGCTAATTAACGAAATTTTGCCTGTGGGTGAGTGTCCCACTGGATCATCTTCTGGCAACGGCTGCCGCACTGCTTGCGAGCACTGTCAGTGGCACGGCAGGTTTTGGTGGCGCCATTCTGCTTTTGCCAGCGCTTACGGCTATTTTCGGCATTGAGCGCGCACTCCCCCTTCTGGCGTTCGCTCAACTGGTGGGTAATGGCGCAAGAGCGGTATTCGGCCTGCGGCAGATCTACTGGCGCGCTGTTTTCGTATTTCTCATCGGTGCTGCACCCCTTGCTCTGGTGGCAACCGGTCTCCTGGTTGTTCTGCCCCTGGTCTGGGTGCGGTATGTTGCGACAGTTCTTATTTTGCTACTGGCAATTTTCGAGATCGGCGTGGCGTTTTCGTATTTGCCCCGTTGGGTGGAACGCTTCAAGCCGCCCGCCGTTGCAGGGGCGTGGCTTGTTATTGCAGGAGCTATTGTGGGGTTCCTTTCTGGTCTTGCCGGTAGCACTGGTCCGCTGCCCAATGCGATATTTCTGCGTTTGCCGCTTTCACCCACAGCTTACGTGGCAACAGATGCTGCGGCCATGGGAATTCTGCATGCCACCAAGCTGGCCGCGCTTGGTTTCGCCCCAAACTGGCGAATGCCGGAGGATGGGCTAATGGGTTGTGTTGCCTTCGGTATGGTTGCAGGGACATGGATAGGTCGCAGAGTCCTGGGGCGGCTCGAAGAAGTGCGTTACCGACGTCTGGTAGCTCTGTGGATGCTGTGTGTAGCGCTTAGCATGTTTATTGCTCCAGCGGATTAATGCCTGACTTCCGGCAGGGACAAAAAGACTATAAGGCGTATGGAGCGAACGCAGTTTGTCGCTGAACACGCCCTATGGAAAGACTAAAGATCGGCATTTCTGCCTGCTTCATGCACAAAGACCCCACGCGGGCAATTTTTAAGGGGAAAACGCTTCTTTACGTAGAAGAATCGCTCGCTCACTGGGTGATGCGCCTGGGAGCGCAGGCGTTCATGATTCCTTCCGTTGCACCCGGCGGCAAAATAAACCTGGCCGATTATGCTGAGGTACTCGATGGGCTCGTGCTGCACGGCGGTGCAGATGTTGCGCCGGAAAGCTACGGTGAAAAGCCTCTAAAGGATGAATGGAAGGGAGATCGCATACGGGATCTTTATGAAATTGAACTCTTTCGGGCATTTAAAGCCGCCGAAAAACCGATACTCGGCATCTGCAGGGGGGCGCAGCTGATAAATGTGGCGCTCGGCGGCACCCTTTACCAGGACATCAATACGCAGATCGACAAATCGCTCATCCATCGTGACTGGAATGTTTATGACCAGAATTTTCACGAGATAGAATTCAAGCACGGTTCGTACCTCGAAAAAGTTTTCGGCCGTGGCAGCTTTCGCACAAACAGCGTGCACCACCAGGCGCTAAAAGATATTGGTGAAGGGCTGGACGTTGAAGCAATCTCCACCGAGGACAAAATCGTCGAAGGAATAAAGTACCGTGGTACGCCCTATATCTGCGGAGTGCAATGGCATCCCGAGTTTCATGATGACGAAGATAATGCTCTGCTCTCCGGTGACCCGCTGCTTAAGGATTTCATGCAGGAATGCGAAGTGAGACGAACAGAACTGCGCATGCAACGCAGGTGAGGAAAAATGGAAATAGAAATTATCAATCCGGCAACCGGCAAGGTACTCGGCCAAATACCGGCAGATGATAAGACGAGTATTGGCCGCAAATACGAATCTGCGCGCCTAGCGCAACCTGCCTGGCAGAAGCTCGGCCTTACCAAGCGTCTCGAAATCCTGCGTCGCTTCCGCGAGCGCGTCGAAAGAGATATCGAAGAAGCAGCTCTCATTTTGACGCGCGATGTCGGTAAACCCATAACGCAGTCGCGTAACGAACTCAAGGGGCTTCTCGGCCGTCTGGATTTTTTTTTGAGTGAAACGGAAAAGACTGTGGCGACACAGACCGTGCTGCGCGATGGCAGCGCGCTCGTCGAAGAAATTGAACATGAGCCGCTCGGCGTCATTGGCAATATCTCTGCCTGGAATTATCCCTGGTTTGTCGGTTCGAATGTTTACGTGCCCGCGCTGCTTACGGGCAACGCGGTTCTCTATAAACCATCCGAGTTTGCTTTAAATACCGGCCTTACGATGGCGCGCTACCTGCACGAGGCCGGAGTGCCCGAGGCAGTATTTGCCGTGATCGTCGGCCGGGGTGAAGCGGGTGCCATGCTGCTCGAGCAGCCAATCGACGGCATTTTCTTTACCGGCTCAGTCGTGACGGGACGCAAAATCGCGGAAGCAGCTGCAAGAAAATTCATTAAGGTACAGCTCGAGTTAGGCGGTAAAGACCCGGCCTACATCACCGACGATGTGGATGTCAAAGCGGCAGCGGAAGCAACCGCAGACGGAGCGATGTACAATACGGGACAGAGTTGTTGCAGCGTCGAGCGTATCTATGTGCACGAAAAAATCTACGACGAGTTCATGCAGCACTTTGAAAACGCGGTACGCGGCTTTCGCCTCGGAGACCCGGAAGAGAGCGATACCTACATCGGTGCGCTGACCCGCGGAAAGCCCGCGTATGATTTTCTCAAAGGGCAGATCGACGATGCGTTAAGCAAAGGCGGCAAGCTCATCTGCGGCGGTAATTTAGTCATGCGTGAGCAGGGATTCTTCCTTGAGCCGACGGTCATCGCCAATGCAGACCACACGATGGCACTGATGCGTGAAGAGAGTTTTGGTCCGGTTATCGGTATCATGAAGGTCAAAGATGATGCCGAAGCACAGCGACTCATGAATGATACCGAGTACGGGCTTACTGCGGCAGTCTATTGCCGCGATGCGGAGCGGGCAAGCAATATTCTGCGGGGTGTCAATGCGGGCAGTGCGTACATCAATTGCTGCGACCGCGTAAGTCCGAGACTACCCTGGTCGGGCCGGGGATTAAGCGGCGTGGGACTTACCCTTTCCACTTACGGCATAGAGACTTTCACCCGGCCCAAGGCATGGCATGTGCGGGCAGGGTAATCCTGTTTTGGCAGGTTCCGGAAAAATACCCGCACCGGCTGCAGACGCCGCGATTCGCGATGCGAACCGCTTGCAAAACGCCCCTCACCATAGCATGGTGAGGGGCTGTCTGCAGCCTTTTGCGGTTTCCGGCACCTGCTTCCGGCTCCTTTTTCAGGAGCCTGCTAGAAGTGCTCGCGGACGGGTTTGTTCTCTGAAATGAACTTGTACAGCCGGCGGCGGCCCATATCGTCTAAATCTACAGGTCGCACCAGCCATAACTCCGGCGGCTTGTAGGGCGTGATTCGGACGCGACAGATGAGAGGCTCGCCAGGCAATTCGAGTGTCATTTCCCAGTATTCCTGGCGCTTCAGCACGAGGGGTGGCGGAGTTTCCAGAAAACGGATTGCCAAAGCGCGATCAGACAGGCGTTCTGTTTCGGCCAGAACACTGGGTGATTCTTCCTGCGGTTCAGCTGCTTCGAGATCTGCTTCGACCTCAGGCCTGGGCCAGGGCTCCAGTCGTAATGCCAGATTCACCATAGCCATCAGGTGCTGGTCGCCGCGGAACTCAATCGGGCCCTCATGCCGGAAGATTGCCGACATGCCACTCACCCTGGTGATCGCTCCGCCCAGCAAAAAGCCGCCAAGATTCGGACGATAGGCGTAGAGGTTTGCCGGCCCAGGCGGCAGGACAATCTTTTCCGTGAGGCTTATGAGCACCTGGTTGTCTTTCGTCTTCAGAATGGTTGCAAGATGCGACGTATGGTTTACGTCCACTGCACAGGGTTCTCCGGGACGAAGATCGGCCACAGTCTTGATTTCGATCTGCGACGTCATACCAGGCAGAACTTTGTCAAAAATTTCGACCCGGTCATTTGCCGGTATTTCTTCATGCAACCGCAGAAACTGGTGCAGATGGTGCGCCAGTGCCTTTTGTGAAAGCAATATTTCGTTCTGCTCTGCTTCTTTTAAGCTGTGGAAGAACTGGTTAACAGCGCGGTATTGCCGTTTTGTCAGGTTGCGGTGCAGCATGATCTGCATGAAGCGGTTGCTGAGCGCATTCTTCTCGGCTCGGCGGCGCAGCCGCCATTGAAGAAAGAGCAGGCCGCCAATGACCGTGAGCAGAAAATAAACGAGATAAGGCAAAGTCCGGGAGTCAAAGCCCGGTAGCCGAACAGCGTCGAATTCCGGCCCCAGTTGCCCTAAGATCGGTAACAGAGCAGGCATTATGCCCATTTTCCTTTAAGCGCGCAGCGGCTTCAAGCGACTTTTCAGGAATTCGATAATTTCATGGCGCGTCATTTCTTTGCCCGAAATATTCACGAAAAAGCGGCTTAAGATGCGATATTGCTTGGTCATTAGCAGAAACCAGATCATGAAATAGTCCAGTTTGCGGAAGATGACCGACTGGTTATCCCGGTAGGTTTGCAGGTTATCCAAAAAATCCTGTGGCATATCCAGAAAGTGGCGGTTCATGTTCACGTGGTGACCGATGTGGTAGCCATCATTGAAGCAACGTTTGTTATAAGGCGAATCGATGAAGGTGAGGCTGTTGACATAGGGGTTATTGCCGTCGTTAACATCGACGAACGCATGCTGTGTCCAGTTGCCGGCCATCAGCAAAAAGCGCGTGAGCAACCACGGTAGTATAAGCACAATGAATGTCGGCTCGGGCTGATACCAGAAGGAGAGCGCAGTCACCGCGTACCAGGATAGCTCCCCCAAAAAAGCCATGCGAAAAAAACGCCAGCGCCGGTTACGAATAAAATACCAGCTCAGGGTAAAGAAACCGAATAGCGCAAACGAGAGGTAGTAGTGCATGAATCCCAGGAAGCTGTCGCGCTGGTATTTCATTGTCGAACTCAAATCGTTGGGCAAATTGTTTTCCGGGTGGTGCATACCGAGGTGGTGGCTGAAGTAAGTATAGGGAGTCATACCGAAGAAGAAGGCCAGCAGAGCCTGTGGCCAGACATTGAGCCAGCGCAGGTGGTAATGGAACAGTGGACGGTGCGAGACATTGTGCAGCATCAGCGTGTATGGCCCGAGGTACAGGAGAAACAGCACAATGTGCGCGATGCCGAGATATAACCGGTATTCGGGCAGTAAGAGGACTGCAGCAGAGGATGCCGGCAACAAAATACTAAGCTTGATCATGCAGACAAGGAGATCGATATCGCGCTCATCTTTAATGACCGCAAGCGCGACTGAGCGCAGCACGCCTCTGAGCCTGATACTCGGCTTTACCGGGTCGCTTCCAATTAGGGAAGCTTCTGAATTTTCTGCCATGCACTAAAACCGGTAATTCACAGAGGCAGTACAGGAGAAAAATCCACACAAGTCCCGCAGCGGTTTCTTATCGCACCATGCCCGCAGGCAAAAAAGAGGGGGAGCTTTTCCCTTGACGCGACAGCAGACCTGTTCGTTATAGCATACAAATGGTTGTTCAGGGGGCTTTGTGACAGCAGAATATATCTGGCCGTTTTGGGCGGGGGGATTAGCCATTGCGGGGGTCTCCGTAGCGCTCGTGATCCTTACAGGCCGGTTCTTGTCCGTGACGCGCGGTTATGCCAGCGTTTGTTCGATTTTTTCCCGAATGAAGTTTTTCCAGCGCGCTGACCTGGGTGGACCTTTTGGTTTTCGTACCTTTTTTACCATCGGCCTCGTCATGGGCGGGGCGATCGCTGCGCTGACTACGACCGGCTGGCAGCCTACCTTTGCGCTGGGTAAGTTTGAGCAGATTTGGGGCGACAGCCTTGTGGTCAAAGCAGGCGTTCTGATCGCCGGGGGATTTCTCTGGGGCTATGGTTCACGCATGGCGAAGGGATGTACATCGGGCAACTCGATCTCCGGCCTGTCTAAAGGATCCGTCGCGAGCCTCGTTGCAACCTGCGGCTTTCTGATAGCGGGCGTTGCAGTCACATATCTGCTGGCAGCTATCTCGGGGGTCAAATAATGGCAGCTTCCAGCCGGCCATTTGCACTCAGACTGGTTTTCCTCGTTCTCGGCACGCTGTTTGGGTACGTTCTGATCCGCGCCGGAGTTTCGAGTTACGACGTGATACGCGAAATGTTCCTGTTGCAGTCATTCCATATGTTTGGTGTGCTCGGCGTTGCGGTGCCTGTATCATTTATCTGCGTACAGCTGTGGAAAAAATGGGGACGCAAGCCGCTGCTGGCCGAAGAGACTGACTGGAGCGTTGAGAAACTGTCACGCAGGCATGTCGTGGGTGGCCTCATCTCGGGCGCGGGCTGGGCATTGACCGGCGCCTGCCCTGGGCCTGCACTGGCGATTCTGGGTTATGGCCTGCTCTCGGGAGCCTTTATTGTGACGGGCATTTTTGCCGGCACCTGGTTTTTTGCCTGGCGTGAAGAGCATAGAAGGCAGAGCTAACAGGCTGTTGAAAAACAGCCGCGAAGCA
>CAYOZO010000131.1:0-9460 GCA_964408405.1 uncultured Turneriella sp.
TAAGTGCCTCAAGACCACCTGAGGCGGGCAATACCTGTGGACGCGCAGCCACGGCCTGGTTTCGCGCAAGCACCCCTGCCTCGGGTGCAGCGCAGGTGATTTTCTACCACGGCAATACCAGCTCTTTGGGTTTCGGAGTGATACTTGCGAGCGATGGGCAAATTACTGTTCTTTTCGGCGGCCGGGGGAGCTATGGCTCGGGCTTTATTCCCGCCGCAAACGCCTGGACGCACGTGGCACTGCAATGCCGAACCGGTTCAATATGGGAGCTCTTTGTCAACGGGCATTTGCTCTGGCAGGGGGATGGTACCGCATTGCAGCAACCAAAGACCGACACAATCAGCGGCCTCAATATCGGCGCAAACAATTCAGGAAGCGAGAATCTCACCGGCGCGATCTCGGACGTGCGGCTTTACACCAGCTCGCTCGCGCAGGCGATGGTGAGCGAGCTCGCGCAGGATGCAGCCGAAGGCTTGGTCGGCAGTTCGTATAATAAGCGCGACACACGGCTTTTGGCGCGGTACGATTTTTCGAGCACAGGCATCCGCAACGAAGGGCCTGCAACAACGAGCCTTACCACGGCTGGATCGCCCGTACCTGATGTGGGTAAAGACGGCGATCTTGACGGCGCGCGGTTAGTCAACGGCAGCGATCAATATTATTTTAACACCCCAGCAATTCAGGGGCTGCCGGGCTATCATCAGCCGCGCACGCTCTGCGCCTGGATGAAACCCACCGCGCAGCCGGGCTATGCGACGACGTTTACGGCTATAAGCTATGGCTTAGATGCGAGTAACTATCTGGCGCTCTACTACCGCAACGCCGCCGCCTCGAGCAGCAATGACTTCCGCGTGGGGCTGGATTACAAAAATGCCGGTTATTTCGAAACCGCGCAAATTCTACCCATCAACACCTGGACGCATCTCTGCGCTGCCTACGATGGCGGCACGGTCATACTCTACCGCGACGGTGTGCAAATCCATAGCCAGACGGGTACAATCCCCGGGCCCTCGGGCACCAATATGGCAATCGCCGCGCGCATTGGCACGACATACACCAACTTTTTTAAGGGCCATCTGGACGATATCCGCATCTACAACCGGGCGCTGACCAGCTTCGAGCTGCGCCAACTCTCGGTGCAGGTGCCGGTCGGCCTCATGGCGCGGCTTGACCTCGACGGCGCGCTTAACGACAGTTCGGGTCTTCACGGTACCGCGACCCTGAGCGGCGGCGCGAGTTTGACGGCAGACCGTTTCGGCAAAGCCATGAGCGCGGTCGTTCTCGACGGTACGGGGGAGCTCCGCCTCAATAATGCCAATTACCTGCCCTTCGGCGATAAAGCCCGAACGCTCTGCGCCTGGTTCCGCAAGGATGCGACCGGCGATCACGAGCTGATGGCGTATGGCGGTATGGGCTCAGGAGAGCTCTCTGCCATATTGCATAAAGCTTCGGGCGGCATTACCGCGCATGGCAACGCCGCCGATGTCGGGGGTACGTATGAGGGTATTTACGGCGCCTGGCATCATGCCTGCGTGACCCACGCGCCCGGCACGCTCACCGTATATGCCAACGGCACGCAGCTCAATTTCGGTAGCTATCCGTGGTCAACGCCCACATCCGGCAATACGCTCTTCGGCGGCCGCGCACCCGACGGCACGCTATGGCTGGTGGGAGCGCTCGACGATCTGCGCGTCTATAACCGCGTGCTCAGCGCAGGCGAGCTTGCCGTTCTCGTGCAGCAGCCGAATAAGCAGATACGCATTACGGCGACTACCCACAGCGGCAATTTGGGTGGCGTCAGCGGCGCCGACGCGAAATGCAGCAGCGAATTTGGCGCAAGCTACAAGGCGTTTCTGCGGGGCGATACCTCGGGCACAAGCCGCAGGGCCTGCACGAGTTCAACCTGCTCTGCTTTCGGTCTGATAGAGAACATCGATTGGGTGCTGCGCCCGCGCATCACCTATGTGCGCGGCGATGCAACGACGGTGATTGCGAGCGGCAATGCGAACGGCATCTTTGGTTTTTCGCTTACCAATGCGTTCAGCGGTTCTTCGGGGTATGCCTGGACGGGGCTGAGTATCGATTGGACCAACGGGTATTTCAGGTGTGCAGACGTTTCGGGAAATGCTTGGCAATCCACTACAGGGACAGCTAGTCTTTCGGATCTCGCTGCGACTGGCGATACGGCGATTGGGTATCACTCTTTTCCAGGGGCAAGCGCATGCTCCAGTTTATACCCGCTCCTTTGTGTTGAGCAGTGACCCCACTCCCTCGGCTGCGCCGTACTCCCCCGCCGGGGAGACCCCCTCCCATGGAGGGGTGCCTGAAGGGCGGGGTGGTCGAGGAGGGTGGCACGCGCAGCGCGCGTTGCTTACCGCATCCCAGACCGCCCTCATAACCCGCTCAACTTTGCGAGATTCTGAAAGTGCACGTCCTTTCGCCTTACGCTGCGTAGCGAAAGGCTAATGACAACCTTGGCCGCAATGCGCTTCGGCGCGATTTTTTCCATGAACGTGAAGCCCGCCAGGCGCGCTATATCGGTGTCGGGATTCGATTTGCACTCCACAAGAATCAGGTTTCCCGCCCGCGGAATCACAAAATCTACCTCGCGGCCAGAGTGATCTCGCAGGTAGTACACCGGCGTTGACATGCCCTGGTTGCTGTAGTAGCGTCGTATTTGTCCCAGGGCAAAAGTTTCAAAAATAGCTCCCCACATCGGGTGCTGTACAATCTCCCTCGCGCTTCGAAACCCGGCGAGAAAGCACATAAGTCCCGTGTCGCAAAAATAGACTTTGGGGCTCTTGACCAGGCGCAGACCAAGGTTTTCAAAGTAGGGTTCGATCAGCCAGATGATGCCGGCTGTTTCCAGCGCAGAAAGCCAGCTCTTGGCGGTGTTGACGGTGATGCCGATATCGGCAGCCACCGAACTGAGCACCAATTGTTGCCCGCCTCTGAGCGCCAGCAGGCGTATGAAGCGATCAAAGTCATAGAGGCTTTTGACATTCACGATATGGCGAATATCGCGTTCAAGATAGGTTGCCGTCAGGTCGCTGTAGAATTGTACCGGGTTGAGCCGTTTGACATGCAATTCCGGATAACCACCGAGAAAAATAAAATCGATAATATCTTCGCGCGATGTAACCTTCGCATACCGGCTATATTCGGCGAGTGAAAGGGTGAAGAGTTCGAGAATCGCCACCCGGCCTGAAAGGCTCTCGGCCGCCCGATTGGCCATGACAAATTTTTGTGATCCCGTTATCAGGTATTGGCCGTGCTTATTGCGGTGCTTGTCAATGTCGGCCTTGATGTGCCTGAAAAGCGACGGCGCATACTGCGCTTCGTCGATGATCAGCGGCCGGGGGTTTTCGCGCAGGAACGCGGCGCCGTCTTCTTCCGCAAATTTGGCATCGCCAGGCAAGTCGAGGGTCGTGTACCGGGCGGCCGGGAAAGCCTGTGTGAGGAGGCTGGTTTTTCCGGTTTGCCTGCCGCCGGTCAAAACCACCGCTGGCCGTGTTGCGGCAGTTTCGGCCAGATAAGCAGCAAAGTCCCGTTCGATCCACGAAACTTCATTCATGATAAAACGTCAGTATAAATGATGATATTTCGTCAATTAAATTGATGAAATATCAACATTTTAGATTGTCGTTTCTTCGGTCTCTGTTTTTTCGCAACAGAAGCGCCGGCGTGAGAAGCGGAATGTTCAAAAAAATTCCGGCCTCGCAGCAGGCGCCTGGCTCAGGTCGCTCTGCTGCCGGCAGCTGCACCCGGCTTCAACAGCCTGTTAGTGTCTGGATTGGCAAATTCTGATTGTTGCCTACTTTGTCAGAGTCAACAGCTTCGTGTACTGTTTCTTCTTCGCCTCGTCGCCCATTGGCAGCGCGCTGTTTTCGCCTTTGAGGAACAGCTTGATCTGGTCGCGGTAGTGGTCTGACGATGGGTTGCCTGAAACGCCGCTGTGGATCATCAGCTGCGCCGGTTCGGGTTCATTGAAGTCAACGACGAAGCGCATCGCTGGAATCGCCACAATATCGAAGTTTTCTCCCCAGGCGAAGAGTGAGACATTGATGGTGTGGCTGTCGCCCTGGTAAGATACCGGGCCGTGGTTCATATACCAGGAAAGAATGCCCACCTCTTTGGCTGTGTCGTTGCGCCAGTAGATCTTGTGCAGTTTTTCCCAGCGCCATTTTTCCGGGGCACCCATCTCGTCTTCGCAGAGTTCGTACGCGTCGGCAAGCGTCAGCGCAAGCATATCGGCGCGGGTTTCTTTTTCCGGCGTTTTGACGTTGTCGAAGAACGGGCTCTCGTCACGACCGAGAATGTGGTCTTGTGGCGCGCTGTAAGAGCGCAGGTTCGTGTCGATGAAAGCTTTCCACAGAGGGCTGCCGATAACGAGTTCATCGCCGAACACGTTGCGAGTGAAAACGTGGTAAAAAGCGCCGATGAGCGCCGCCCCCTGCGACTTGGCGCCCATCACGTTGTCAAATTTTGTGAGTATATCGAGCGCGGCGCGTGCACGCTTCTGCTTCTTTTCCGGCAGTCGTGCAATCGCGTTGTTGATTTCAATCGTGCGCTCAGAAAATACCGCGATGGTCTTTTCTGCCATTCGCGAATAAAGATCCATCTGCATCTGCCGTGTGTCGGCGCCGGTCCAGTCGTTCTTTGGCGTCAGCATCGCGCGAATTCGTTCTGCGCGTTCGGGGCTGTACCAGACACCGCTGATCTTGCGATCATCGCCCTTCGCAACGGTACGCTCATTTGCTGTCACGAGTATGCCGTCTTCAGGGTTTTCCTTGTGGGGTTGGCGCTCGAACGGCAGAAAGCCTTTCCAGCGGTAACCTTCGGCGGCGATCGAGGGGAGCTGCCCCGTTCCCTTGGTGCGTACCGGAATGCGGCCAGTGGTCTGCCACGCGATATTTTCGCCGTCGCTATAGACCAGGTTCAGATAGATTGACTGGATCTTCGCCGCAGCACGACGGAACTCCGCCATGGTCTTTGCGCGACCCATTTCGTAGATGCCGATACCCGCAGTGTCGCCGTCTTGCAGTGACCAGCGCATCGCGAGGTGTGCTTCGCTCTTGCCTTCGCCTACGGGAACCAATGGCATCAGTTGTTTTGCGCCGAGCTGGCGCAGGGCATCACTGACGAGTGGGCCATTGCCTGTGAAGCGGAGTGTGATATCTTTGTCGCGGCCAAACCGTACTTTAAAATGCTCTTTTTTCTCGCGGACAGGCGCCCAGGTGTTGTCGGCCTTCAGGTAGAGCGTCTGGCCGTTCTCAGACTTGATCGTTTCGACGAAGAGATCCTGGCAATCGGCTTCGACCATCGTAGCGCCCCAGGCAATATGGCCGTTGTAGCCGAGCTGGATGAACGGTTGGCCTGCGATGGTGACGCCGGCAGCCTTATAAGTGGGCGATTCAATACTCATCATGTACCAGAGCGCCGGCATGGTGAGGGGCAAGTGCGTATCGTTGGCAAGGATTGCTTTGCCACCCTTGGTTTTGCTGCCGGCAATCGCCCAGTTGTTTGAGGCGGGCATTCCGGTGCGGAAGAGTTTATTCAGTTCTTCGAGTGTGTCGCGCATTACGCCGGTATCGCGTTCGAGCGATGAAGCTATCTTCTTATCGATTTTCTGCGCTTCGGCGAAAGGAATCGGTTCATCCTGGTAGGTTGGTACGAGCCATGCAGCCTTTTCAGCTCCCAACTGTCTTGCCGCTTCTATAAAGAAGAGTTCTTCGTTGATATTGAGCGCGAGGCCAAACGATAGCGCCCCGAAGACATAACCGCAATCATAGATGGTCCAGGGTTCAGGTGCATAACCGGTCAGAATAAATTCAATGGGCAGGTGCTTGTGTGTCTTTAGGTATGCATTCACGCCCGCAGCATACGCTTCGAGCGGCAGGCGGCTTTCTGCGGGCATCTTATCGATCGCGCGGTCAACGTTGCGTTTGATGCCCACGCTACGCATATAGACGTCGACGGGCAGCATCTTTGATCCTGCGATCTCTGCAAGGCGTCCGGTCACAGCGAGTTTGGTTGAATACATCTGCCACAGGCGGTCAGAAGCCGCAGCGTAACCGGCGCCAAAGAATGCATCCTGTTCAGAATCGGCTTTAACAAAAGGAACTCCCAATTCATCGCGCGCGATGGTCACACTGCTGCTGATGCCCGGAACCTTGATAGTGCCAGTCTCATCTGCGACCGAAAGACGCGCCTTGCAGACAAGCCAGGTAAGGCCGAGCAGGGCGAGGAGTGCGAGTGCAACCAGCAATTTTTTCCAGAGCGGGCGTCTTGCTGTCTCTGGGCTGAGCTCACTGCCGAGCGAGCCGGGCAATGAGCGGATGATGGGACCAGTAGCGGCGTCTTTTGAGTCACGGCCGGGATTAAATCGGGGAGTATCGGATTTTTTTTGTGAACCCTTGCGGGTGCGTGGTATCGAAGAGTTGCTTCTCCGCGAAGGGGCGTTTTTTTTCGCCATATGGCGGTAATAAGGAAGAAAAAACTCAGAGCGTAAAGCGGATAGAGCCCCGAGCCTGTGCGCCAACTTGCCGGAGCGATTTTTCGCATGAAACCGCGTCCGCTAATCGGCAAAATTCCTTCGCAAATCGGATCGATTTGCTTATGCGAGCAATTGGAATTTTTGCCGATTTTCGCTTATGTTCAGGCGAAACGCGGCCCCGGCCCGCGCAAAAAATCGCCTTTTTGTTTTTTTGCGTGAGTTAGCGCACAGGCTCTTAGCGCACAGGCTCCAGGGTGATGACCGAGTTTTTGGCTTGTCGAGTTATGTCTCATCAGGCTGATGCGACATAATATGGCAGTAGATGCGGCAGTCTCGACCCAGTATGTTCCCGTAACGGGCGGCGAAAAGTCATCGCGCAACCAGTCTAAGGGCGCGATACAGTACCTGCGGCCCACGCTCTCACGCAACGAGTTAAAGTCGGTCTTAGAGAGCCTCGTGATGGAAGAGGTGAGCTTTGGCCAGGGGGTTCTCAATTTTGAAAAAGCCTTCGCGCGCACCTTCGATTTTCAGCATGCAGCCGCAGTAGATTCTTATACCTCCGCCTTTCACCTCGCGCTGCTCGCCTGCGAACTGGGTAAAGAAGACGAAGTGATTATCCCGGTTTCTGCGCCGCTTGCTTTCTTCGACGCCGTGAACTATGTGGGAGCGAAAGTTGTTCTCATCGATCTCGCGAAAGACTCTTTCCACTGCGACATCGACCAACTCTTCGCCGCGGTCACTGAAAAGACCAAAGTCGTGTTTTTGCCCTATTCTTTCGGTTCGTACAAGGATTTTCGTCCGCTCTATGAAAAGCTCGAAGCGGCTGGGCTGCGCAAAGGTAAAGAGCAGCGCGTGCGCGTGATTGAAGATATTTCGCATGTGGTTGGTCACGAATTCAATGGACGACAGGCGGGTAGCGATGCAGATATCGCAATCGCGGGTCTCAACGAAGACCACCTGATGACAATCGGCAAGGGCGGCGTCGTGATGACGGATTCCAATAACCTGTTTGCCCTCATCAAAGATTTGCGAGTGCAGGGCGGCAACCGCCCCTATCGCGTACGGTTTGATTACGCTATCACCGATTACCAGGCAGCGATGGGCATGGAACAGCTGGGCAATCTCTCCGCGATCATTGAGCGCCGCCGCCGCATGGGCGTTCTTTATAACGAAGCAGTCGCATCGAGCAGGCTGAAAACTTACTTTGTTGCGCCTGAGGCCGATGTCTGCGGCGCCTTTCCCGTGATCGGCGAGGCGGATATCGGACATATGCAGCGCTATTTTTCGTCGCTGCAGATTGAAACGCGGCGCGTTTTTCCTAACGGGCCGCTGCACCACATCATGGGACTTAATCCACTCGATTACCCTAACGGCGAAAAACTTTACCAGCGTGGCTTGTTGCTACCGCTTTATCCTATGCTCAACAAAGCTGCAGTAGAAAAAATTACAGCAGCAATTCGCGGCTTCTATTAAGAGAGCACAAAAAAGTCAGTGTGTTAAGTCACATCACTGCAAGTCGCGTGCCAGTAATTCTGCAAAATTATCAGATCATTGTGGAATTCTGTGTATAACTTCTTGCTGCACAAGTGACATATTAATTCAGCGCGCAGAAATTTTTTTGCAAAAAAATTCTGATTTCGTCTTTACGTTGCGTGGCGCAGATTGAGACGCTCACGGGCCCGCTGATTCAATCGGGGCAAGTGCATTTCATGTCAGACACGCAGCAGAAATTCTACCAATGTCCCGAATGTGCTTCCATCGTCGAGCGCGTCTACCAGAATGGCGTCTGTAAGAGTTGTCTGAGTAAGAAGTTTCAGGCGGTGCGATTTGTGATCGATCATAACCACGCCTTGCAGGACGCGCAGGTAAAGGTTGGCCGCGTTCCGCGCGCGCTTAGCCGATGAACGCTGCTTCATCGTATTCCGTCATTCTCGATCGCGACAAGACTATTAACCAGGATCCCGGCTATCTTGCCGACCCTGATAAGGTAGCGCTCATGCCTGGCGCAGCTGAAGGTATTGGGTTGCTAAACCGTTTTGGTATCAGGGTTTTTGTCGCTTCTAACCAGTCGGGCGTCTCGCGCGGCCTGATCAGTCCTGAGCAGCTGAAAGCCGTCAATGCGCGCATTGAACAATTGCTGCGCGAGAAAGGTGCGCATCTGGAAGGTTTCTTTATCTGCCCCCACCAGGAACACGATGGCTGCCATTGCCGTAAGCCAAAGCCAGGGCTGGTGAAGCAAATCATCGAGACGCACCGCATCGATGTCGAGCGCACATTCATCGCCGGAGACCGGGCGCGCGATCTCGAATGCGGGCAACCATTCGCTATCCGCGGTATTCTGGTGGGCGATGAAGAAACGCAGCGCCCGCAGAACCTTGTTTTCCAGGCGAGCAATCTGCACGAGGCAGCGGCATATATTCTCGAAACGATCTTTGAAGAACAGACGCAGAAGAAGTTTTTTACCTCGGTGCATGTATTTTTGCCCGAACTGCACAAGCAGCGCGCAGCCGGCCGGCGGATTGTTTTCACCAACGGCTGTTTTGACCTTTTGCACAGCGGCCACGTGCAGCTGCTTTCGCAGGCACGCGCGCTGGGCGATTACCTGGTGCTCGGCCTCAATTCTGACCGCAGCGTCCGCGCGCTCAAAGGTCCCACGCGACCGGTGAACAATGAAACCGATCGCGGCCGGATGCTTGCGCAGTTGCCCTACGTGGATGCGGTAGTCGTGTTTGACGAAGACACGCCGATCGAGATGATGAAAATTATCCAGCCGGATATCCAGGTGAAGGGCGGCGACTACGTCAAAGAAAAGCTGCCGGAGTTTCCGGTGATGCAGGCGATGGGCAAAGAGATTGTTATTCTGCCGTTTCGTAAGGGGTATTCCACAACCTCTATTCTCGCCCGTTCGCGTTAGGGGTAGGTTTGAACCTACCCCTAACGCACCTCAGCTTTCACTTCGCCCTT
>CAYOZO010000132.1:0-9177 GCA_964408405.1 uncultured Turneriella sp.
ATTAGCGGACGCGGTTTGCGCGAAAAATCGCTCCGGCAAGTTGGCGCACAGGCTCTAAACCACGACTATCCAACCCTGCTATCGGGGATTAGTTCCCGCAGGGGAATGTGAACACTGCACTCGGGGATTTCCAGGAAATGAGGATTGCGCGATTCCGTTTCGTATTTTCGGTTTCGCACGTTGTCAAAAGTACTAACCAGCCGCTGTTGTGCATCGACCACGATGTACTTGGGAATATTTGCCGAGGCATAAATGTCTGCCTTGGCGAAATCGAGCTCCTGCGAGGTGACGGAAACTTCGATTACCAGAAGCGCTGTGCGCGGATGTTCGTAAATGAAGTCGCGCGCACCTCCCTTGACAACCGAGATATCAGGTTCCGGCTCGGAATCTGCTGTAGTGAGTGGACCTTCTTTACGCAGTATGTAACCGGCAGGAAGCCTCGCTGATAATGCCTTCAGGATCGTCATGACGATGAATTCATGCAAGGGGGATTTCGGAATTTTTTTGATCAGCGCTCCTTCAATGAATTCTACGCCGGACGGTAGTGCACCTTCGCGCACAAGAGTATGGTATTGCTGCAGAGTCAGCGGTACTGCCTGCTTGCGGATGGCGGGGTCTTCAAGAACCGCGATCATTCTCTGAGGCTATTCTTCTTATCTGTCGATGTCAAGTAATATTCGATTGTCATAACTGCAGTGGAATTCCCTCTGGAATATGAAAGAAAAACCTGTTCTGACCAAAGTTATTGAAGCTACCGGCGGAAACATCCTGCAGATCACGATGAACCGCCCCGAGGTGCACAATGCCTGCAACGGCGAAATGGCAAAATACCTGCTCGAGGCATGGCTGAAGTTCCGTGACGACGATTCGCTCGTCGTTGCCGTGCTGCACGGGGCAGGTGACAAATCGTTCTGCGCGGGCGCCGATCTGACAGCGCTCGATACGCTGGCCGGCGGTCTTCTGAACTCCCCCTTGCCTGATGCCGCTGCGCTCGAACGCTATGCACAGAACGACCCGGGGCCCATGGGCGGTTCGCGCATCGTGCAGCAGAAGCCAGTGATCACCGTGAGTCATGGCTATACCTATGCGGGCGGCCTGGAACTTTTCTGCCACGGGCACATACGCATTGCCGAACCGCAGGCGCTTTTTTCTGTCGCCTGCCGGCGCTGGGGAGTGCCGCTCGTTGACGGGGGTACGGTTTACCTGCCGCGTCTTTTGAATTGGGGGGCGGCTTTGCCGCTCATTATTACGGGGCAACGCATTCGCGCGCAGCGCGCATATGAAATTGGCCTTGTGTGGGAGCGCGTAAGAAAAGGCAAGGGGCTCGAGCGCGCGTTACGCCTGGCAGCACAAATCTGTGCACAGCCGCGCGATGCTTTGATCGCCGATCTGTCGTCCGCGCTGAATGGCAGCCACTTACCACTGAAAGAAGCGCTGACTCTCGAAGCGCGCAATCTTTATCCGGTTGCAACAAGCGAGAGCATGAAGAATGGTGTCGCGCGGTTTAATAGGGGCGAAAGGTTTTGGGTAACTTAACCCCACCCCGCCTTCGGCACCCCTCCCCACGATGTGGAGAGGGGTGGGTAAGGCTATGACATCCATCAAGAAGAAAAGTCGCGCGTTACGCAGGGCCATGACCGAGGCCGAAAAAAGGCTTTGGGAGCACTTGCGCGATCATCGATTCCGTGGGTTGCACTTTCGTCGACAGTATCCCGTGGCTAATCGGTATATTCTGGATTTCTATTGTGCGAAAATGCATCTCGGGATCGAAGTAGACGGGGCAATACATGAGAGTCCTGAAGCTATGGAAAATGATGCACTGCGGACAGAAGCGCTCGCGACAAAGAATATCCGAATTATGAGGTTCACGAACGACCAAGTCATAAATAACCTCAATATGGTACTGGTCAAAATTGCTGCGGCAATCGAGTCCCCCCCACCGCGTAGTCGTGAGGAGGCCTAGACGGCAAGGGCTTTTTCACCGGCTTTCCCCCTCACCGCGTAGTCGGGAGGGGGCATAGGCGGCAGGGTTTTTTTTCAACGGCATTCCCCCTCTCCACGTAGTGGGGAGGGGGTTAGGGGGTGGGGTGAGCTCAAAGATTGTTAATCATCGCGTCCGCAAATTCAGAACACTTAATCTCTTTTGCGCCCTCCATCAGGCGCGCAAAGTCGTAGGTGACGGTTTTCTGCGCGATGGTCTTCTTCAGCGCGGCGATGATACTGTCTGCGGCCTCTGTCCAGCCGAGGTAGCGCAGTAGCATTTCACCCGAGAGAATCACCGATGACGGATTGACTTTGTCGAGTCCGGCATATTTGGGGGCGGTACCGTGTGTCGCTTCGAAAACCGCTGAACCGGTGAGGTAGTTAATGTTCGCTCCGGGGGCAATGCCAATGCCGCCGACCTGCGCTGCGAGCGCGTCAGAGAGGTAGTCGCCGTTCAGGTTCAGTGTCGCGATCACATCGTATTCTTTCGGACGCAGCAAAACCTGCTGCAGGAATGCGTCGGCAATGGAATCTTTGATGAGAATTTTTCCTGCGGGGGGATTTCCGCCGCATTCGTCCCAGGCGACGGTTTCCGCGGCAAAGTACTTGCGCGCCGTCTCATAGCCCCATTTGCAGAAGTAACCTTCGGTGTACTTCATGATGTTTCCCTTGTGCACCAGAGTGACGGATTTGCGTTTGTTCTTAATGGCGTATTCGATCGCGGCGCGCACGATACGCTCCGAACCCTCGCGCGATACCGGTTTGATGCCGTAAGATACTGTTTCAGGAAACCGAACGTTTTTTATCAGACCCGTCTCTTCGAGCACGCGCGCAATCTTCTTAGCTCCCTCGCTGCCGGGTTCGTATTCAATGCCGGCGTAGATGTCTTCGGTATTTTCGCGAAAGATGACCATATCGACGTCTTCGGGCTTTTTGACCGGCGATGGTACGCCGTCAAAGTACTGCACCGGGCGCACACAGGCATAGAGGTCGAGCTTCTGCCGCAGCGCGACGTTGATGGAACGAATGCCTCCGCCGACAGGGGTACTCATGGGGCCCTTTATGGCAACCTTGTGTTCAGCGATGCATTCGAGTGTCTCTTCGGGCAGCCAGGTGTTAGGGCCGTAGAGGTCATTGGCTTTTTCGCCGGCAAAAACCTCTAACCAGGAAATTTTGCGGCTTTGTCCGTACGCCTTGGCGACTGCGGCGTCGAACACACGGACGCTGGCCCGCCAGATATCTGGCCCGGTTCCGTCGCCCTCAATATAAGGGATGATCGGGTTATCCGGCACTAGCAACCTGCCATCCCAGGCGATCTTTTCTCCCGTCGCCGGAAGGCGGATCTTCTCGTAGGCCATTTGGCAGCCTCGAAGGCTTTACTACCCTGTAAATCCAAAGAGATTTAAGGAGCTAATCCGCAAATTTGTTGCCGTCAGCCGGCGGATTGTCACTGCTGGCGAATGCGAGTCGCAAAGATACCTCCACATTTTTTCATTGTGCACCTTACACTGATGCTGGCGCCCGCAGCGTTTGCCGGCGTTGTGTACTTCCTGATACAGTCGGGCGAAGCCCAGGCGGCCTTACCCGAAGACCAGTCGGTCGTGTTCCTTACCGTTGCTGCCGTCATGGCGGTGATCGCAGTGGGATTTTCGCAGTTACTGCCGCGTTTTTTCATGCGGGGAGAAAAATCCGTGCCGCTGCAGAAGTACTTTACCATGAAGATCGTGCAGTGGGCAATGATTGAAGGAGCAGCACTCTTTATTTCGGTAATCTTCTTCCTCTCACACCACATGAATCTTCTGATTCCGATCGGCGTGTTGATTGCCCTGCTGGCGGTGATGCGACCGACGACCGATGAAATGGAGAGGCTTAACGTTAAGGCCGAAGAATGAAAGCAGAGAGCCTCACCGGAATTCTTGGCATCATTTTTGTCGGCGCTGCCTGCTACCTCCTCTCGCACAACCGGCGGAGCATAGACTGGAAGACTGTCGTTTGGGGTCTCCTACTGCAGGTGGCGTTTGCTCTGCTGATCATACGCGGGGACACGGTTGCCTCGCTTTTTGTTTTCTTCGCCATTACACAGCCGGTATTTCTTGGTATAGTTGCCAGCCAGGTTCTGGCTCTCTGGCTCGTGAGCAGATACGCTCCCGCTCTTGCCGCGCGTCTGCCGATGGTCTGGGTGAGGCGCGTGGTGTGGATACAGGCAATTTTTTACCTGCTGAAGTTTAACGTAGTTGGCGCTCTTTTCGAGTCGCTCAAGACCGGGGCAGCGCAGGTGCTCAAGTTCTCAGGTGTCGGCGCGAGTTTTGTGTTTGGAGTTTTGGGTTCAGAAGAGGCGATGCGCTCCTCTTTCGCCGCAGCGCTCGGCGATAAGGCCGCGGGCATCGCGTTCGTCTTCGCGTTCCAGGTGTTGCCGACGATTATCTTCGTGGCCTCAATTTTTTCCGTGCTCTATTACCTGAACGTGATGCAGCCGCTGATTCGCGCGATTGCAAAGTTTATCAATCGTTTCATGCGCGCCTCGGGCGCCGAGACGCTCGACGTTGCGGCCAATATATTTATGGGACAGACAGAAGCACCGCTCACGATCAAGCCTTACCTTGCAGGCCTTACGCGTTCAGAACTTTTTACGGTGATGGTTTCCGGCATGGCGCACTGCAGCGCAGGCATTTTGATCGTTTATGTGGCGGTCTCCGGGGTTGACGCAAAGCATCTGCTGGCATCGGTAATCATGACCGCGCCGGGGTCGATCATGCTCGCGAAAATGGTCTTTCCCGAAACGGGGGTGCCCGAGACCGCGCAGGGCGATGCAGTGAGGGCCAGCCAACCGGCTCCGCCGCCCGTGGATGAAAACCGTCCCGTGAATGTTATCGATGCAGCTGCGCGCGGCGCATCCGACGGTCTCTTGCTGGCAGCCAACGTCGCCGCCATGCTCATCGCATTCATCGCGCTGATTGCGCTCATGAATGGTATTTGGTTCTCGGCACGCGAAACAGCGCTCGCGCAGACATCCGGTGCCTTGCATTCGTTTATTACTGCAATACCGGCAACGATTGAGCAGCTGCTGGGGCTGCTCTTTGCTCCTGTGGCATTTGTCGCCGGTGTGCCGTGGAGCGAGGCCGTGCAGGTGGGTAACCTGCTCGGGACGCGCATCGTACTCAACGAGTTTGTGGGATACATCGAACTGGGCAAGATCCGTGAAGTGCTCTCTCCCAAGGCGTTCATGATTTCAACCTATCTACTGTGTGGCTTTGGCAGTCTTACCTCCATTGCGATACAGGCGGGCGGCATCGGCGCGCTCATACCGCAGCGGCGGGCCGAACTGGCGTCTTTGGGATTTTTGGCTGTTGTGGTAGGCGTCTTATCTAACATTTTGGCAGCGTCCATTGCCGGAATTCTTTTTTAACGCGGCGCACACAGGCCGTGTGAGGCCAACATGCAAAAAATCCTGATCATTTCGAAAAAATCCCTGGGCGATATCATTCTGCAAGCGGGTATTGTGCAGGCGATGAAAGAAGCGCATCCCCGGATGCAGATTTACCTTGCCTGCGACGAAAAAAATGCCTCGGCCGTGCGCAGTCATCCCGATATCGCCGAAGTCATACCGCTTAAGCTCACGCCAAACGGGCAGGCGGTGGGATTTTTCCCGGTTCTGAAACTTATCCGCAGTCACAAGTTTGACGCCATACTTACCTTTGGCCGCGACACACAGGCATGCGCCTGGGGATTTCTTGCGCGTATTCCGGTCCGCGTCGGCGTCCGTAACCAGCCGCTGGGTTTTCTTTTGACCCGCTCACTGCGCGAACACGACACAGAACTCAACTCTTTCGAATTCTATCACAAGCTGGCCTTGCTCGTGGCGCCACAGTTGCGCCTGCAGTTTCCCGTTCTTGCGATCGACAAAAAAGAAGCGGCGAAGCTGCGCGCAAGCCTCTTCAAGCAAAAAATCCCCCGTCGCTTTATTCTTTGGCATATCGGCTCGAGTCTCGACGAAAAACGTTATCCTGTATTCCAGATAGTAGAGACGCTTCGCTTGTTTAGAAAGAAGCGCATCTCGCTGCCCGTGCTTTTTGCAGCGGGGCCGGGTGACGAGGCATTCATCGCCGAGCTTGAATCTGCGGTCAACCGCAGTGAACTCAAGTCAGCTAAAGTATATTTTGTCGATGGAATTGAGTTTAACGCGACCGTTTCATTGCTTTCGCTTGCGCATCTTGTCGTGTGCAACGACGCCGCGCCGCGCCACATCGCTGCAGCGATCGGTAAAAAAAGCCTGACCCTCATGCCGAGGCACCGGCGCCATAGCTGGCAAGTGTACGGCGAAGAGCAGAAGGCTTATTTTCTGTTCTCCGACGTACCGGTTGAATCGCTCGCTGTCGATACCATCGAACCTGCAGAAATTGCCGGCATGATCAGGAAACTCGTATGAACTATTCGGCAATTCTCGAGAAGCTGCTCGCGCGGCAAAATCTTCCGGTCGAAGAGATTACCTGGCTGATAGCAGAGACCATGCACGGCCGGCTAACTCCCGCGCAGATCGCAGGCTGGCTGATAGCGCTGCGCAATAAGGGCGAAACGCCCGAAGAGGTGGCATCCTGCGCGCGTACGATGCGCAACATGGCGACGCCGATAAGGCGCGAAGAGCTACCCCCACTATTCATCGATACCTGCGGTACGGGTGGCGACCGCTCGCACCTGATTAACATTTCGACACTGGTTGGCCTGACGCTCGCGGCGCTGGGTATTCCCGTGGCGAAGCACGGCAACCGCGCGGTTTCTTCTGCGTCGGGCTCGGCTGATGTGCTCGAAGCCTGCGGTTATCCGCTCGAGGAAAATCCCGAACTCATTACCGCGCGGCTGAAAGCGCGCAATTTTGCCTTTTTCTTTGCGCCGCTCTACCATCCGGCGATGAAACATGCCGGGCCGGTGCGCCGCGAGCTCGGAGTGCGCACGGTGTTCAATATTCTTGGCCCGTTGGCGAACCCGGCCGGTGCGCCCGTGCAACTGATGGGCGTCTATGACAGGGCGCTTTTGATTCCGGTGGCCGAGACTTTGAAGCTGTTGGGCGTGCGCGCGGCGCTCGTCGTGCACTCAGACGATGGTCTCGATGAAATATCGCCTCTGGCAAAGACGAGCTACGCGCTGCTGCAGCATTCCGGAATAACCAGCGGCTTCTACAGCCCGCCTGCGCAGGAGCACGTGCGTACTCTCGACGCTCTCAAGGCCACAAGCAAGGAGTCATCGCTCGCCATGTTCCGACAGGTGATAGACGGTCAGCTGCCGGGTGGAGCCTATATGACTGCTCTCAATGCAGCATTTGCCCGTAAGCTTTTTCAGACGGCGCAAGCGGGCATCGAGCTAACAGACCCGGCACCGACGGTCGATGAAATCGCCGAAATTTTCAGCCTGATCCAGAGCGGGGCGCTGAAGGGGCTCTTAACCTTCGCCTGACGCTAAACTGCTCGACCGGCAAACATCCGGCGTCAACTTGTCCGGATGGTAGAATGGATTCATGCACATAAAGAACTGCTCGTTTATCTGAGCATGCCCATAACCAGCGCATTCGTGGGCTGGCTCACAAACTGGATTGCGATCAAGATGACTTTTTATCCCCTGAAGTTCTGGGGAATTCCGCCTTATTTCGGCTGGCAGGGCATCATTCCGCGTAAGGCGCACAAGATGGCTTCGAAGTCGGTCGAGCTGATGACCGCGAAGCTGATCAAGGTCGAAGAGATTTTTGACAAAGTCAAGCCACACGAGATGGCGCGCGAGCTTGCCGAGCCGATGAAAAAAGTTACCAGCGAACTGGTGGACGAAGTAGGCCGCACGGCCAATCAAACTGTCTGGGATCTCACGCCCGGCGCTGTGCGCGAGCAGATCGCGAAGCAGGTAAACAAAGAAACAGGACCACTGCTCGAAACCACCATCAACGAGATTAAACGCAATATCTACCAGGTGTTTGATCTCAAGAGCCTGGTAATCAAGAATCTCACCGGAAAAAATGTCGTCTTACTCAATGAAATGTTCCAGCGCTGCGGGAAAAAAGAATTCACCTTCATCGCGCTCAGCGGTATTTACTTTGGTTTGCCCTTCGGCATGATCCAGATGGCGCAGTGGTATTTCTACCAGGCTCCGTGGACGGTGCCCATTATTGGCGTAATCGTTGGTTACTATACCAACTGGCTGGCGCTGAAGATGATCTTTCGACCGCTGCGCGAAAAGAAGATTATGGGATTGGTGAAATATCAGGGTCTTTTTCTCAAGCGACAAAAAGAAGTATCGAAAGAGTATGCCGATATTGTCGCGAACAAAATACTTTCGCCTCACCAGGTGCTCGAGAACTTCATTTACGGGCGCGCGGCAGAGGCTTTTTTCAGCGTGATCCAGTCGAACGTGATTCGCGCGCTGGCAAAACTCGAGGGCATGGCGCAGCCTGTATTAAGTTTTGCCGTGGGTTCGGAACGCTACGAAGCACTCAAGGAGCTGATAGTCCGCCGCATTAACGAAGCTGTACCGAAATATGCGACGACTGTCGAAGGGTATCTCGGCCAGGCAATGGACCTGGAAAGGACTCTTTATGACCGCCTGAGCAATTTGCCGCCCGAGGACTTTGAAGAGCTACTGCGCACGGCCTTTCAGGAAGACGAATGGATCCTGATTCTTGTGGGTTCTGCGCTCGGCTTCGGCGTTGGCCTGGTGCAGATGCTGTTCATCCTGTAAGAGCAGACAGGTAAGAAAGCCTGCAAGGGGGAGCGAAACTTTGCATCGCCTAAACTCCCCCTGGGTGATCTCTTACGCTTGGATCAAACGATACAACACCGCCTTGTAATCGCCGGTAATTTCCGAAACCCACGGGTCGTATTTGGTCTTGTGATGTACAGAGGACTGCACTATGCGTGCCAGGTCTGCGTTCCTCTCTTTCAGAATACTTTCTACCTTGTGCTGCAGCAGTTCCTGTATTTCATCGTAGCTGTGCGCGTCGATCTGGTCGCGCTCGCCTTCTTTATAGCTGACCTCCCAGCGGATTGTGAAGTCGACGGTGCCGGTCTCTTCGATGTTGTCCGGAAGGCCCAGGCGGGAGTAATAGATGCGCTGCATGTTTATTGCATGCTGTGGCGCCTCATCATTCCGTCAAATGCGAATCTAGCAGGCTGTTGAAAAACAGCCACGAAGCAGGATGTTGAAACCGAGCGCAGC
>CAYOZO010000133.1:0-9156 GCA_964408405.1 uncultured Turneriella sp.
ATTCTTCAGCTAGCTGCTGCTTGCGCACGAGCAGGCGCTGCGTCTCGCGGTTCACCGCAGCAATGCGTTGTTCGAGTGAGGTGATCTCTTCATCGAGTTCCTCTTTACGCGAATGCACCCCGCCTTTCTCGAACAGTATTTCATAGAGACCGCGGCTCATTTCGGCCAGCACGTGCGCTTTTTCCGAAATTTTTCTGAATACCTTGCTGTCTATCAAACGCTTGAGGTCTTTACGTATCTGCGGCAGGTGGTCATCGGGTGCCGCGAGCAATGAGGCAAGGGTCGCCTCGGTCTCGTTGCAGTAGAGTTCGATCTCGGTGAATGCCTGTTCGCGGTTCTTCGCTGTCTTTTCCCAGCGGGATTTCTCTGTCTTGAGAGAAAACAAGAGTTCGCGAATCGTCTCTTCGTACCTGCCCTGCACTTCGGAGAGCGATTTTTCCGCGCTTAACTTTTCGGCCTCGAGCTTTTTCAGCTCTTCGTCGGCCTGTGCGGATTCTGCCGCGCAGTCTTCAATCCGCCTTGTAAGGCGCGAAATTTCTTTTTCAATGTCGGAAACCTTGAGATCGAGCTCAAGCGTGAACTGGTTCTGCTCGGCCGCTTCTTTCTTCAGTTCTTTGATACGCTTCTCGAAGCGCCCCATCTGTTCCCTGAGTTCGGCAAGCTGTGTTGCCAGCGCTTTCTTGCGCTCTTCTTTTTCGGCAATCGCCTGGTTGTGTCGGGCGATGGTTTCGTTCGCGACCTGGCTGGTGACGTCCTTTTTGTGCAATTCTTCCTTGAGTGTGCGCTCCTCTTCGTCAAGCCCGGTAAGGCGCTCCTGCATCTGTATCAGCTTCTGCTGGATTTTTTCCTTTTCTGCGTGGCGGCGCGCGAGCTTTTCTTTCAGATCTTCGAGTTTTTCATTGGTGTCGCGCACCATCAGGTAGCGAATCTTCAGGTCATGCTCTTTGTACTTTGCCATCAGCGCATTGTATTCGGCGGTTTTTTTTGCCTGCGCTTCTTTAATCTTCAATTCGCGCTCGAGCTCCCGCTGGATGTCCTGTATGCGCGTCAGGTTAAGCTGCGTATTTTCGAGATTTTTCTCCGCTTCTTCACGCTGCGCCTTGAAGCGCGAGATACCAGCGGCCTCTTCAAAGATCAGCCGGCGGTCTTCGGGCTTGCTCGACAGAATCTGGTCCATACGACCCTGCTCCATGAACGAGTAGCTCGACTTGCCTATACCGGTGTCGCGAAAAAGATCTTCTATTTCTTTAAGCGCCACGCGGCTGTCGTTAATAAAGTACTGGCTTTGCCCGTCACGGTACAGCCTTCGACCAATCTTGACGTCGTCGGTATCAATCTTGAGCAGGCGCATCCGGTTGTCGAATGTCAGCGAGACCTGCGCAAAATTCGCCGGCTTGCGCGTAGAAGTTCCGGCGAAGATAACGTCTTCCATCTTTTCGCCGCGCATGGTCTTGACCGACTTTTCGCCGAGCACCCATTTCATACTGTCGAGCACATTCGACTTGCCACAACCGTTAGGGCCAACGACGCCCGAGACGGAATTAGAAAAAGTAATCTTCGTCTTGTCAGCAAACGACTTGAAGCCAAAAATTTCGAGCTCTTTGAGGGTCATACGATCAGGTTTCCGCAGTTACATTCGCGCTTGCTTCGCTGTAGGGAAAAAAATATTCATCACTGAATGGCTACGGGCTACCTTACAGGAAAGTATGCCCACTACCGCTTCGGCTATGAAGAAGGCCGTTTTTCGATTTTCGCCGACACCGAAAAGCTAAAAGGAATTCCGCTGGTTTCGACGCGTGATCCGGTTCGCGAGGCAGAACGCCATATCGGCGCTTTTCGACTCAAACCCGGTATGCTGGCCGTCGTGGCGGGGGTAGCACACCTGCCCATGCTCGAAATGCTTGCCGATAAGCTGCGCTCGCCCGAAGGCAAAGGGGGAGTTATCCTGGCTTTCGAGGCTGACACCGAGCTTTACCTGTCGCTCCGCAAGGCCCGGCCGGATATTTTTGCCGACGTTGCGGTGATTGTACCCGAGACACTTTCAGTCCTCACCGAACTCGTCGAAAAAATCGACGTCGAAAATTTCGTCGGTTACCGCGTTTTCGAAAACAGACCGAGTATCGATCTCGCTCCCACATTTTATTCAGGAGCAATAACGGAATTTAAGAAAAAACTCGCCTCGCGTTTCTCTGATCTTTTCACGCGGCTCGAGTTCGAAGAACGCTGGGTGTTCAACAGCTTAAGCAAACTGCCGGCGCTGTCGTCGATGCGACCGGTCTCGGCGCTCTTTGGCCTGGGCAAAGGCGCCAAGGTGCTCGTCGTTTCGACGGGCCCATCGCTGCGTGATTCGCTCTCTGAGATTGCCCGGTACCGCGAGGGCTATTTCATCGCCTGCGCCGATTCGGCCTACCGCGTTCTTTCGCGCTCTGGTATTATGCCGCACCTGATATTTTCGCTCGACAGCCAGGCGCACACAGTGAAGCATTTTGGCCTTCTGCCGCGCGGCGAGAAGGGTGCGTTTCCTATCCTGGTCTGCGACGCTGTGTCCAACCCGGTGGTCGCTCGTGACTGGCAGGGAGAGCTCTGCCTGTCGTTTACGGCGCAGTACCCTGATAACCGGCGCGTTGTTAGCCCGGGCTGTGACTATCTCGAAGAAGAACAGTTTTTCTCCGGCACACCGGGTCTCATTCCGGGCGATCTGCAATCCGGTGGGTCGGTCGCAACATCCATCTTCGATCTGATGCGTCTGATGGAGTTCGATGAGATCTTGCTGGTCGGACAGGATCTGGCATACACGCACCGCGAGATACACACGCCCGGCACGCACCACACCGACGAGTGGCTCAGTAAGACGACCAACCGCCTGCAGCCGCTCGAAAATATCAACGAGCGCGTTTTGCGCAGGCGACATACCAAGCGCGAAATTTCCCTCACTGGTCGCCCCATAGTCACTGACTATATTCTTTCGCTTTACCGCGACTGGTTCGTGAATGCTATACAGACAGTGCCCGGAAAAATAATCAATGCCACGCGTGACGGTCTGAAGATTCCTGGCGCAAGACAGATAGAAACGCTCATGACAGAGAAGACCGGTAAGAACCGCGAGATACTGCAAAGATTTCTCGCTGCGCCACCTATTACAGTTTTTCCGAAGCGTATAGAAACATTGCGAGATAAGATCCTGGCAGCGCGTCGGGATAACCCGGAGCAGGACTTAGCGTTCCTGCGCTATGTCGGGCGCAAGTATGCCATCAAGGCGCTGCGCGCACCTGAACAGGCTCAGCGCCTGAGAGAGAAGCAGCTTGTAAAGCAGCGCAATTTCTTACGTAAGATGGCTTCCAAACTCAGGCTTTCCCCGACTGAAACCGGAGTCTTTCGTTAGCATGCGTCCGCGCTTCTCTTACCATTTCTGGCCCTTCTGGTTATACCATATCAGGCGGCATGCCTGGCTGATGCTTAGCCTGCTTTTGGTGACAAGCTTCATCGGCTTCCGTTACGGCAGACAGATACGCATTGACACCAATCTCTTAAACCTGATACCCTCGAACACTGAATCTCTCGTGCGCTTCACCCAGTTGCGCGATAGCAGCGACGTAAAGGGATTTCTCATTGCAACGTTTGAATCCGATACGCCGCGCAGCGAGCGCGAACTCACTGCGATGGCCCAGCGCCTGGAGGCGGCGGTCGCAGCAAACGATTTCCTGAAGAATGCCACCAGCAAGGTAATCTACGGAATCTCCGGGGATTTTTTGCTGCGCTATTCTCTCTGGTATGCCGAATACACCGACCTGTTGAAGATCCGCGACCGGCTCGACAACAGCATCAGGCAGGCCAGGCGACGCGAGAACCCATACTTCGAAGATCTCGAAGAGACAGCGCCTGCCCCGTTTTACATCGGCGATGTGATTAACAAGTACCGCAAGAAGTACCTCAGCAGCAGTGCATTCATCGACAATGACCGCAAGCGCATCGCGATACTCCTTTCGCTAAAGGAGCCACCCGACAACATACAGTTTGCGCAAAGTTATCTGGCAAGCCTGCGGGACAGCATAAGGGCCGAAGCCGAAAAACGGCAGTTTCGTCTGCATTTATCGGGTCGTTACGCTTCTGACGTCGAAAAACAACGCCGCCTCGCGGAAGATATCAGCCAATCGACAACGATAACCTTGCTGATTCTTATTTCCTCGCTGGTCATTTTTTTCCGTTCACTGCGCGTCTTGCTGGTCGTTGGCCTGCCCGTCATGGCGGCGCTCGGCTACACGTACTGGGCCGCCTGGTACTTTATCGGGCAAATCAGCATCATCAGTTCGTTTCTTACCTCAATTCTGCTTGGCCTGGGAATTGACTACGGCATTCACCTGTTCGCCCGTTACAAAGGCGAGCGAGTCAAGGGGCATGGCATGACCGAGTCGCTCGAAATGACTATGCGCAATCTCTTTCGCGGTCTCAGCTTCGGAATGATCAGTACTGCGGCGGTATTCCTGACTCTCAGTTTCTCGCGCTTCATCGCCTTTGCTGAATTTGGCCGCATCGCCCTCGGGGGAGTTCTGTTTTTCTTCGTAGCATTCGTGCTCTATTTTCCGGCATTGGTCTTTCTGACAGAAAAATTCTCGTTCGGCACGACCGAAGCCTCGCACATACTGGAAAAAACCCGCCGCATTCGCGGCTGGCAGATGGCCATCATTGTTTTTCTGGTCATTTACGGCGTGATAACTGCTTTCCGACCGCCGTTTGAGTACGACTTTTTTGAGCTGGAATCGACTAACCACCAGCGTGCAGCAAGAGACGGGCAGCATAGCCAGATACGCATTATAGAAAACCGCGAACACATGGTAATCTATGAACTGCCCGACCTCGAGGCGCTGCGCGCGGCTCAGGCAAACCTGCGCCTCATCGCAGAAGGCTCAGGCCTGGAGCTACACAGCGCGCTCGACCTTATGCCTGATGACGTACCTCGCAAACAGATCGTTATCGGGCAAATCCATGCATTGCTGAAGCAGGCCGAACTTTACGCGCTTATTTCGCTCGATGGCGCCACGCTTACCCGCATTCGCCAGGGCTTGCGCATGACAGAGGGCCGGCCTGTCACCCTCGAAGATATTCCCGATGCCTTTAAACAGCATCTGATACAGAACGGAAAATTTTACCTGTATGCTTTTCCCCGCGAAGTATCACAGTTGCGCCGTGGCGCCCTCGATTTTGCCGCAAAAGTGCGCGAGACTTGCAGCGTCCCCTTGAGCGCCGGCGCAGCATGCCCGGCTGAAAAAATCGTGCGCGGTATTTCAGACCTTTATGTGCTCGACGACATTCTCAATACTGTGATGCGCGACTTCGCAAAACAGATTGCCATGATCGCGGCGGTTATCGCCGTCATTGTACTCTCCATGACGCGACGAGTTGCGGGTATGACGCTGATCCTTTTCCCCCTCACCGCAGGAATACTCAGCCTCTTCGCGCTCATGGGCATATTCCACAAAGTGTCTGACACCTGGCTTTTTGAGCTCAACTACATCAATCTGCTCGCTATTCCGATTCTCCTGGGTGTCGGCATCGACAACGGTATATATCTTTATTCGCACGCGCGCCAATCGGGACTCTCGCAGGTAAACCAAATCATGGCAAGTACCGGCGGCTCCATCTTCATTTCCAATTTTACCACCTCAATGGGATTCCTCTCTCTGACTATTTCGAGCCACCGGGGGCTTGCCTCTTTCGGCTTTCTGACATTTGCCGGCATGCTCATCATTTTCTATGCCTACCGGCTGCTTTTTCCGGCGCTGGCGCGCTGGCTTCAGCAGGCAGAGGCCGAGATCTGATGCGTTTCCTATTCCTAATACTTCTAAGCTCCCTCTGCTGGGCGCAGACCATTGACCTCAGAAACGAAAAAAATGCGCTCGCGCGAATCGATGCAGCCATTGCCTCTGGTGACGACGGCGCCTTTGTAAAGGAGTGCGACCGACTACTGGCAGTGCACCAGGTGACGGCGCTTGCCTGGTACACCTGCGGCAAGCATCTGCTGTTCGTGAAAACCACCGATGAAAGACAGGCCCGCGCTCATGCCAAAACGGCGTACAGGCGGCTTGAGCGCGCCGTCGCCGACTTTTCGCGTACGGGAAAGCAAACGTTCTATGCCCTCGATGCGCTGCAGTATCAGGGACTCGCCGCATTGCTGTTTCATGACTTTGACCGGGCGATGGTCCACTTTCGCGCCGCTCTTGCGCGCGATAACCGGATTGCGGCAGCCTGGTTTAATCTCGGCATGATCTACGAAATGCGCGGCCAGCAGGAAGAAGCCATGCGCTCTTACGATCGCTATCTGCGTCTCAAGGCAGTCGGCGAAGCGCAGGATTTCTGAAGACGGAGGGTAGATCGATGGGGCAGATTGGTGCACACCCTGTATACTTCTTGACAAAGTGTTACAAAATGTAACAATCGGCCATGAAGGTACTGAGAAGGCAGAAAAACCTGAGTTTCGGTACCAGTCCGGACAACGAACAGGGTCTGAAACTCGACCTGCGTTTTGACGAAGACACAAAGACCGCGTACGGCGAGATTGTACTCCCCGCACACTTCCAGGGTAACCAGCCAGAGTGCGTGCATCCCGGAATAATAGCCGTCATGCTCGACGAAGTCATGATGAAAATCAACCAGGCACTAAACCTGAACGTGCACACCGGCGAAATCACTATCCGCTATCTGCAGCTGGCGAAAGTCAATGAACCACTGTACCTGCGCGGTTACTTCGTGAAGAAGAATAAGCGCGTTATCGAAAACCGCGCTGAGCTCGAAGACGACATCGGCAAGATTGTCGCGCGGGGCAAGGGCAAGTATATTGAGCAAGACCTTTAGTGCAAATTCCCTATAAGGCGCAAAGCGCCTTATAGGGAATTTACAAACCGCCGAAGTGGTGAAATGGTAGACACGCCGCACTCAAAATGCGGTGGGGGCAACCCCATGTCGGTTCAAGTCCGACCTTCGGTACATTGACCACTGCTCCCCTCTCCACTTCGTGGGGAGGGGCTGGGGGTGGGGTTAAGCTGCATCGAGCATCGACATGCTCAGCACCACGTCCGAATAATCGCGTCGGGTAATGAGCTGCTTATCATCACGCTCAGCGAGGCGCTTAAATTCGGCGAGGTTGTGGTGGTTCAGAGCAAATATTTCACGGCGCAGGGATGCAGCTTCCGTGGTTTTACCGGAAGCCGCCGCCGCGCGCGCCGCCCACAGCAATGCCTGGCCTTTGCGGTATGGTCCCGTTTCGAGGGCCACAGCTTCCATCAGGTGGCGATAAGCGCGCTCGGTATCACGTGCCTCCAAAGCGAGAACTCCCTCAACGAATTTCAATGAGCCATCTTCGACGGCATAAGCCGAGGCCTTACTCATGTCGGTACGCACTTCCTCGAGCGGACCACAATTGAAGTCGGTGAGATACGCGTTTTGAAAATGCCGGTATGCCTCGAGCGCCTGGCCTGAAGCGTAATGTGCAGTCACAGCACTGAGTTGTTCTTTTGCGGGATCGATTACGCAGAGCGCATCGCCCGACCAATTAATTTCGTGATGGATATAAGGCCCCCAGCCCGTCGGCGCTTCTCCGACAGAGAGTGAAATGAGCCCGGACTTAAGCTTGAAGACCACTGACTGCACCGACATGACATAGCCAATCAGTGAACCCATCATGCGGCTTTTTCCTGGTGCGTCCACTTCATAGTCCGCGCCCAGTATATCCTGCATATCTGCAAGCGTTGCGCCGCCTTTCGCCTGCATCTCGGCAAAGAATGTCTCGAGCAGGCGCAGGCGATCGACGGTGTACGAGGTCCAGCCGTTGCTCATCGCGATTTCGCCCTCTACCATGTCAGGGTGCTGGTAGTGGTTCGTGTTACCGAGGTAGCCATAGCGCGCCCAGGTAACGCGCATTCTTTTCGCGGTTGTCTCGATGAGCGCCGCATTCTTTTCTTTGGCGGATGTAACCACGATTCCCCAGGTCGAGGCGACTTTGTGGCGGCTCACGATGTCGATCGCATCAGTTATCGTGCGCGCTCGGCTGATAATTTCGTGGCCGAGGTCGATGACGCCTGTCGCGGCAAAATCGACGTCGCGGTGAAAGCGGGTATGCACGGTCACCGTGATACCCTCTGCGTTGAAGGCCGTGATACCCGGAACATCCGCGCCGCGCGCGCCAAGATAACCATACGGAATGCCGTGGTCGGGGCTGCAATAAACGATCGTCGGCGATTTGTCCCAGACCCGGACACCGGGAAAGTCAAAGTTGCGCGCGTGCATCAGCTCGCCGTCGGCAGAGTGCGAGTTGAAGACGACTGCCGACGTGCACGCGCCGAGCGCATGCACCAGCGGTTTGTCAAAAACGTCAAGGGCTCCGAGGCGGCCGAGGACTCCGATGGAATTCTGGAAAACATCCATGACCAGCATATGTCGCGCCATGTCGGGCGACATGTTCGCGGCGCGCGCCATCGCATGCGCCCGTTCGGCATATTGCGGCGGGCGATTCTTGAGCATCGAGTTCACCGCATAGCTCATAAGCTGCGCTGCCACCCGACGCACCGGCCCTTTCCGCATGCGGCGCGGCATGCCGGAAACAAGCAGCGATTCAGCCATGCGTGGGTAGAAATCTAGCAGCGGCTCATAACCGCCCTGAGAGGCAACGATTTCACCGTATTGAGCTCCCATTTGCGCCTGCGAACCCCTGAGACGCAGCACGAGCAATGGATTGGTGATAATTCGATCGGGTACCATGCTGGGATCTCGCAGCCTTATGTGCGCCGCGTCAAATCAAAAAAACGCCGTCAGGGGATTCCTAGAAGTACTCGCGCAGCAAATCATTCGCTTCCTGCCGCACAATGACGCTCTGGCTGCGGGTGAGTGTCTTAAGGCGCACCTGCGCCTCACGCGTTTTTGTGCGGGCCAGTTCCCGCATCACCAGTATAAGTTCCGAGGCCGACTTGCAGTGGTAGCTACGCTTGATCATGTAAGGCCATGCCGACTCATCGTCGTACCAGACGAGCGTACGGTAAATTTCTGCGACCACAGAGGGATTTTTCTCGCTCAGGCGAAAAAGCACCGTGTAAAAAAAAGTCCGCCGTTTGCGTTCGCTGCTGAAAGTACGCAGCGTACGGTATGCGGCCTCGCGCACCAGCCACT
>CAYOZO010000134.1:0-9154 GCA_964408405.1 uncultured Turneriella sp.
GACAGCAGAGCGACTTGGGCGACCAAGTCGCGTAGCGTTTTGCGAGCGATTTCCACGCGGTTTTGTAAAACCGCTCTGGAAATCGCGGCGCCTGCAGCGAGCACGGTATTTTTTTCAACATCCTGCTACTGATGTGACATAATCTGAGCTAGCTATGGAAAACCGAAGCTATTCGGTCTCATAGCTCAGGCCAGCTATGGAATTCCGTAGCGGTTGGAATCGCGGTCGCTGACTCGCGACGTGAGCCGAGCGTCTGCAGCGCGCACGGGATTTTTTCAACATCCCGCTACACATGCCGCAACGCATCCACCACTTTCAGTCTGGCCGCCTTCATCGCCGGATAAATCGAGGCGATGAAGCTGGCGCCCACGGCGACACAAAAGCCAATCGCAAAGCTCGATGCATAGAGCCTGAACTGCAGGTAAAAACCTTCGCTTCCGCCCGGCGGCGGAGGCAGTAGGATGCGCGCCTTATTGACCAGCGCTGCCACGATTCCACCCGAGGCCATGCCCAAAAAGCCGCCGATGAGGCCGAGCATAATGCCTTCGATTATGAAGAGTCTCAGGATTTGAGCTCCCTCTGCACCCATCGCCCTCAGCGTGCCGATTTCCTGAACCCGCTCGAATACCGACATCGTCAGCGTGTTGATGATCGAAAAGACGACGACAAAGGCGATAATCGTTGCAATGACCATGAACATTCCACTCAGAAAAATCATTACCTGCCGGTAATAGTCTGCCAGCTCAAACCAGCTTACCATTTCGAGGTCATATCCCTTTTCGGCAAAGGCTTTTTGGAGCTCGCTCATTGCTGTGTCCGTCATTTCTGTTTTCTTCAGCATCACAACGAGCTTCAGCACATCGTCTGTCGCGGCAAAGCGCTTCGCATCAGCAAGCGGCATAATCGCAGCAACTTTATCGTATTCTTTTGATACGGTGGAAAAACAACCTTTCCAGAGAAGGTCCGTTGCGTTGAGCGCTCCCACTGCGCTTGCGCCCATCAGGCTCAGCAGATCGCCCTCGGTGACGCCGAGAGCCTCGCAAAGCTGGTTGCCCAGCAAGACCGCGCCGGAATCGTTATCCGCCAGCGTTTCTCCTTTCTTCACCTTGAGCGCGCTCGAAGTGCCGTCGTCGAGCGTCGCCATTTTGCGTTCTGCATCGACCTCGATGCCCTGCGCGATAAAGTTGAACGACTGCCCGCCCTTGGTAATGAGGCCATTGATTTCGAGGCGCGCGGTGACTACCTTGAGACGCTCGCCCAAAGTCTCCGCCACAGTTTTCTTGATCTCCTCTGAGTTGGAAATCAGATAGGCAAAGGGGTTCATTCCTTTGGAAGCACGGTAACCCTTCTTATAGATCTGTATATGCCCGAGTTGCGAGCGGATATACATTTCCCGCAATCCCCAGTCGGCGAAATTACGGTAGCCGTCGAAATCAATGAGCGCGGCTGAGCCCAGAACAATCGAAGAGAGCGTCAGCAGGGTACGCCGGCGGTTGCGGAACACATTGCGGAAAGCTATCTTTATATCTGTGGGAATCCTGAGCCTGCTCATTTGCGCTTACCCCTTTTGGCTGTAGTGGTTTTCACTGCGGCCAGGTCGCTCTCGATTTTGCCGTCGTGTATGCGGATCTGCCGTTTTGCGAACGATAACACGTCGGGGTCATGCGTCGCAAAGACAAACGTGGTTTTGTGCATTTCGTTCATGCGCCGCATGAGTTCGAGAATCGATTTGCCTGTGGCAGAATCGAGATTCGCAGTGGGCTCATCGGCTAAAACCAGGCGCGGGTTCGTAACCAGTGCCCGCGCAATGGCGACGCGCTGCCTTTGTCCGCCGGAAAGCTGGTTCGGTCTGTGCTGCTTGTGTGCGCTCAAGCCCACTTGTTCGATTATTTCGTTCACAAGCGCTACTCGCTCCGCTTCGGGAACTTTCTTCAGCACCAGCGCATATTCGACATTTTCGTAAACCGAAAGCACGGGAATCAGGTTAAATGCCTGAAAAATGAAACCTATGTTATTGCGGCGGATTTCTGCAAGTTCCTTTTCAGTCTTTTGCGCCGTATTGTGTCCGCAGACTTCCACTTCACCGGTCGTCGCGAGGTCGATACAGCCTAAGAGATTGAGCAGCGTACTTTTGCCTGAGCCCGAAGGGCCCATGATCACGGTGAATTCTCCTTCGGAAATCTCGAGGTCTATTCCCCTGAGCGCATGCACCTCGTATTCTCCTAAAGTATAGGATTTCTGAACGGAGCGCAGTCTCACGACATTGTTATCTGTCTGCTGATGACGCATGAGCGGCTTTTTTCTTAGGAGCGAGAATGCGTAAAGAGGTATCTGCCGAATCAGATTTTTTCTTTTTCGGCGCGCTGTTTGATAACTTGTAGTATGTTGTACTGGATTTCGCTCATGAGATAGCGACTCCACAATCGTGCGTAGAAGTTGAAGTGCGTCGAAATTCGGTGCTCGCTATAGAGTATAAGTTCGCACTCCCCGGCATTAATGGGGTGGATTTCATACGTGCCCGAGAGTACGTCGAAGAAGGCGCCCCCGACCGTGACATGTTCGTCGAGCGTTGTGAGCGGGGTCGCCTTCGGATCTGCCTGGATGCTAAAGCCAAGCCTTTCGTTAACTTTCCAATGAGTCACCGTTTCGACAAACTTAAGACCCCGTTCGAATGTCGCGATGCGTGTCGCACCCACTCCATCGCCAGAGAGCACAGCCTCAATGGGTTTAGGAAATCCCATCGTGAAGAAAAAACTTTCCTGTGGCTCAGTAATCTTCTCGACCCGCACAATCTTGCGCCAGATAACTTCGGCCGGCGCGCGAATCAGAATGGAGTTTCTTACAATTTGCATTTCCTGCGGCAGAGGAATGTGTTGTTCCGCCAGGGCCAGAGGCAGCGGCAGGATGGTAAATGCGGCAAAGACCAGGTTCCTGTTTTTGAGCCTCTGAATAATCCGCATGGCCAGGCCGCCAGCCATCGCGAGCGGTAACATCACGGGGAGCGCCATTACCAGACAGATAGTGCCCTCCCAGCCGATGAGCATCGAGATACCCAGACAAAGAATCGCCGGAAGAATAGGCTCTGTGATCGCTTTGGCATAAGAGAGCTCTTCTTCGCGGCTACGCAGAAAGACATGCACCATGCCAATAACTGCCGGCAGGAAAAAAACATAGGCAAAAGACATGACCATGAATGCCGAAGCGGCTGCCTGATCATTCGGGCCTGGAGTCCTGATTGTGCGGGCAAGAAACTGCGCTGCCATGCCATAGATAACGCCCATTGAGGCGGCAAAAAGCATGGAACGGTTCAGTGCGCGTTGTAGCCCTCGAATCATGGACCAGCAGTTCAGGCCGTCACTACAATGCAATCTCTTTTGTGACGGTTTTTAGGGTGCAGCCGCGTTTCTGGGGAGAGTAGATTGCGGGGCTTGCGGATAAGAGGCTGCGCTTACGAAGCGCCTTGAGAGACTTTTCATGAATTTTTTTAGTACTTGCCCAAATTTTTTTTGGTACTTACCAAAAAAAACAAGAAAGTTGAGAAAAAATCGGGATTTTCTGGTATTTAATATATAGAATGCAAGAAATCTCCGTTCAAGAATACTTCCTCACTTCCGTCTCACTCCGTCCCGGATCAAAGCGCAGGCTCAAGGCCGCAAAGATTATCCTGGCGCGAAACGGCATATTGTGGTCCGAATCGGATCTCATAGAGCGCCTGGCGAAGGTTTTTCTGCGGCACTGGCGCGGCAGAGGGAAAAAGTCCGCCACCTTGAGGCGCAAGAATGCGTCACTCATAGGCACAAAATATGGTCGCGTTGCCTGGTATGTCAATCAGGTGCTCTACGCCGCGCTCCATGAGCGGGCGATGCATTCGGGGGAGTCGGTTTCGCGCATGGTCGATTTTGCGATTAGGCATTATCTGCCGCGGCTGATGGAGGAGTATTTGTCGCAGCCGCTGTGGGGCTGCGCGTTTTCGCAACGGAATTTGAAGTATTGGCAAGAGCGGCGTAAGCAGCGCTTGCAACCTCAGCCAGAATTTTTTATTACTTACCAATGCAAAACGGAGCTTAATGCGCCCGAGGGCCTTGCCTACCGGCAGGAGTACCGCATTTTAACCACGAAAGAGCTGTTTTCGAGCCAAAAGCCACCGGTGCCGCCGCTTTCTGCCTGAATTTCGATCGCATATCACACAGCCCCGCACACACAAAAAAACTCGTACCAAACTACGCCCCGGTGGATGCGTGACGCTCAAAGATACTGAAGGCGCACCGGCAGGTAAGCCCTACCCCAGTTCTCAGGTGTTCTGCCAATAAAGCTTGACGATGCAGTTTTGTATGGGTATCATTACGGCAGTTATGAAAAAGGCTGCGGCCAATATTTCGCGCGAAATGTCTTTGCTCAGAGAGCGTATGCTCCAGCACCAGTATAAATCCACGCCGCAGCGCGACGAAATCGCCGAGTGGGTATTCAGCACGCACGAACATTTCACGGTAGAAGAGCTGATCGCCAGTTTTCGTGCAAAGGGAAAGAAGGTTTCTCAGGCGACTGCGTACCGTGTGATCCAGATGCTGCTCGACCTCAAGCTGATTGAAGAGCACGATTTTGGCAAAGATTACAAATTTTATGAACATACTCCGGGACACGAGCACCATGACCATATTGTCTGTATGGATTGCGGTAAGATCATTGAATTTGCCGACAGCAACCTGGAAGCCCTTAAGGAAAAAATTACCCTAAAAAACGGCTTTCGCATGCGCAAGCACCATCTTACCATCTATGCCGATTGCACGACCTGCCCGCCTGAGAAAAAGGTGCTGACAAACCGCCGGTAAGAAACCGGATTGTTCACCGTCTAAGAGCCAAAAATCTTGTCCGCCTGATTTGCGCTCCCGCCGTGGCGGCGTGGGAGAGATCGGCGGTATCACTCTTTCCGATGGGCGGCAGGTCTATGCGGGCCTTACGAATTCTTTTACCCCACGGCGTGACGAGCGTAAGAAGAAATACCTCTACACGGCTATGGCGCTCATCCTTGCCGTCGAGATTATCGGCTACCTTGCGGTGAGTTGGCAGGGCGAACCCCGGGAAATTCCGTTCTCAACCATGTCCATCGATCTGGGGGAGTTTAAGCCTCGCGCGCGCAGGGCTCCCGTGATCGAGGTGGATGAAGTATTTGGCAACCAGTTCGTAAAGGAAAAGAAAGCAGATGCGACCGTGGTGCCCGCGAACGAAGCCGGGGGCTCGATCGACGGTGAAGGTGTCGTCGATCTGGATGTAGAAGGCGGCGGCTCAGGCGGCAGCGGCCCCAATATTGCGCGCTGCGCCGTGCGCAATTTTCCCCCCGAGGCAAAAGCCTACGTCGAAGAGGCTCTCGTGCTGGTCAGCATTCTCGTGGATAAGACCGGGCTCGTGCGCGAAGCGAAGCCGCTGTACGTGAGCTTTAAGAAGAATCTGCCGCCCGAGCTCAAGGAACGCATGAAGAACCTTTTCCTGCAGGCTGCGCGCAACTCCCTGCAGGGTCGCCGCTGTCCGGTGTATTACGCCTCTGGTGTTCCCACGGGGTACAGGCTCGAAGTTCCGCTGAGTTATGAGCTTTACAACTAACCCGCCGCTCTAAAACACCCTGCAATGACCAGACGCAATATTCTCATCCTGTCGCTTATTGCCGTCGCTTTAGCGCTGCTCATTTTTCTCTTGAAACCCTGTGCATCCGCAGAGCCTGGCCAGGCGAATGAAGGGGGATTGATTCCTGCGCTAAAAGAAAAGCTGCGTAAGAAGCCAGCGGCTAAAGAAACTGCGCCGGCAGAATCTGCCGTAACGGAAAAAGCTCCCACAGCAACTGCGACCCCCGCCGAACTCGATACAGCCCCGCCGGTCAAGTTGAGCGGCAGCGATGAAATACCGAATGTTGCGAAGTGTGTGTCGGCGAATTTTCCAGCGGAAGCGAAGCCATACGTGAAGACAGCTACAGTGAACGTGCGTCTTGTCGTTGACAAGTACGGCAACGTGCGCTCGGTCAAAACGACTTCAGTTGAATTTCCTGAAGAACCTGCCGAAGATCTGCTGCCGATGTTGCGCAAGATATTCATACAGGCGGGCAACCGCGCGTTCGGTTCCAAGAAGTGCCCGCCGCACGTCGTCAACGGACAAAACGTTGGCTATGCGATCGAAGTACCCCTGCAATACAAGCACTGACTGAATCATGAAGTACCAGTACTTTGCGCTCGATATCGACGGTACGATTTTTTCTTCTGAACATATCATTTATCCGGCATATAAGGAATCGATTGAGCTTTTCTGTCGCGAGCGCAACACTGTAATCGAAGCGCCTGGGCAGGAGCGCATCATGCTCGAAATCGGTAAGCCCGTAAAAAAGATCTTCGAGAATCTTTTTCCGCAACTTTCCGAAAGCGACCGTGATTTTCTCTCGGATTCTGTTCTGCGCATCCTATGCCAGAAGATCGCTGCCGGCGGCGGGGAGTACTATCCTGCCGTGACAGAAACGATTGAGACGATTCTGCAGCGCGGCGGAAAGATCTTGGTGGCATCCAACGGCAGGCGTCCTTATATTGAGGCGATTCTCAATTACTGCAGGGTGTTGCCGCACGTTGTACATCCCACCTATATCGATGGGATAAAAATTTTCAGCAAAAGCGACATCATGCGCCATTATGTGTCGCTCGGTATTGAGCCGCGTTCCATCGTGATGGTGGGCGACCGCCTGAGCGATCTTGAAGCCGCGCAGGCGATAGGCTGTGACTTCGCCTGGTGTGCGTACGGCCATGCCCCGCCCGGCGAAATCACGACCTGGACAATTCGCCTGGAAAAATTTTCCGAGCTCGCGCAATACGTCTGATGTCTGCTCACTTTTCACTGCATCCGCAGCTTGAAGCGGACAGCGCCCCTTTTCGTGACCTGGAGTTGTCAGCAGTGCGGATCATGGACAATGCTGCACTGCCCTGGTTAATCTTAGTGCCGCGCGTGGTTGACGCGAGCGAACTCATAGACCTCACCTGGACACAGCAACAGCAACTTCTGCGCGAGATAGCGGACGTATCGCGGGCGCTGAAATCGGCATTTAAACCCGATAAGCTCAACATCGCGGCGCTCGGAAATATGGTGCCACAGCTGCACGTGCACGTCTTAGCACGGTTCCGAGACGATCCGGCATGGCCAAAGCCAGTCTGGGGCAACCTGCCCGCAAGGCCGCGATCGGAGAGTGAGCTCAGGCAGTTTTGCGCTTTGCTGAACCAGCATTGGCGGTAGCAGGTTGTTGAGAAACATCCTGCTGGCGTTGTCATCTGAGGAGCTACCGCGAATTCTCAACAATACCTTGACTACAGTGACAGACGGCGTGATATGCGCCATGAAAAGAATCAGCTGTTTGAGCGCCTTCATGTTCTTGCTTCTTGCGGTGGGCTGCAAATCAGGGCAGAGCCAGACGTGGGAAGGTTCAGTGTTTACGGGACAGATCGACGAAGAGGTAGAAAGACTTCTTGGTGGCAGGGAGATCTACGCCGATCCGCAGCGGGTAGTGCCTGTAATTGTGAATTCAGAGCAGGAGTCTGCCGCGAAAAAAGAAAATCTGGAAGGCTATGCCATTAAACGCAAAGGGAAACTGCTGTCGAGCGAGCAGATCAGGAATCTGCAGGCAGTCCTCTTTGACGCGAAAACGTATGACTTTCAGCATTCGAAGCGCTGTATGTTTGTACCGTACCTTGGCTTCATTTTTGAGAAGTCCGGCAGACAGGCGCATGCTCTGTTCTGTTTTACCTGCAATGAGGTGAGCTTCGGGCGTAACGGAGCGCCGGGCAATCTGGAAGATTTCGACGCGAAACGTCGCGAAATTCTTAAGCTAGGGCGAGAAATATTTCCCGATGATGCGCGGCTTTCAGGCATGAAAGAAGATGGTATTGGCCAATGAGACGGTTATCACTTTTTGCTAAAGTTATCTTACTGGGTTCAGTATCGCTCACCCAGCTTTCTGCCGCTTCACTGCGTGTGCTCATTGTCGGCGATACCAATGACCGCTCGATCGGCAAGTCGGTCGTGACAGATGTGGCAAATATCGAGGGTTTTGCCCGCCAAATCGCCAGTCGTACCGGGCTTACCCTCGACATGAAAACCATCAAGGGTAACGAGCTCAAATCTAAAAATATCGCCGAAGCCGTCAAAGGCCTTAGGGCAGAACAGGACGATACGGTTATTTTCTATTATTCGGGGCATGGTTTCCGAACGCAGAAGGTTAAAACCCGGTGGCCGCTACTCTATATTCCGGACGCGGGAGAAAAGGGTCTGGATTTTCAGTGGGTCATCAATACCATAAACGCAAAAAATCCCCGCATGCTACTTGCCATCAGCGATTCCTGCAACAACTTCATCGATATACCGCAGGCAGGTATCAATTCGCGTGCTATGCTTGAAGATTCTGATGAAGCTTGGCGCAAGCTTTTTGTCGAATTCTCAGGCTGAATATATGCGTCGCGATTGTCCGCAGTTCCGCTGCCTTCATGCGTCGGGCTCGACCGTAGGACAGATGTCTTTCGGGCAGGATGCAATTGGCGGCGCCTTCACGAGCCGATTTCTCTCGATTGTGCGCGCCGAGGTAAGAAAGGCCGAGCCCAACTGGGATCACATCATGCAGCTGGCAACACGACAAATTTACATTGGCAGTCCGCAGCAGAAGACACAGGATCCGCAATATGAGATGGTGAAGGGGGCCGCAGTTCAGCAGCCGCAGGCAGAAGTGACACAGGCGCCGGAGCAGGCACACGAAGAAACGAGTTCCGAAAAAGAAGAGCAGTGTAACGCGCTCAGTGAATTCGAAGCTGCTCTGCTCAACGTCAAAGATTCGATGCCGATGAGACTCGATTTTCGGCGCCAGCGCGACGAGGTAAAATCGTATCAGGAATTTGTTGCGGCGCTTGTTCAGGCGGGTGGCGACCAGCAAATGGTCCGGCTGGCAAAGACGATGGAACAGGGACTTAAGGGCCGAAACTGGCCACGATTCCGCTCAGCGGTGTCGGCTTACTACAGCCGGGTTTCCCAAATCCACGCCGAATACTGCCAGCAGTAATCGGTATGCCTAACCTAGCAGGATGTTGAAAAAATACCGTGCTCGCTGCAGACGCCGCGATTTCCACGCGGTTTTGCAAAAACC
>CAYOZO010000135.1:0-2850 GCA_964408405.1 uncultured Turneriella sp.
CGCGCAGCGTTCAAAAACAACTTTCACCTGACAAAAGAAACTCACCTGAAAGCGTCGGCGACGCTTATCAATTACCCGGTCTATTTCGACCGCAGGTTAGATACGGCCCAGGGACTGCTGCAACTAGCGCCGATGAGCTACCGGGCTTTGCAGGGTTCGGTTTCGCTGGCGCAGAATTTTGGGTCAGACTTCTGGCACGATACGGGACTTAGCACCGAGTACTTCATCGACCAGGCCTCGCTGCGCGAGCCACTCGCCCTCTTTACCCGCCTGCACTTGACCCCCAATACCTGGGATTTCAGCCTTGAGCTGAAATACGTCCACAACCGCCGCGAAACGCAAGCGCAGACGCTTGCCACGCGCAATCTGACTGGCTATGTGCTACTGGGTGCAGGTATCGAAAAAGCGCTATTGCCCTCGCTCAAGGCATTCATCCGCGGCGAGAACCTGCTGCACCAGAGGTATGAATTTGTTTCGCTGTACCAAACCTCGGGTGCCCGCGGCTGGTTTGGATTGAATATGGTGTTTTAGCCGCTAAAGCACGTCCATAAACGCGCTGACGCTGAAGACGGCCTTGCCGACGCCCGGTTCGCCATAACCAGGCGGTACTGGCAGCGCGTACCTACGGTGTATCGCGCGGTAATTGCGCAGTAATTTCAGATAGTACGTGAGCGGGGGCGGCGCGCTTTCGCCCAGCGGAGTAAATGGTTCAGGGCACCAGGTGGTGAACCGGGGAACAATCCCCTTGCTCATGAAGAAGTCCAACCCCTCTGAGGTCGAAGCGACTGCCTGGTCCTCGTCGGTAAAGCCTACGCCGTCGGCCATCTCGACACCGCCGACAAAATTCGGAATCACGTTCTCAGGGCCAAATGCTGCAGCAGAGGCGACGACGCGCTTAATCCAGCTGTCGCGGCCGATGAAACGCTCTTTACCGGGGCAAATTTTGCTGAATAGCTCTCGATCCCACACTTCGTAGTTGGGATGGTAGATTTTTACGCCGGCTTCGACAGCCTTGTAGCAATCGTCGAGCTCCCATGCCTGTATCACCATCTTGGCTATGAAATGCATTTTGAGCTTGTCGCTCATCGCGCGCGGGTATTGCAGGTAGAACTCGACTTCGTCTTTGCCCTGCAGTTTGCCCGTGACAGAACCGCCGGTGATGGTGAAGGCTTTTGCGGTTGAATCGGTAGCCGCGATTTTTTCGAGCGCTTCCACGATGTGCGCAGGGTCCTTTACCCCGGTGTAAGGACGGCCCTCGCGCTTTTGCTGCCGCCAGTTGTGGTTGATGTCGCAGAACTGGCACTCTTCATCTTTGCCGAAGTACTGGCAATTGCGGAAGACCGTGAGGTAAATGAGGTAACCCCACTCGATCGCCGGGGCAACCTCGCCGATCGGTTTGTCGAAAGAGAATTGCTGCTTATAGTATTCGGGCACAGGCGGATAGAGTACGCGGGAGAGGACTTCGTTCTTAAGGAGCAGGACGATGCGCCCCTGCTCGTCGCGGTCAACCTTGTAAGGTGAATCGGGATTCAGCCGCACCGAGATGACAGTCGGCTTAAGCGCAGAAACTCCCCCTACTTCTGAATCGGTGTAGATTCGGATTTCTTCGGGCACGCGCTTGTGCTCGGGTATGTCAGCGAGCGGGGCACGGTCGAATGTGAAGATAAAATAATCTTTGCGCTTGAAATCTGCCTCTTCGAGCGCAGCAGCTGTGAACGAGAGTCCCTGGCGCAGCACATCCTGCTTGACCACTGCCTCGAACGGCAGGTCGGGAAACTGCGTCTGCCACAGCTGTTGCAGGGTGCTGGCAGTGTAGAGGTCGCGTGCGGGGGTCATACGAATAGCGCTCCTTAAGACAAAATACAAAATCGATTCATGGCTACCTGCAATTTGCTGGCAAAACATGTTTGGGCGGATATTCTGCCGCTACCTCAGGTCGGCATGACCTCCGCCGTTGCTGCCTGGGGCCACCCCCACCGCAGCTCAGGCGGGAAGGATTGGAGGTAGAAATGGCGGGAGCTGAATATGCCGCAGTAGTTTTGTGGTACGGTGATCAGGTTGCAGGCGCGTTTGATGCCGCACCAGAATAATGCGGCATCCGATGGCTGTCGCTTGTTATGTTTTTCCATAGCAAAATGTGTCAAAAAAAGCCGCAGTGCCAGCCTTACCAGACAGGATACCGTCACGCCCAACTGCATCGCTGCCAGGCGAATCATCTGCACATCTTCGCCATACAGACATACGACGTGCCTGTGGAAAGAGCTTGCCTGGCGGTACTCATCGCGATCTTGTTGAACAAGTTTGCGCACAGCCTCTCGCATACGCAGACTGCTTCGCTCCGCAAGCTGGAATAGGCAAAATCGGGTAATAGTCGAAAAGGTTACCCTGCGCTCCCGAGCTGCTTTGTGAACGGCTTGCCACAACGTTACGGGAAGCCTAATTTCCCAGAGATCGGAAATCTTATCGGGTTTGTCTTCCAGGAATCGTGGTTGAGATTTGCAAATCATAGGTCCTCTACCTATTAAATACCCGAAAACCGCTGATTTTTCTCACGATTTTTGAAAAAAATTGTAGAATATCACCGATTACCGACCGACTCCGCCCTGAAAACATGATAGTTATGGAAAATCATAACTATGGACGCCTCCTAAGCCTTACGCTTTACCCCCTGATCGCGAGAAAAGATTCTGCAGCAACCCCATGAAAAAATTCTCCCTCTTCGTTCTCATCTACACCCTCTGCGTTATCCTCTTTGGCGCCTACGTGCGTATTTCGGGTTCAGGCGCGGGCTGCGGCGAACACTGGCCTTCGTGCGAGGGCGAGGTAATTCCCGTTGACCTGGTGAAAAAC
>CAYOZO010000135.1:2860-9147 GCA_964408405.1 uncultured Turneriella sp.
TTGAATATACCCACCGCACTACCAGTGGTCTCTCCGGTATTTTTGTGATTATCCTGCTCATTGGTGTCTGGCGCTCAAAGACAAGCTCTAAAAGCGCGCGGCGTATGGCGCTTTTTTCCTTCCTGCTCGTCGTCACCGAAGGGCTTCTGGGCGCATCTCTGGTTCTCTTCCGCTGGGTGGGTCTCGACGCATCGCTGGGGCGTGGGCTCATGATGCCGTTGCACCTCGGCAACACTTACCTCTTGCTGACCGCTCTCTCACTCACCGTCAAGGCGCTGCAAAATGCAGAGGGGGAGCTTCAACTCAACCGCAACCGCGCGATTCAGGCAGGCGCCGCGCTGATCCTCTTAACCGGTATGTTCGGCGCACTCGCCGCGCTCGGCGACACGCTATTTCCCGGAACGCGCGGTTTTGTCACCGAGGGACATACGTACCTCAAACTGAGGAACATCCACCCGCTGCTGGCGGTATTCACGATTGGCTTTGTGCTAACGATTGCCATCCGGCAGCGCGATCATTATCCCATGATCGCAGGCAGATACAACCTGTGCGATGTGGTTGCATTTCTGACGGCGCTGCAGGGAGTAATTGGCGTTACAAATATTGCTCTCAGCGCTCCGGCATATATGCAGATCGTACACCTGCTCACATCCGATGCGCTGTGGATTGTTTACTCGTACTGGCTGTTTTCGCCAAAACAAGACAGCGGCAATGTTCTTGCCGGGGCATGAGTCAGGCATAACCACCCCACATGGAAATCCCGTTTGATAAGCCGTTCGGTGAATTTCTGAAGTTTATCCGCTCCGCCTATCCAAAGGCAGATTATCCGGAAGCATTCATACCCATTATAGCCCATAAGGCCACGGCCGGCTACGCGCTCGAAAAGTATTTTCCGGGGCTCATTTCTGAATTTGTCGCGCGCAAGGGCGAGTTCGTCTATGCAATCTCTGAACCAGGTTGGCAGAATTCGCCGCTCAACATCAAGAGTACCCTGACAGAAACTGCGGACGGTGGCTACAGACTTTATGCCAATAAGTCATTCATTCTCGATGCGGAGCTCGGGGTCTTCGCAGTCAAATTCCGCGACCATTTCGCGCTCGTAATTGTCGATACGGAAAAATACCGGCAGCACCGCACTGCGCTCGAGATGCCCGAGGCGACGTACCACGTGGGCCCGGAAAAATTTATCCGGCACTACAGCGCCGAATTCACCATTGAGCTCGATATCGTACCGTTTGCAGAACTCAGCAAGCGCGAAATGCTCTTGTTTTCCCGGGCAGTCGTCTTTCGTGAACAGGTAGCCTACGCCGTGCTTGCAGCGGCTGAAGCAGCAAAGGACCATGACATGTCCGCCATTGAGTCGCGTGTCGATCTTTTATGCCAGCGCGCTAAAGAAGAACCTGGACAAGATGACATTGCGATAGCGCGCGAAATACTCTCCGCCTCAATTGTACGCATACTGGCAAATCCGCATGCGCACGGTTTCTGGAAGTGGCTATCGCGTTTCGTAAAGCCGGCGTGATCCAATCGTCTCGCCTTATTCCTCAAAGCGCAACAAATTACTTTATGCTGTTTTAGTCTTCAGGCTAAAGGATTCGAAAAAATCCATATCTTCGTAGCTCAGGCGGCTTTTGTCAAGCCCCATCTGCGCGTGATAGCCGGCAAGAATGCCCAGGTGTAACTTCTCTTCGTCTTCTGCGGTGCGCATGCCAGGGTCTTTGCTCAGGCTTTCCTCATAGTCGCGCATGACAGTTTCAAAATAATCCGCGCTCTTGCCCGAAAAGACTATGGCCGCTGCGATAAAATCAAACAGGACGGTTTCACATATACGTTCAAACTCAGGGTCTGGCTTTTCCCAGTGGTCCGTCGCAATCTCTGCGGCAAAAAAATCGCCCCAGGTCGTGACATCAGGGCCGACGCCGAACCGGGCGACAATGCGGTCGATCTCCTTTTGGTCCATGTAAGGCCGCGAAGAAAGCCGCTCGGCAGCTGTGGCGACTGCAAGCAGGTTACGCAATTTCCGGGGACTCAGTTTTTTCTGTAGGATAAAACTCTCGAGCGCACGGCGAACCTGCATACACTAATTGTCGGATGGATCGGAATTCGCATAAGCAAATTCCGCCTAGCCCCGGTCACACATAGATTTCGCCGCCCTTCGCCTTGAATTCCGCAGACTTGGCGGCCATGCCTTCTTCCAGCGCGCGCACATCCTGCGTAATTTTCATCGAACAGAAGTGCGGTCCGCACATCGAGCAGAAATGCGCCTTTTTCATGCCGTCCTGCGGCAGGGTCGCGTCGTGGTATGTACGGGCAGTTTCGGGATCGAGCGACAGGTTAAACTGGTCCTCCCAGCGAAACTCGAAGCGCGCACGCGAAAGCGCATCGTCACGCTCGCGCGCGCCCGGATGGTTTTTGGCCAGATCGGCTGCGTGCGCGGCAATCTTATAGGCTATCACTCCCTGCTTGACATCTTGTTTGTCAGGCAGACCCAAATGCTCTTTGGGAGTAACGTAACAGAGCATCGCCGTGCCATACCAACCGATCATCGCAGCGCCGATCGCCGAGGTAATATGGTCGTAACCGGGAGCGATATCGGTGACGAGCGGACCTAACGTGTAGAACGGAGCTTCGTGGCAGTACTCAAGCTGCAGATCCATGTTCTCTTTAATCAGGTGCATCGGCACATGCCCAGGTCCTTCGATCATGGTCTGTACATCGTGCGACCAGGCGATTTGGGTAAGCTCCCCTAAGGTGCGCAGTTCGGCAAATTGCGCCTCGTCATTCGCATCGGCAATGGATCCCGGACGCAGACCGTCACCGAGCGAGAAAGAGACGTCATACTTTTTCATCACCTCGCAGATGTCGTTGAAGTGTGTGTAGAGAAAGTTTTCCTTATGGTGCGCGAGGCACCATTTTGCCATGATCGATCCACCGCGCGAAACAATGCCGGTGACGCGCTTTGCCGTCAGTGGAATATAGCGCAGCAGGACGCCCGCATGGATGGTAAAATAGTCCACTCCCTGCTCTGCCTGCTCAATGAGCGTCTCGAGAAAGATATCGATATTGAGCTCTTCTGCCTTGCCCTTGACTTTCTCGAGCGCCTGGTAGATGGGCACAGTCCCGATGGGCACGGGGGAATTGCGTATGATGTGCTCGCGCGTTTCGTGGATGTTCTTTCCGGTAGAAAGATCCATCACCGTGTCAGCTCCCCACCGAACCGCCCAGCGCATTTTTTCGACTTCTTCTTCGATCGATGAGGCAAGCGCGGAGTTGCCGATATTGGCGTTGATCTTCACGAGAAAATTGCGCCCGATAATCATCGGCTCAAGTTCGGTATGGTTGATATTGGCTGGGATTATCGCCCGGCCGCGCGCAACTTCACTGCGTACGAACTCCGCATCCATTTTTTCGCGCATCGCGACAAACTGCATCTCTTCGGTGATAATACCCTTTTTCGCATAGTACATCTGCGTCGGAGTTTTATCGCCTGCTGCTCGTCGGGCCGCCACCCATTTCTCGCGGCGCTTCGGAATACCCTGCAGCACATCGTATCCCGGGTCTGCCCTGAGCTTGTCAAAGGGTCCAGCAGTTTCATACAGCTGTATTATGTCCCCATTGGTGAGTTTAACGTGCCGGCAGGGCACTTGCATGGTGGGATCGCTCATGGTGAACGACTACAGGCGGCGCATAGGTTGTCGAGAAATTAGCTCTGCCAGCTTACCGGAAATGCAGGTCTGCTAGTCTATACCGATGCCAAGCACGAGCCGCAGACCACGTTCGATGCCCAGCAGGGTCTTGCGAGCTACTGAACCGGCTCTTTCTGTCAGGCAGCTTTTATCGAGCCTGATGATCTGCGATACATTCACCACGGAATCCTTCGCCAGTCCGCTTTCCGCTCCTGGCAGCGGTACATTGCCTGGAGCGGCAGCCAGTTTCAGGTTCGAGGTGATCACCACGGCGATGACCGTGTTGATCCGGCTGCGGTTGAATGCATCATCCTGAACGACTACGACTGGCCGCCTGTAACCTGGTTCAGCCCCCTGTGGCTCGTCGAGTTCGGCCCACCAGATTTCACCACGCCTCATCGCCATTTTTTAGTGCCTGGGATTGCAAGCGACGAATTATCCGAGGAACACGGAGTGATTCGTCACCGTACACTTCATCAAGTATGCGGGTGACATCTGCATATGCAGCATCGCTGAGAAATGCCGCGAGCGCGCGCTGATACAACTCACTGCGTGACATGCGGTTTGATTTTGCGAATTCTTCAGCTTTTTGAAACAGCGAATCTGGAATACTGATAGCCGTCTTCATGGTGACGGTATAACACGAGTTATACCGAGCGTCAATCAACAAACTGCTAAAGCTGGCAGTTGTAAAAACTTCTGATCGAAGCGATGTAGCTCTGCTTTTTTCGCTTCAGCGATTCAGTAAATTACCGAGAATCAACCATGAGGCGAATCATGCTCGCTGCCGCCATTGCGGCGCTGGCCAATATACTGCTCGGCTCGCTCGATGCAGCCGACGAAGGCCCGGCCGAACCAGAACGCAAGACAATCCGCCGGCACCCGGCGCTCGAATACATTAACACTCCGGCGCAGGAATTCGCTCCCACCTTTACCCCTGACGGCAAGACGATGATTTTTTCTTCGACGCGCGCAACAGGCAAAGGCGGCTTTTCGCATCTATACGTTTCGCATCTGACTGACGGCATATGGGGGCCACCTCAGCCGCTGCACTCGGTGAATTCGCAGTACAACGACGAGACGCCCTACCTCAGCAACGACGGCAAAATTCTGCTCTTTGCCTCTGATCGGGACGGCAGTCTCGAATTGCCGCGCGATGCCAAAGGCCAGGTGCGCGTCAGTTTCGATATTTACCTCGCTGAGTGGGATGGCAAGACCTGGTCGAACCCGCGCCCTGTGCACGAGATCAACACACCGTGGAATGAGAAATCGCCCTCGATCAGCCGCGACGGGCGCTATCTCTTCTTCAGCAGCTGGCCATTCGGCGACATGAAACGGTCTCGCATCCGCATGCTCGACCTCAAAGCCAAGGGCAATGTGATCGATGATCTTCCGCCGCACATTAACTCCGGCAACCAGGAAACTGCGCTCATTCCCGGTGAAGACAACACACGGTACTATTTTTCGTCGCGCCGGCCAGGCGGCAAGGGCGGCTGGGATATCTGGCAGACACGGTTCAGCGAAGGCAAATGGGCAGAGCCCGAGCCTGTGCCAGGCAATGTCAACACCGAGGGCAATGAAGCCTTCTTGGCCGTCTCGCAGGGAAACTATTTTATCTCCAGCACCTTTAACGCCGACAAAGCCGACTACGATCTGAACATCGAACCAATCAAACCCGAGGCAGCAAAGCAATGGACCGTGCAGCTCGTCGATGCGGCAACGCGAGAAAAGCTCACCGGCCGAGTCAAACTCGAGGTGCTCGAAGCAGATAGCGACGAAAAAGCGAGCTATACGCTTCAGGCGAGTGGAAACGGCATCATATTCGAAGCGCCGTCGGCTGTCGGCATTCAGGAGATCGTGCGTTTGAGCGGCAGCGCTGAAGGTTATCTTCCCGTCAGCGAAGATACCGATACGGGCACGCTTGCCGAGGGCACGTATCTGCTGCCACTGCGCAAGCTCGAAAAGAACGCGAGCTTCGATATCCGTTCGATCTACTTCGACTTTGACTCGGCGCGAATCAAAAAATCTTCTGAGCCTTCACTGCGCATGGTGCTCGAATTTCTCCAGCAGAACCCCAAGGCGGAATTTGAAATTATCGGCCACACTGACCTTACCGGGGACGCAGATTACAACCAGGCGCTCTCAGAAAAACGCGCGCTAAGCGTGAAAGACTGGTTGGTCGAAAACGGCATTGAAAAGAGCCGGCTTACCACCTCGGGTGCGGGCAAGTCACGACCGGTTGTTGCCAAACGCGGCAAACCGTTTGACGAACAAAACCGGCGGACCGAATTCAGATTGAAATAATGCTATAAGAACCCCACCCCCTAACCCCCTCCCCACCATGTGGAGAGGGGGAACGAATAGTCTTCATCAGTCCCCTCTCCATGTAATGGGGAGGGGTAGTTCGCGCCGCGAACCGGGGTGGGGTTAAACGCCGCGTTCAAGTTGTGATACATTATATGCGTGCTTGCGCGCGCGCATGATATTGCCGAGCGGCCGGTGCTCTTCGATCGCATTCCACGGGTCGAACTTCATCTGTTCGACTGCTGCAGCAAATGATTCGTACTCGCCACCTGCAAGGTGCTGTGCCGGTACGTGCAG
>CAYOZO010000136.1:0-1776 GCA_964408405.1 uncultured Turneriella sp.
CACCCCGCATCTCTTCGATGCGCAGCAACTGGCTGTATTTGGCTATGCGATCCGTACGGCTCATCGAGCCCGTTTTAATCTGGCCTGTTTCTGCCGCAACCGAGAGATCGGCGATTGTCGTATCTTCCGATTCGCCTGAGCGGTGCGACGCAATGCAGGTGTAGCCGTGTTTGCCGGCGAGCTGCATGGTTTCAAAGGTCTCTGTCAGAGTACCGATCTGGTTTACCTTGATGAGGATCGAGTTCGCGATGCCCTTGCTGATCCCCTCGGCGAGAATTTCTCTATTGGTCACGAAAAGGTCATCGCCCACGAGCTGTATCTTGCTGCCGAGCTTGTCGGTCAGTTTTTTCCAGCCGACCCAATCCTGTTCGGCCATACCGTCTTCGAGAGAAACGATAGGGTACTTGGCGCAGTAGTCGGCGTAGAGCTCGATAATGCCTTCGGCATCGAGTATCTTACCGTCGTCGCCGTCGAGTTTGTATTTGCCGTCCTCAAAGAATTCGCTCGCGGCCGCGTCCATGGCGATGAAGGTATCGACACCCGGCTTATAGCCGGCTTTCTCAATCGCCGCCATCAGCAGGTCGAGGCCCTCGCGGTTTGACTTCACGTTGGGAGCATAACCGCCTTCGTCGCCAACGGCCGTGTTGTAGCTTTTATCGTGCAAAACCTTTTTCAGTGCATGGAAAATTTCAGCGCCCTGCCGCAGGCATTCGCGGAATGAATCGAACGCCACGGGAACGATCATGTATTCCTGGAAGTCGAGATTGTTATCCGCATGAGCTCCCCCGTTGATGACATTCATCATGGGCACGGGCAGCGTGCGCGAAAATGGCGAACCGAGGTAACGGAACAGCGGCAGGTCGAGGAACTTTGCCGCAGCATGCGCCGTTGCCATCGATACCGCGAGCATCGCATTTGCTCCCAATTTGGATTTGTTGTCCGTGCCATCGAGCTCAATGAGTACGCGATCCACCTCACGCTGGTTGATGGCATCGACGCCTACGAGGTGCGGGTTGATCACCTCATTGACGTTTGAGACGGCTTTCAGCACACCCTTGCCCAGATAGCGGGCCTTGTCGCCGTCGCGCAACTCGAGGGCTTCGCGGCTGCCGGTTGAAGCACCCGAAGGCACGATGGCACGGCCAATGTCGCCGCTGTCAAGGGTCACTTCAACTTCAACTGTGGGGTTGCCGCGCGAGTCGATTACTTCGCGGGCTCGAACATCTTCGATGGTAGCTGTCATGGGTTTGGCTTTGCTTTCGGGCTGCTCTGTAAAGAAGTTTGGCTGTGCGCTCCAGGGTATTTTCCCCCCTAATGACCGTTTGCCAGACCCACTTCTTGCTCGCTTACCCAGAGCCATAAGAGTACCCCCAGCGAGTCTGTGGCGAGAATGCCTGCACGATGAAACGGTGCTCGCAGTGCAGGTGAAAATAATTTAAGGGCAGGTGGATGTAATGATTAATGCGTTTTATCGCATGCCAAAAGAGTTTCTGCGGATCTGGCCTACGATGGCTGTGTTTTTCCATATCAAAGTGGCGGAGATAGATCCGTAACGCGATTCGAATCAGGCAAGAAACCGTTACCCCCAACTGCATCGCGGCCATCCGCAGGAGCTTCACGTCCTCACCATAAAGGCATACGAGATGCCTGTGGAGTTTACCCGCTGCTTTTTGCTCTTCCTTATCGCCTGCGCGAAGCCTTTGCGCCAGCCTGCAATCCCGTAACGATGAGCGCTCCGCCAATTGGAAGACACAATAGCGGGTGACCGCCGAGAAG
>CAYOZO010000136.1:1786-8797 GCA_964408405.1 uncultured Turneriella sp.
TTTGCGCTGCCGGGCAATGCGCCGGATGCGCTCCCAGACGCGTGGAGAGATACGGACTTCCCACAGGTCGGCGATCCTGTCTGGTTTGCCTGTGAGAAACGGTGGTTGTCTTGTGCAGATCATAGCTCCCTCTATATAATAAATACCAGAAAATCGGAATTTTTTCTCACAATCCGGAAAAAAAATGGCTATGGAAAAACAGATCAACTGCCAGAAGCCTATTCCTTGCCGCCCTGACACCGGCGCGCCTTCTTGTCCCATGCGAGTGCTGCAGAAACGCTGGGCATCGATTATTACGGCCGTGGCGCTCTCGGCTGCAACCTTGCTGCTCGTGAGTCTTCTGCTGATCGGCAACCGCCGCGACACGGAAATCGCGGTGGGCAAGGAGCTGCAGGCGATTGCCGCAGGACTAGCGCCGCAAATTCCCGCTAAGAGCTACGCCAGTCTTTTTTATCAGTCAGGCAAACTCCGCTCTGACCTGCGCCCGGCAACGCGGGAACCGGCGTTTTCACAGATCAGAGAGATTTTGCGAGAGACAGCGACCCGCTTCAATTATCTTAAACTCGGAAAAGATAACATCTATACATTCGTTACAGACCCCGATACGAATGACCTTTATTGGGCGGTGATGCTGCACGAGACGCCGTTTACCGGAGAAAAGTACATTCCTCCTGAAGTTGCAAAGAGACTTCTGGCATCACAGTCGCCGGGCTTCAGCTCTGTCTATTTGAGCACAGCCTCGCGCCGCGAGTGGATTTCGGGTTACGCGCCTATCCTCTTCGAGGGGCGCGCGATTGGTCTTGTCGAGGTGGCGCGCGAAGTCACAGAGATATTGCAGGCCGCGCGCGGTAGCCTCTACCCGGCGATCGGCGTCAGCATCGGCATCATTCTTATCAGCGGTGGAGCGATGTTTCTTATTCTGCAATTTGCGAGAAGGTTGCAGAACTCCAACAGACAGCTTTCTGAAGCTCTGGACCGTCTTACCGAATCGACTGCGGTCTCGCGCCATCTGACTGAATCCAGCTCAGACATAGTCTTCGCCCTAAGCAGCGATCTGAAAATCCTATCGCTCAACTCAGCGGCTCGACGCCAGCTCGGCATAGACCCCAAAGCCGCCCAGGGCAAAGATCTCACCGAGACTCTCTGTGCCAAAAAGGACGGCGCAGCAGACTACCTGTTCGACCCCGAGCTGTTGCGACAGGCTTTAGTTACATTGCGGGAAACCGGAGAGAAAGTTAACCTGACAGCAACGCTCACCTCACGCCTCACGGGGGAGCCTAAGGATTACCGCATCCGCGTTGAACGCATTTCCGAAGCGCACGAGGTGCAGTTCATCGGGCGCGCGTCGAGCCTCGGCGATATGATGGTATCTTCGCTGCTCCATCGTGCCCGCATGTCATTTACCTTAAATAACTCCCTGATTATGACCGAAGAGCTTGCGACGTTTCTTTCGGGACTTTGCCGGCGCTATGTGGACGAACAAAAAGTCACCACCTACCGGATCATGCTGCGCGAAATGCTGCTCAATGCGATTGAGCATGGCAATCTCGAAATCGATTTTGAAACCAAGACACAGGCACTCATGACCGATACGTACTTTGAACTCATTGACGAACGCCGCCGCAGCGAACCTTACCGCAGCCGCGTGGTCAGCGTCGATTGCCTCATCGAGCCGCAGAAAATCGCCTTTCGCATCACCGACGAAGGGAACGGTTTCGACCACCGCTCTATGATTGCGAAGCTATCCCAGGAACGCAATGAAACTGCACACGGACGCGGCATCGTCATGACGCTACAGGAATTCGACGAGGTGAGATATAACGAGAAGGGCAACTCGGTTGTGCTATTGAAGTATCTCCGCAATACCTGAGCGCCTGCGCCGCTCTCTTCTTTACCCCCTGTCCTGACGACTGATACTGCCGTATGCAAGCTTCTCCTTTCACAGCGCATCCCTGGCATGGCGTCGCACGGGGGGCTGAGGCGCCTGCGGTAGTGACTGCCTTCATCGAAATCGTACCTTCGGACACCATCAAGTATGAAATCGACAAGGCATCCGGGCTCATGAAGGTCGATCGGCCGCAGAAATATTCTTCGCTGTGCCCGACACTTTATGGCTTTATTCCGCAGACGTATTGCGATGAAAATGTGCGCCAGCTGGCGCGTGATAAAAAAGTCTTGCGCGGCGACCGCGATCCGCTCGACATCTGCGTTTTGACCGAGCGCTCGATCACTGGTAACGGTTTTCTGGTACGGGCACGCCCCATAGGGGGATTGCGCCTGATCGACGACGAAGAAGCTGACGACAAAATTATCTCCGTAATGGCTGAAGATCCCTTCTACGCCAATATTCATACGTTGAAAGAAGCCCCACAGGCTTTGATCGACCGCATACGCCACTATTTTCTCACGTATAAGGATTTTCCGGGCAGAAAACAAAAAGTCGAAATTGGCGCCGTCTATGAGCGTGAAGAGGCGCTGCATGTCATTCAGGCTTCGATCACGGATTATGACTCGAAATTTCGCGGCGCCTGATGAAGAAGTCGCGTAACCCGACATTCGAATGATCAGTCTGCAAAACTTAGGGATGTCCTATGGTTCGCGCGAACTTTTCGCACATGTTTCGTTGCATCTCACCGAAGGAGTGCGGTACGGCATAACCGGCGCAAACGGCTCGGGAAAATCGACGCTGCTGAAGCTCATCGACGGTCGCGAACATCCAACAGAAGGCAAAATCGAGATCCAGAAAGGAACGCGCATTGCCTTTCTGGAGCAGAACCTGCCGGTGGGTGAAACCGAGACCGCCGTTCAGATCGTGATCGGCGGTAACCGTGCGCTCGCAATGGCTCTTAAAGAGCGTGAAGACCCTAACCTCGACCCCCTGCATGCGGGCGAAATTGAAGAAGTTATCCGGTCGAACGACGGATACCGCGCGGAAGCAGAGGCGGCGCGTCTTCTTTCAGGGCTCGGGCTGCCCAATGAAATCCACAATGTTCCCGCGCAGAGACTGTCGGGCGGTCAAATGATGCGTGTCCTGATTGCGCGTGCACTCTTTGCCAAGGGGGATGTCCTGTTGCTCGACGAGCCAACCAACCACCTCGATATGCCGGGCATCAGGTGGCTGGAACACTTTCTTCTGTATGAATACCGGGGAATGCTGCTGCTGATCACGCACGATCGCCGCTTCTTGTCGGCTCTCTCTGAGCAGATTCTTGACGTTGACTACAGGACCATCACGCTCTATAACATGAATTACAACCGCTTCGTCGCCGCACGACTACTCGCGGCGGAGCAGAAAGAACGCGAGGCCGATGCGGCAAAACGCAGGATCGCCGAACTGCAGGAATTCGTCGATCGCTTCAAGGCAAAAGCCTCCAAAGCGCGCCAGGCGCAATCGCGCGTGAAGCAGATCGAAAAGATCGAAATTCCCGAGATCATCCCGTCATCGCGCCGCAAGCCGTCATTTTTTTTCCGCTACGAGCGCGAACCGGGCCGCGATATACTCAATGTGCGTGGCGTGGGTATGGGCTTTACGCAGGAATTGCTCTTCAGCAACACGGAGTTCCAGTTGCGCAAAAATGATAAGGCGGCAATTGTTGGCCCCAACGGTCACGGTAAGACCACGCTGCTGAAAATTATTGCCGGCGAGCTTACTCCCAGGGCGGGTACCGTGCACTTCGGTCACGAGGTTCGCATGGGGTATTATGCACAGGTACACGAAGACCTGCGAAAACTCGCAACTCCCATGCATGAGCACCTTTACGACCAGCATTCGACAAAGGCCATCAAAGACGTGCGTACCGCGCTGGGTCACATGCTGTTCGAAGGCGATGAACAAAAAAAGAAGCTTAGCGCACTTTCGGGCGGAGAAATGGCCCGATACGTCTTTGCTGACCTCATGTTGCAGAAACCAAATTTTCTCGTACTTGATGAGCCGACTAACCACCTTGACATCGAGGGTATTGAAGCGCTCGAAGAAGCGCTCGTCGATTACAAAGGTACCATACTCATGGTCAGCCACGACCGCGCCTTTATTAAGCGGGTTTGCAACCGGGTTTTTGAACTGAAAAATGGCAGGCTGCAGGAACTCGTGGGTGGAGCTTCTGCTCTCGATAGTTTCGAGGACGAAACAGATAAACCGGCGCCTGCCGCGCGTCAAAGGACAGAAGCGGCGCTCTCTGCAGAGGCAGCCACACTGCAGAAAGAACTGAGTTATGAAGAGCGCAAACGCCTGAAAAGCGAAGCTTTAAAGCTACAGACGCGCATCAAAAAGCTTGAAGAAGAAATTGCCCGCTTTGAGACCGAAATCCATGCGCTCGACACCCTGTTCGCCGATGGCGCACAACTGCAGACCATGGATCCTGATGAGTTGCGCCAGAAAACGGCCGAGCGCACTTTCAAGCAGCAAGCACTCGAAGAGCGCATGGCCGAGTGGGAAAAACTCTTGGCTACGAATAGCCAATAGGAAAATTCTCTCCGGCAATTTGGGCCTGCGGCTCTTTATTCCCCTTTCGCTTTACAGCGCGGCGGTTCAACATACGCGGGCAAATGGAGAGCATCAAGCGATATATCGGTTCTTTTTTCGGCTCTGTAGCGGAGCGCCTGGTTGTTTTTTTTGTCGCTCTGTTTTTGAGCCAGGCGCCGCAGTATATGAATCTCTACCTTAACGTGCTCAGTGGCGCGAAGGCGGCGCACGAGAAATCGGTTGCGACGCTGACCGAAAAGGCGCAGGAGCTCGACATGACTGTACAGCAGTTCATTGATGATCTCTTGAAATCAGAGAGCAAAGTATCCAAAAATTCCGGGCAGGTGCACCAGAAGCAACTGGCAGATTTCGAGAATACCAAGCGCGCTTTCGAAGCGCTCAAAAATGCAACCGCCTTCACGCGACCCTTCGTATTCCTGAAATACGTTGATTGGTCGCTGGCCAAGAATGTGCAATTTCAACCGGCATTTCCTCTGACGCTCGAATCGCTCGTCTATGTTCTTGTGGGAATTATCCTCGGTATGCTACTCTATCGTGCGCTGCTGTTCTTTCCGCGGCGCTTGCTGCGGGGCAGGGCTAAAGCCGCGTAATTGAGTTCAGGCTCGTAACGCACGAGCTCCCACACAACATCATTCGTTGGTGGTAAGATAAAATCGCGCCACGCGAATTTGAAACGGCGTGCCATCGCGGCGGATCATGGTGAAACTGCCTTCCATTGTACCGAAATTAGTGCCCAGCGGGCAAAAGCTCGAATACGAATAGCTTGCGCCAGGCTCGAGCTCGGGCTCTTCGCCAACGACGCCCGGGCCATAGACATCTTCGCGTTTGCCATCTGAATCGATGATTATCCAGTGGCGTGCCTTGAGTTTCGCCCATTCGGTCCCCTCGTTACTGAGGGTGATGCGGTAGGTGAACAGATACTGCCCGTTTTCCGGGTCGGACCGGTCAGCAAGGTAGTGAGGTTCGGCCCTCACGCGAATGCCTTCTGTGACGATTTCCGAGCTCGCAGTCGTCGGCATGAGTGCTGCTGCTAGTTGATTTCCCGGCGTAAATGATTTTCGGGGGCGCGGCTGGGAAAAATGGTTTCGGTAGTCTCAAAAAATGTCCTCAACCGGGCTGATTTTTGCGTCATTCAGTACCCATTGAATTCATACTGGTAGAGATCGACATTACTGATACCGCTGCCAGTTATTCGCGTAACAAAATTCAACCGGCCATGGCCCTGGTAGGCGCCAATATTGGGAGTATAAAGACAGGCTTCGTCAGATTCACAGATTCCATTCTCGTTGCCGATGCCGTCAAAAAGGATTTCCTGCGCGTTTTTGAGATATTTCGTTGTACAGAGATTCGTGGACCAGGTGCCGCCGGCAGCAGTGCAGGCTGCGGCGGTCATATAGCCCGGACGGCTACAGACAGTATCCTGCCAGATCGCGCCCTTAATCGCTTCGCACTCTGCCTGCGTCGATGCCTGCCAGCGATGGTAACGGTAGTCGTTGGAACCTGGCAAAGAGAGCCGGTTGCGTAGCACGGTATCGCTCGCGCGCAGCGCGTAATCCCACAGCCGACAAGACCCGTTGCACCAGCCGGCATTGCCCGAGGTACCGAAGTCGCCCGCATCTTTGCCCCACATCCGGTAGCGGTGGCTAAAGGAAAGCCAATCTGATGGCAGGCCTGTGGACAATCCTGAAACAGCTGTGCTTGCGTTCACCGAGTCGTTCGCGTAAACTCTGCCGACAAAACTGTTCGTGAGCGTCGCGGCATTTTCGAGGGTAAAATCCGAGGCATTGGTAGGAGCGCAACTGCTGCTAATGCCGGAATTCGCGGCGGCGCTGCAGTTCGTCGTATTGTTATCGATAATCAGTCTGCCTGTAAAATAGTGATATGCGTTGGCGAGACTCGAACTGATGCCAAAAGCATTGTGCACGACTGCTATATCGGCAATGACGCTCCCACCCACAGATTGCAAATCGAGCGCCCCATTTGTGACAGAGGTATTGCCGCCAAGAACAACGCCCAGAATAGAGGAATGCGCCCTGTTTTCGAACATGCCGTCACTAGAACTCGCAGCATAGGCAAGCAGCGCACTCTGCACGTAGAGACCATGATTATTCGCCATTTGTTGGTAAATCGTGTTATACGTCTGTTGGGCCGAAACCATGTCGATCAGAACCCAGTTAAAGCTTTGGTTGTTATACATGTCCATTACGCCCCGATAGCCGTTGTTTTTCATGAGACGGTAGCCGATGTTGAGCGCGGAATTATTGGTTCTGATGAGCGTATCGCCAAAACCAGCCGCTGCAATATGCGTAAACAGGTTGGCACTACTGCTATTGGGGAGCGTGAAGGCAATCGCATATGAGGGGTTATCTGCTTTTACCCCATGCACACCTATATTGCGAAATACGCTAAGGCGAACGTTGTCCAAAACGGCAATGCGGCTGGTATTCGTGGTGAGGTGAAACTTCCCTTCTAACCAGAGAAACTTGCGGCCGGTCGCCGTGAAAATCGCGCCGCTGTGGCTGAGTTTT
>CAYOZO010000137.1:0-7851 GCA_964408405.1 uncultured Turneriella sp.
GCCACGCATACCGTTAAGATACAAAAAGATCAGCTGTTTTTCAACAGCCTGTTAGTGAAGGTGCACAGAAATCATTGCGACCGGTGCTCATGGCGGTCGGTATGAACATACTGGGTTTTGTACCCGTGATGACCGCGTCGGGTATTGGCGCCGACGTAATGAAGCGCATATCTTCGCCCATGTTCGGTGGACTAATTACGCTCACGCTCCTGACCCTCATTGTCGTACCTGTCGCGTATATCTATCTGAACGATAAACAAGAGGCAGAATGAAGATTCGGAAAAAATTCTGATTGCGGGTGGTTACGGCGTAATCGGTGGTCGCATTACTGCGTACCTGGCGCCGGATTTTCCCGGCGCCGTCGTCTTGGCCGGCCGCAAATTGCCTGAGGCCGAGGCCACCGCGATCGAATTCGGAGCAATTCTCTTCGCCATTTACACTGTGACCAGAATTTTGACACGCGCATAGGCGGCAGCGCCTCAGGAGAAATGACAATGAAAACACTCTGGGCATTTGAACCATTCCACCAGGATAAAGAGAGACTGCAGGGAATGCACAGCCTGCTGAAACAGCTTGGTACACCTGACAGAGATCTTGAGGCATTATTCCTTGTCACGCGCCACGAAGCCGAGCTGAATAAGCCCGAGCAGCTCGAGCCCGAAGAGCGCTACGTCTACCGCCCACGCCGCATCATGGCAGAAACGCTCGCCAAGGCAGGCATACCCTTGGCCGAAAAGAATCTACACGTTGTTGACTTTCCAACGCGGTCGGTCTCTGAAGCAGTCACGTGCTTTCTTAAAAACGCGCGCAAACAGAAGGCCGAGCTGATTGCCCTCTATACGCATGCGCGGCACGGTTTCCAGCGTTTCGTGATGGGTAGCTTCGCCGAAACGGCAATCCACCACAGCCCGGTGAGCCTCTTGCTGCTCAACCCTAAAGCAAGGGTCGCGAAAAAAATTGCGAAAGTTGTTTTTGCGACAGATTTTAGCCGCGAAGCCGAGAAGCAGTTACCCAAGGTACTGCAGCTCTGCAAGTCGCTCAAGGCGACCCTTGTCATACTGCACCACGCAGAAGTGATCTATGGCTGGTCACTGGATGAAGCGAATACGCAGGTGAAAGCATACCGCAAGCGCATCGACAAGAGCAAGGCTGCCACTGCGGAAAAATGCAAAAAGGCGGGAGTCAGTACCGAAATCGTCATCAGCTCCGATTTCGTGGGCACCAGCGACTTTTTGCTGCAATCGGCTGACAAGATGAAGGCTGATCTCATCGTCATGAGCGCGAAGGCTTCGCCGGCGCTGGCGCTGATCGGCGGCAGCATCAGCCGTAAGGTAGTGCGCGCGGCCGAGGTGCCAGTATTGATACTGAAGTGAGGTGTTCTTTTGCGTAAGTTGAGCTTTCTTTTGTTGTTCTTGACCGGGGCTGTTTTGGGCGCAGCGCAGCGAGTAAACTATGCTGCGATGGCGCGCGAGCTGGAAGTAACTTCGCGCGACAAGCGAATCGTCAAGATTGCTGTCCTGCCCTTTGAAGAAATCGGCAAGAAAGATTCACCGCTTGGCCGCCAGGTGCAGGAAGAGCTGACGCTGGCGCTCGTGAGGAACACGAAGTTCACCGTGCTCGAGCGGTCGCTGGTCAACAAGGCGCTGAACGAACTCGCTTTCCAGCAAACAGGAGCGATGGATGCAGCTTCTGTGCGTCGGCTCGGCGCAGGGGTGGGCGCCGAAGCCATCGTTTCCGGTACGGTGCAGAAAGAAACGGATGGCTCGCTGCGGATTATTGCCCGGCTTATTAATACCGAGACTTTCGATATCCTTGCCGTGAGCGCAAGTAACGATCCACAGGGCCGCTTTGCAAGGGAACAGGCTCTTCCGCCCGCACGACAAGAACCAACCGCCCCGGCGCCGCCGCCAAAGTTTTTTGATACGTACCTCGACGTATTCGCTGGCTATACGATGCCCGGTACAATGGATCTTAATTTCGGTAATGAAAAAAACGGCGTTGACAGTCTCTACGCTGGAGTACCGGGTACGAACACCAAGTACAGGCTGATAGAGTTCCGCGAGTTAGCAGCTGATGGCGGAGTACCCTTTGGTTTGCGCCTGCGGGGTGGCAGCGATATTCTGCAAATCTCAGGCGAATATCTCTACATGTCGTACACGGCAAAATCGCAGAGCGCAAATGTTGCTTTTAACGGTGCCGCGCCGCAATCCATGCCGATTTCGCAGGATCCACTTTTTACGGTCCGCGCGCATAGTATGAATCTGCTGCTCACCGTCGGTTACAAACTGGCGTTTTTTGAGCCGTACGCTGGCGGAGCGGTAGGCATCGGCCTTTACCAGCTGAAATCTTCATCGGTATATTCTTACAGCTTCACCTCAGGCGTTGCTACATTCCAGCCGGGACTGAACGCCCTGGAACTGGGTTTTTCGGCAGCATACCTGTTCGGCTTCCGGCTGCACTTCACAAACACTCTCGGGATTTTCGCCGAGGGTCGCTATACAACCGCCTTGGTCAACTACTCGCGCGAAATCAATTACGAAACCGACCAGGTTGCATTCCGCGGGTATAGCTTCATAGCCGGCGTTGCGGTGAAAATGTAACGGCCCTGCAGCTATTGCAGTAAATCATCCCATTGCAAAATAGCTCAGCACAGCCGCGGCAGTATAGGTAATGGAAACCAGAGCCGTGCCGCAGATATACCACGGGAGAGATTTTTCTTTCACGCGCTCAAATACAAAGACTATCATAAAACTCAGGAAAATTTCCGGCAGAACAATATAGCGGGCGACATGCCCCCACTTGACGACATTCACTGCGTACCAAGAGGGAAGCATCCAAAGCAGTTCTTCAGACCCGATGAAGAGAATAGCTCCCACCGTTATGGCAGCAACATACGCCAACGTAGTACCAGCGCGCTCTTGCGTGAAATGGTACGCGACGAGAATCTGCGAGGCGGGTATCGCCCAGAGTAGGGCCATGTAACCCGACACGGTGTCCCACTTAAAGAGGCCATCGGGCGGGAAAACGAGCACGCCGAGATGGCGCGAGAGAACCCAATCGGGAAAGACCTGGAAGAGACTCAATACGACACAAAAGCGCAGAATCTGCAGCAGCAAGATGGAATGCGTGTTGCGTGCCCAGCCGAAGAAAAGTACGACCCAGGCGACTGTGAGCAGCAGCAGGTATCTGCCTACGGTCTCGGGTGTCCGCAGCAAGAGTGCTGTCGCCGTCAGGAGTAGAAAGATACCCAGCCAGGGCGAAGCGCTCTTCAGCTTTGGTAGGGCTGTGTGGTTCATATCTGGGCGACCTTCGCGCTACCACTTCGTGGCTGCAACAGATTGTTCAAGACAGCCTGGACGCGAGCGCTTCGCAGAACTCAGGCATGCCCCGGTTGTAAAGGCCATCGAGTATTGTCGATTTTCCACTCTGCAATTGCAGTTCAATCGATTGATACTTATACCCTTTGCCACCCTGCATTTCTACCAGTCGGGCAGATTGCACATCTTGCAGGGGTATTTGCCTTGTGCCCAGAATCCTGTGCATGATGAAAATAGCATTTTGACCGAGTCGAAAGGTGAGCCAGCTCTTACGTATCGTAACGATGATAGAGAGCGCCATGATTGCCAAAACGCCACCTAGCACCCAATCTACAATTATGGACTCATTCATACTGAGATGGGGCACAACCGCGCCCCGCACCGGTAGCAGTAACAGACTCGCTGTCACCAGGAGCGCGAGGTGTAGGTAGGCCTTTGGATGAAAACTGGTACTCAGATCACTCTGCTGCATGGAAGGTAGAGCCTTGATTCAACCGAATCTTGCCACCGGCAATGATAAACCCGCCGTCACGGTCATAGAGCACCCCCGCCTGGCCGGGCGTCACTGCCCATGCGGGGGATTCTAATTCTACTCGAATCAGGGGCGTCCCCCCTGCTTCGCGATAAGCCGTCGCTGCCAGTGGTGCGCCGTTGTAGCGAATCTGTACGTTGCATGGCACGCCCTCGGACCATGCGCGGTCGTCTTCGGCGACGCCCTGGAACACGACGTCACGAATGTAGAACGTGCGGCGTTCGAGTTCTTCGCGGGGGCCGAGAATCACATCGCCGTTCGATAAGATTTCCAGTACGAACTGCGGTTCGGCAAAACCCGCCACACCGAGGCCTTTGCGCTGGCCAATGGTTAATCCCACTGAACCTTCGTGCTTGCCGAGTATTGCACCCATGCGATCCCGATAGTATCCTGGTTTCATGGAAACGCCTTCGCGCTTCAGGAAAGCCTTGTGGTCGTTGTCGGGTATAAAACAGATTTCCTGCGAGTCGGGTTTGCGCGCTACCGGAATGTTATTCGCTTCAGCAATGCGGCGCGCTTCATCTTTGGTGAGTTTGGCGAGCGGAAAAATCGTGCGCGCAAGCGATTCCTGCGACATGCCGTAGAGGTAATAGCTTTGGTCTTTTTTTTTGTCGGCGGCCGGAGCCACCGCGTAACGGCCGTTGGGCAGCTCTACGATATCTGCGTAGTGGCCGGTGGCGATTTTATCGAAGCCGAGCGCGGTTGCTTTTTCGTAAAACTCCCCGAACTTGATGTAGGTATTGCAGTGCACGCACGGGTTGGGAGTTAGACCGTTCTCGTAATCGGCGATGAAGGGGTCGATCACGTTCTCACGAAAGTCTGCCTCCATCTTGAGCGCATAGAAGGGAATACCCATACCGCGCGCTGAACGCTCGGCGTCGGCCATATCCTCTGGCGAACAGCACGAGGTAATACGCCTGTTAGTGGTAGCTGTATCGCAGCTACCACTAACAGGCTCATAAGCCCAAAAGCGCATGTTCGCGCCGATGACTTCATGACCCTGCTGCTTCAGCAAAAAGGCAGAAACGGCGGAATCGACACCGCCCGACATGGCGCACAGGACACGCATTCTGGTTCAGTATTTTGCCATGTTGGGGTCAATATGCGACGCCCAGGCATCGATACCGCCCATGAGGTTGCTGACGTTGCGAAACCCCTGATTTAGCAGAAAGTGCGCCGCCTGCATCGAGCGACCGCCGTGGTGGCAGGTGATAATAATTTCTGCGTCGCGGTCAAGCTCGTTGAAGCGGACTGTCAAGAGGTGCAGCGGAATGTGCACCGCGTTGTCGAATTTGCAGATATCAAGTTCGTTCTGGTTGCGTACATCGACGAGGACAAATTTCTCGCCTTTATTCATTTTTTCCTTGAGCTCGTGGACGGTAATTTGATCAACCATACCGGCAGAATATACAATCGAGACAGCGCGTAAGCTAAAATCACTGCAGGGTTACCACGGCAAATTGCGTTTACGCCCACTCGGCGGAGCTTCAGGCGGGCGCATGACAAGCTCTGCCCCTGCTTCGAGACTTTCCAAGCTCCTGCTGTTAAGCATTACCTTGCTGGTCACACAGCGCACCCTGCACGCCGAAGCGGCGGTGAATCGCAGTCTTGCGCTGATGAACCCCGGCACCAGCACTAGCCTCAGGCTGCGCGACGACCAGGTGATTGCCGATGTCGAGCTGCTGGCAATTGATGCGACCAGCCTTACCTACCGCAACCAGGCCATGACGGTCAAAATCGAGCGGCAGGATATTTACCGCGCCCGCCAGGGTGAGCATTTCTATTCCGATCTGCCGCTTTCGGTGGCTGACCACGAGAAGTTCCCTGATTATGTCTCTTATATACAGGAGCGGGGTGACGTTATTGTAGACCTTGAGCGGACACAGTACGTTGGCCAAATCACTGCTGAAACCGATTCCCTTTTCACCATCCGTACGCGCGTGGCGAGTTACGATATTCCGAAGGTAAAGATTGCCTCGTGGCGTCGTGGCGGCAAATGGTTTGGCGATGCGAATGCGCAGCAGCAACCATCAGGCTCTATTTTTGGATTTCAACCGTACCAGGATAAGGCACGCCTGCTCAACTATTCACTTTTTCTGACAGGGCCGTGGTCGGCGTTGCCCCAGTTGGGCGTTGGCATAGGTTCGAACGTGAACCACCTGCTGTTTGGCGGCCTGCGCACCTCGCTCGGTTACATCTGGCTCGACATGGCATCGCTGGGTATTCTCTACCAGGTCAGCGCGCACTTGAATGTTAACCTCTTTCGCATCGGTAGCACACGCATCTATGCCGGCACATCATACCTCTGGCGCGCTGGATTTCTCATGCCTTACGGCTATTCCAATTCAGGGGCGCGCTACCAGAATGAGGTCTTTGCTGACATCACGCAGAATATCTATACGATTCACCTGGGTCTGAAGTACATGAACCTGATGTTCGAGGCCGGTGTGGAAATGCCGATCGTGCGCAAACAGCGGTTCTCCCGGCCAGCCGCCGGCACGGCGACGCAGGCCCTGGAGATTGAGAATACAGTGAACAGCCTGCAGAGTGCGCTAGACCGCTTCAATGATGTCTCGCGCGTTTACGCCAGTATCGCGCTGATGTTCTGACAGACTCCGCTTAAATCTTTGCTCGCGGTCAGCAGAGCCAGTCCGCATTCACAATGCGGTTGACAATCTGCCAAGATGGCCTACCGATTGCCCATGCTTACCAAAAACTCCTACCGATTGTTCTGGCTCTATTGTGTGGTCGCATTTTGCCCTACAGCCTGTAATAACTATGATTTGGCCGAAAAGCTCGAGAAGCCTGGCGGCTCCGGGGGTACACCGTTATACGTGGTGTCTCAGAATATACCCTCTACGCTATCGACGGGCGGAACCTTTCTGGCGTCAGTGACATTTAGCCGTGCGGTCAACCTCACGGCGCTGAACATTTCGCTCACCAACGGGGCCAGTATCTCAGGCCTTGCTTCGGTCGATAATATCACATGGACTTTCCAGATTACGTTTGTCAATACGGGCAGTCACAACCTGACTCTAGCAGGCGTTGCTGATAATACAGGGTTCGTCATGTCGCCGTTTGGCTTTGATTTTATTGTGAACTTCGCCTGAGCCAATCAACGCATAAAAAACTGCAGGCCGAACCAAAACGTATCCATCGCCGAGGGGCTGGTGACTGTAGAAAAAAACAACCGGCGCGGTATGCCGAACTTGAGGTTGAGGTCTTTGAGCTCGTGCATCTGTTCGCAGTCGAGCACTTTCTTTTTAAAGGCGGATTGAGATTCTGCTGAAAAGTTTTCGCGCAAGAGCGTATCGACCGCAGCTTCTGCTGAGACTGTCCCCATCATGAAAGAAGAACGAATTCCCGAGCCGCCGCGTGCTTCGACCTGGCCCGCGGCGTCACCCGCCAGCACGAGGTTCGCCAGCGGTAGAACCTCAGAACCAATCGCGCCCATAGGAATCAGGGTGTTGGTCTCGTAATAAATATCGCTCCCCCGGATTTTTTCACCGAATGCGGGGTGAATGGTGCCGAAGCTATCGATGATGCGTGCGATGTGGTCGAAATCTACCTTGTTGGGCTTCTTGGACGGTTCGCGCACCGAGGCACCTCCTGTGCCGCGCAAACCTAGAACATCCTTGTTCGCCGCCGAATCGGTGAGAAACATGTAGAGCACCTCGGCCTCGCGGTTGCCGCGCGGGAAAATAGCGCAGATGGCCGGGTAAGTTTCGTCGACGTGGAAAAAATATTCGAGGTGCGTGTCGCGGCCTGCATAATTTTTCACGAGGTACTTGCGAATCGGGATATCCATTCGAGTCTCAGCACGGCTCGCGGTATCAATGACCGGGTCACGGTGGCCGGCCGTCGCAAAGAATAGATCCGCCTTGTACTCTTTACCGCCTGCAATGACGGCGCTGACTCGCCCTGAATCTTTGGCATAGCGCTCGACCGGCGACGACATCACTATCTGCACGCCCGCATCGACCGCGACCTTTGCAAGCGCCT
>CAYOZO010000137.1:7924-8721 GCA_964408405.1 uncultured Turneriella sp.
TAGTAGGTGCGCTGGTTGATCTTGTGTATGGTCTGCTCTGCGAAAAAACCGGGGTAGAGCAGGTTCTCCATGCCCTGGTGAAAACGGATCGTCTCGCCGCGGCGGTTAACACCGATCTCGGCTTCTTTTTCGAGCACGGTGACCGAAAGCCCCTTGCGGGCAAGCGCCAGAGCGGCACCCAAACCTGCGGGGCCAGCACCGATGACAACGGCAGTGTGTTGTGGCATAGGGGTCACAGGCTAAACGTATCACACTCCTTAAGATCGCCGCTCTGCATTCCCGTCTTGAACCAGCGCACGCGTTCGGCGGAACTGCCGTGCGTGAACGATTCGGGCTGCACGCTCTGGCCTGCTCGCTTCTGCAGAGTGTCGTCGCCGATTGCGGCGGCGGCAGTCATCGCCTCTTCGATGTCGCCCTCTTCGAGAATCTGCCGCTGCTTGTGCGCGTGGTGCGCCCAAATGCCGGCGTAACAGTCTGCCTGTAGCTCCAGCTTCACCGACAACGCATTCGCCGCTGCTTCAGAAACTCCCTCTTGCTGCTGCCTTATCTTGCGCATGGTGCCGAGCAGGTTCTGCACGTGGTGGCCCACTTCGTGGCCAATCACGTATGCCTGCGCGAAATCGCCGGGCGCACGGTAAGAGGACTTCAGTTTCTGATAAAACGTCAGGTCGATGTAGACCTTCTGGTCGGCTGGGCAGTAGAACGGCCCCATCGCCGACTTGCCTTTGCCGCACGGCGTCGGTGTCGAGCCGCGAAACAGCACGAGCTTCGGGTCACGGTACTCTTTGCCGATCGCC
>CAYOZO010000138.1:0-8442 GCA_964408405.1 uncultured Turneriella sp.
TACACGAACGCAGCGGAGGATTTAGCGGTGCGATTTCTGCGCGCCTCCGGAATCCAAGTGATTTCCCGTAACGATCGGCGGTATGGCGCCGAAATTGACATCATTGGTCGTGCGAAGAACAACAGGGAGCTTTTCATTTATGAGGTGAAACACTGGCAGAAGAGCGCCGATTTTCCCGCAGTATCCGCGGCGCAGCGCAAACGGCTTGCTGCTGCCATCAGCCTGCTGGAGGGCGAAGCGGGCAGGCTGTTGCCTGTGGCTCTGCACGCATTGCTTGTCAACACTGCGCGCCGTACGGTCTGCCTGATACCGCTCGCTGATTATCTCTCAGGCAAACAGTAACTACCAGGCTGTTGAAAACAGCCATGAAGCAGGATGTTGAAACCGAGCTTAAGCTGCAGACAGCCCCGCTCCATGCCATGGTGAGGGGCGTTTCGCAAGCGGTTCGCATCGCGAATCGCGGCGTCTGCAGCGAGCACGGGATTTTTTCAACATCATGCTACAGATAAGGTTGTTTCTGAACAGCCTGCGAGACTGCTAACGAGCAGCAAGTGGTGTGAATGACAGATCCTTCTTGCCTGTATAGACACCCCGTGGGCGAATCAGTTTGTTCTCGCGGTACTGTTCGGCAATATGCGCAAGATAGCCGGCAGTACGCGAAAGGGCAAATACACAGGTGAAGAGATCAGCACCGAGTCCGAGCAAGTAGAATGCGAGCCCCGCGTAATAATCGACATTCGCATATAGCTTCTTTTCCCTAAACATGATTTCTTCCGTTTTTGCAGCCGTTTCGACGATCTGCTGCTGTCCTGTCTTTTCGGCGAGTTGCGCGCACATACGCTTGAGCACCGGAACCCGCGGATCACCCTGTTTGTAAACGCGATGACCAAATCCCATGATGATTTCTTTCTTTTTCAATCGGGGAAGAATATAGCTTTCAGCTTCTTCGCTGCGTCCGATGGTCAGCAGCATCTCAAGCGAGCGCTGAGTCGCTCCACCGTGCAGGTTGCCCTGCAGAGCACTTACCGCAGCGACGATGCACGAGTAGGTGTCGGCCTGGGTCGCAGCAGTGACGCGCGCAGTGAATGTTGATGCGTTAAGTTCATGCTCGGCGTAGAGTACGAGTGCAGTCTCCAGCAGCCGCGCTGTTTCGGTTTCAGGAGTTTCTCCGTAAAGGCAATGCAGGAAGTTTGCTGCAATGTCCAGATCGGGGTTTGCTTCGACATGCGAGCGCGCATTACGGTGTCGGGCTATTGCCGCGACAATCAGGGGAATTTTGGCGAGCAGCCTGATTGACCTGCGGCGCAAGGCAGGGGGGGAGTTATCGGATGATTCAGGGTCATAGAGCCCGAGAGACGAAATCAGGGTACGCAGCACCGCCATCGGGTGTGCTTCGCGCGGCACGTGGTTGATGTGTTCAGTGATTTCGCGTGGCAGGTTGTACTCCGCACGCAGCGCCGTCTTGAAATCGGCGAGCTCCTGCGCGGAGGGAAGGGCATCGTTCCAGAGAAGGAATGCCACCTCTTCGAAGCCTGCATTCTCGGCCAGGTCGGTAATGTTGTAGCCTCGAAAGGAAAGTTTATTCTGTCGGATTTCGCAGATGCCCGATTCGAGTACTTCGATATCTTCAAGCCCGGCGTGATGGTCAGTCGACATAAATCTTTTTCGGTGCCACGCGTAGCGCGGCAAGCACGAAAAAATCTTGCCGATACCTTTCTCTTTAGCGCATCTTCACTGCGTGATACGTACTACAATGCTTATGCTGCTTGCCGCTGCGCTGCCATCTGTCGCCGCTGCAGGGGAAAAAGTCTTCAAGAACCGCAAACTCCGCATTGCCTTTGAATATCCGGCTGACTGGTCAGTGACCGAAGACGCTGACGGCGTGAAAGTGACGAGTCCTGATGGCGCGGCCAGCGTGAGTATTCGCGCGCTGGCCACTAAGGAAAAGGTTTCAGCCTGTGAGATTCTGAAGAACCGCAGCGAAGAACTGAAGCTCATTAATCTTTTGCCTGAAGAGAAGCGCGTCGTAACGGAAGAGCAGCTGCGCTATCTCGGCGTCAAAGACGGCTGTCTCGGAGCGTTCCAGATTGTGGAAGGCGACACAGAAGTCTTAAGCGGCGTGGGGCTTTACACGAGCGGCAAGCGTCTGTGGCTGCTCGAACAACGCCTGACGATTGGCCAGCACGAGAAACACAGCGCGGCCATCAGCGCCGTTGCAGCCTCGTTCACGGCAAATTAGTTTTTTACTACAAGCGGCATGTCCTTAGCGTAGTCTCGTGCCGCCTAAGTTACGCTCGACACACTGTCTCACAGACCATTATTTTCCGAAAATGATTGAACTCCAACTGCGCTGTGCTGCCGCAGCGTCGCCTGGCCTGAGTTCGGTGGGCAGGCCGCTGCGCGGGAGTAGTTGGTTAGGTGTCGTACTGGTATATGCCCTGTTGCTTTGCGGATTTTTTCCCGCCGCGGCGCAGGTCGCGCCGGTGCAGAGCGACGCACTGCAGACTAATCGGATGATCGATACCCCCAATCTGCCGCAGAAATCTGTCGCAACTTCTGACGATTCCACAAGCCTCTATTTCAACCCGGCAGGGCTGGGTTATCATGCTCTGCAGCTCGGATATTTTTACGGTCGCAATCCGCAGAATCGTCTGGATGACCACATGGTCTTCCTGAATCTTCTTGGCATTGCTTTTTCTACGCAGTGGCGCCTGGGCGAGAGCAATGACTTTGCCCGGCGCTATACCGTGGGTATGGGAATCATCAATACCGGCGCGTTTTCGGTAGGTACGTCATACAGCTGGTACGATTCTTCTTTCACGTACCTCGACCGTTACAACCAGTGGGATCTCGGTTTTATCTTCCGGCCCTGGCGCAGGTTGTCTTTCGGCGCCGTAGGACGCGCGCTCAATAAGCCGTTGTTCCGCGGCGAAATCTTTGAAACCAACTGGGATATCGGCGTGGGCATACGCCCGCTACCGGGCAAGTATGTCGAGAATCTGACTCTGTCGGTGGATGCCAACCTCAATCCGCGGACAAGCTGGGGGACGATTGCTCCCAAATTTATCGCCGAGGCATCGCTCTGGCCGGGGAATACCATTTACGGCGGTTACAACCAGAATACCGGCGCATTTTTTGGACTGCGCTTTGCGCAGTACATCAGCCAGCTTTCGCTGCAGGCAAACACTCCGACAGATAACGGCGCATTCCTGGGCGGCGGTTTACTCATCGGCCGCGAGCGCTACGCGACCGGTATTTCAGCGCTTGGTCGTTACCTTGAGATCAATCTGGAACAGCCGGTGCCTGAGCGCAAGCAAGAGGGATTTCTCTTCCTGTCTGAAAACTTTACCTTTCTTGAATTGGTGCGCACGATTGAGACTGCTAAGAAAGATGCGCAGATCAGGGGTATTCTGCTTACCGGCCGCGAGTTCAAAGGCGGCTGGGGGCAGGCCGAAGAATTACGCGCGGCACTCCTCAGCTTCCAGCAAAAAAAGCCGGTCTATGCATATCTCGAAAATGCGGGCAACAAAGAGTATTATATCGCGAGCATGTCTGACCGCATTTTCATGCCGCAGTCCGCGATGCTCGACATATCGGGTCTGAAGGCCGAAACTTATTTCGTGAAAGACCTGCTGGCCAAGGTAGGGGTCAAGGCAGAATTCGTCGCACTGGGCGAATACAAAAGCGCTCCCGACAGGCTAAGCAGATCAGAACCCACAAAGTTTGACCGCGAACAGCTCGAAGGTCTGCTCAGGTCGGGAGTAGCCGAAATGAAAGCGGCGATCACTGCAGGTCGCCTGCGGGTCAGGGAAGAAAAAGTGGACGAGATCATGGACAGGGGACTTTTCTCCGCGACGAAGGCGCAGGAAGCCGGTCTCATCGACGAAGTCGCATATATGACCGATGTCGAAAACCAGCTGACTGCACAGGGATTCTCGGCACCCGGCTGGCGCGTTTCCGTGCAGGATTATGCGCAGACGCGCTTCTATGACGATACCTGGGGAACAAAACCTGCAATTGCCGTTCTGGTATTGGCCGGCGAAATCATGTCGGGCTCCTCGCGCTCCGAGGGGCTTTTTAATAATGGCACAGTCGGTTCTGATACCATGGAAAATGTGCTCGAACAGATCAAAGATGATGGAAACATCAAGGGCCTGGTTCTGCGGATCGATTCTCCCGGAGGGTCCAGCCTCGCTTCGGATATCATTTGGAACAAGATTCGCGAGGTCAAAAAAGCGCGCGGAGCGGATTTTCCCATAGTCGTGTCTATCGGCAACATGGCGGCCTCGGGCGGTTACTACCTTGCGGTTGGCGGCGACGAGATTCTTGCAAGCCACAACAGCATCACGGGTTCGATCGGAATCTTCACCGGAAAATTCAACGTCCGCGGGCTCTACGACTGGCTGGGAGTTCGTAAGCATACGTTCAAGACGCACAGAAACGGGGCAATTTTCAGCGAGTCAGAAGGTTTCACCGACGAAGAAAAATTGCTGATCAAGGAACACCTGACCGAATTCTACGAGCTTTTTCTGCGCCGCGTCGCCGATAACCGTGGCACGAGCCCCGAGCAGGTAAAGCCGGTTGCCGGTGGTCGCGTCTGGAGCGGCAAAGATGCGCTCGCCAAAAAACTGGTCGATAAGCATGGCGGGCTGCTGCTCGCGCTGCAGCTGGTGCGCGAAAAGGCAGACATCGACGAAAATTATTACCAACTGCAGGTCTTCCCCAGCGATGCACAGAATCTCTTGTCGCTGGGCGATCCGCGCAAGCTGGTCTTGCCGGGTATTCTGCGCGAAGCGGCGCGCCTCATTGGCAAGACCGAGAGTATCAAAGACGAAAAAATACTCTTTCTGATGCCGTACGACATTGAGGTGCGGTAAGATGTCTCTGCAGAGCACGGTTCTGTGCATCCCCTTTGTACCCGTGCTGGGTGCAAAATTGCGCAACCTGTCGCTGCTCTCCGGGCTTGCGCAGCGCGTCGCGGCGTCACAGGAGAAATACGATGTTGTTGTACTGCCTGAACTTGCGCTCAGCGGTTACCTGCTCGAAAGCCTCGTCAGTGAGGCCGCGCTCGAAAAAAGCGATCTGCTGGAAATTGCGGGCATGCTTCAGGCATCGGGCGCTGGTGCGCAGACCGAATGGGTGATGGGGCTACCGCTGCGCGAAGCTGGTGAAATCTATAACTGTGCAGCAGTCTTTCGCGGCGGTGAGGTATGCCACATTCACCGCAAGCTTTACCTTCCGACTTACGGTATGTTCGATGAAGCGCGTTACTTCGCCCGAGGGGCAGAACTTTCGACCTTCGAAGGCGCGTTAGGCAGGACGGCGATCCTGATTTGTGAAGATGCCTGGCACATGGAGCTGGCGTTTGCCGTCTCGGCTAAAAAAGCAGACGCAGTCATTGTTATCTCCGCTTCGCCTGCGCGCGGTCTTACGCAGGATGCGCAGTTTGCCTCGTCAGCGCGCTGGCGCCATCGCCTGCAGACCTTTGCCGAATCTTACGGACAGAAGTACATCTACTGCAACCGCAGCGGCGTAGAAGATGGCGTGCTGTTCGACGGCACGAGTTTCGTCTTTGACCCGCTGGCAGACTATATTGCTGCAGAGCAGAGCGAAATTTATGAAGCGGCGCGACTCTACCGCGTGAACAATCCTGCAGGTATGCGCCAGGGCTTTCTCGGCAACTCGGCGCGGCAAAACGACGTGCTGCTGCTCCAGCGTCTGCTATCTGCGCCTTGACGGGGTCTGGAACACTTCGTAACAACAGGCAGAATACAGGTCAGGGCAGCAGCGAATCTATGTAGGCGCGCTCGCGTTCTTCGATGGCCTGCATGAAAGGCTCTGCATTCTTCACTGATTTGAAAGACCTGTAGCCTTCCATGAAAAATTCCATGATATATTCTACCCCGAGGGCTTTCGCCGCAAGCTGAGTCGGTTTAATGACGAAACCGAGCAGGGGTACATGCGCCAGCTTGTGGAAGAAGCGCGTTGTATCCAGGAGCAGCTGTAATTGTAGTTCGCGTTCCGCCTTGTTATTCAGGGCACGGTAGCAGGCTTCAAAATCCTCAAGCGTCATCGCATGCTTCTTGCGCGAGCGAATGAATTCGCGTGCAACCCGCAGATCGAGTTCGTCGGTCAGTTCATTGAGCTGTTTTAGCTGGGTGACACGCGTGATGCGTTTGGGGTTTACTGCAGCCGAAAGTTTTTCGTAGATCTTGTTGAACGCGGCATCGCGGCTTGCCTTGTCTCCGGCGCCGTAGATCTGGTCGAAAAAATAGCGGGAAATCTTTGTGTATTCGGGATTGGCAAAAAAATCGGCGTAGGTCTTGTGCAGGCGCTGCACCTGGACTTTGCGCACCTGATCGACGACGAAAAGCTCATCGGACGTCGCCGAGTCGAGAACCGACTGCTGTTCTGTGACCTTTTCTTTCTTTTTTCTGCCGAAAGCCATATGCCTCGTTAGAATTTTGCCGGGCGCTTTTCGAGGAATGCCCTGAGCCCTTCGTGCGCCTCATTGCCCCCGAAGAGCTCAGAAAATTCATGCGCTTCAAATTCGAGCGCCTGTGGCATCGGCTTATCGGCACCGTTAAGGATTGTGTGCTTCAGTACGCGGATTGCCTGCGGACCTGAAGCGAGAACCTTCTGCGCTACAGTCTCGCTTTCTGCCATGAGGTTTTCTGCGGTGGTTACCTTGGCCGCAAGCCCAATGCGCAGCGCCTCCTGGGCGTTGATGCGCTCTGAGGTGAGCGAAAGGTATGCTGCATGGCTCTGCCCGACGAGGCGCTGCAGGCGCTGCGTGCCGCCGAATCCGGGAATGAGCCCCAATGTTGGTTCGGGTAGTCCTACCTGCGCTGAATCTGCAAAGAGACGAATATCGGCCGCCATCGCGAGTTCAAGCCCGCCGCCGAGGGCAAAGCCGTTGACTGCCGCAATAAAGATGACGGGAGATGTTTCCATGCGCGAAAAAATCCGGTGCCCGAGCAGCGAATATTCTTTCGCCTTGGCCACATCCATGCGGTTCATTTCGCTGATATCAGCGCCGGCGACAAATGCCTTGCCAGCGCCCGTAATAATCGCCACCCGTGTCTGTGAAGACTCGAGCGAGGTAATTGCCGCATCGAGCTCATGGAATACGCTTGAGGCCAGTGCATTCATCGGCGGGATGTTCAGCGTGACGACTGCGTAGGTTGCTGTCGCGCCCGACTTCAGTGTCGCGGTCTTGTTCTCGATCGAAAGAAACTTATATGACATGGCGTTTAAGACATGTTTTGAGACGCAGTGTCAAGGCGTTGTAGGACCCGCTTTGGCTCTCATGCCGCGAGAGCACTCCCGAGGTCGGTTTTTTTTCCGCGAATATAACTGAAGCTGCGCCTTATCGGGGTAAAGCCTGCATCTTCAATAAAGCGCTCCGATTCTTCGACTGACTTGAGGCCAAACGAGCGCAGCACATTCTCTTCGATGACCGGTGAATTGATATCGTCGCCGCCGAAGTGGAGCGCAATTTCACCTGACTGTTTACCCGCAACCATGACGGACACCTCGATATGCGGTACGTTGTCGAAGTAGATGCGGCTTAAGGCCACCATCTTGAGGTATTCGTGCGGCGGCACACGGCGTATGCGGAATTTCTTTGTCTGTGCCTGGAATGTCCACGGTACAAAAGAGAGAATGCCGCCAGTCTCATCCTGAAGATTGCGCAGGTGCGAAAGGTGCGCAATGATTTCGGTGTCTTCTTCTTCGCTGCCCCAGACGATGTTGGTGGAGCTCTTCATGCCCTGCTGCTGCGCCGTGCGCATCGCGCGCAGCCATTCTGCAGTCGAAGCCTTCTTGGGTGAAAGAATATCGCGCATCCGGTCAGATAGGATTTCAGCGCCCGCGCCGGGAAAACTGTTCATGCCGGCAGCTTTCAGCTCGCGAAAAACTTCGCTGAGCGGCTTCTGCGTGAGTTGTTCCATGAACAGCACTTCGACGGGCGAGAACGCGCGGATATGCACTTCGGGAAAAGTATTGCGCACCGCCGATAAGATATCGAAGTAGTAATCCATTGGCAGAAGAGGGTTAACTCCCCCTTGCAAAAAAAGTTGCGGAGCATCGAGTTTGATCGCTTCTTCAACTTTCTTAAGGATTTCATCTTTGCTGAGATTGTAGCCCTTGCCGGAACCGACTTCGTCCATAAACGAGCAGAAGCTACACTCGACGTTGCAGTAGTTCGTGTAATTGACGACGCGAAACGCTGTATAAGTCACCTCGTCGGGTGGGTTCATGCGGTTGCGGATTTCGACCGCGACGTTGCCGAGATCCCTGAAGTTGGCTTCACGCCAGAGCAGCAGCGCGTCAGCATCGCTCAGCCGGTTGCCGGCAAGTACCGAATCGAGCACTGCGCTGATTTTTTTATCCATGCTGGTTTATTTTTTTCGCGGCAACAGGCCGCAAAAGGAAAATTAA
>CAYOZO010000139.1:0-8246 GCA_964408405.1 uncultured Turneriella sp.
ACGCATACCGTTAAGATACAAAAAGATCAGCTGTTTTTCAACAGCCTGCTAGTGCTCGAAGAAGGCGGGCAGTTCATGCTGCTGATGCGCGGCTACCGGCGGTTCGAACAGATTAGCCTCAATATGGCGAAAGTGCTGAGGAGGACGGAATCTTCACCATAAGGCGCAGCATGAGGCAACAGCTGCAAGCTGAATTAGGAATCTGAAGCAATATCGTGCCTTCGCTATTTAATATACAATTTTACTGATTCCCTATAACGTGACCCCTCATAGTCGATAGCGATAATCTTTCCTTTAACGGGCATTTTTCTTCCCTTGGTAAATTTCAGTGCTTCTCGTTCTGTGCCTACAGTTCGAACAATTTCAACAGGAATCACTGCATCCTCGCCGGAATATTCTGGCTGCATTTCTCCTCGGCTACCAAGATCTTTAATCCCGCTCTGCATATATTCCCGCGGACCTTTAATTTTGAAGGTGGCCGTATATCGACCAGTTTCCCGAAAACACTTATCGCAGCCTGCAAGATAGAATCCGATAGTCATACGTAGGAGAGGGTTTTCAGTCCAATCATCGCCACTTGCATCTAGTAAGAGCTTTCCAGAGGGATCCTGTTCTATCTGCTTGCGCAACTGCTTTATGCGTTTTAGGCCATAATTTGTAATCTCTTTCTCCTCTGTAACGTCTTCAACCACGACGGATTCCAGAACAAGCTCCTTCCCACCATGCTGGTCGTTTACCTTGCGCAGCGCGTTCGCCAGCTTTCGCTTGCGTGCCTTTTGCTGAACAGAAGAATCTGCTTCATTTTCCCGGTATTGACGCAGCGGTGCTATCAGCTCGTATACTATGGCCGAATCAGCGAGCCAGATTTTCTCTGCTTGTTCAGCCTTCAGCTCTTCGGGTGTTTTTTTGGTCACAGGAGATGGTTCGGCTACCGCTTCGGTTCTTTGCTGCTCCTCAGAGCCTGTGCCTTCAGACGTACTCTCTTCAACCTGGTCAGCAGCATATTCGGCCTCGGTTTCATCGAGCTCAGTATCACCAAAGGCAGGGCCGGCAACCATGAGCAGACTTAGCCCAAGAGAACCTATCAGGCGACGCATACTTCATGAACGCAAGGCCTGAGTCATTCGACAAGCAGAATTACCTGAAGACAAATCCCACCCATCGCGTTTATGTTGAGGTGTTATAGCAGAGGTACTGCTTACGCGTGCGTGGATCTGTATGCCGAAGCAGAATTCCAGGATGATCAAGCAAAAAATTGTAGGCAATCTCAAAGCGGGCTTAGCCCGTATTCACGAAGTGCTGGCAGGATTGAATTTGCTTTAGCATACCCGTCGCCACCGATCCTCTCCCCGTCGGTCTCGCACGGGGCCGTTTTCGCTTGCCTATGGGATTTAGTTTTATATTATGGCAATTAACTAAATATGAAAATTCTCCGAAGCAACGAAATGGCCGCATTAAGGCGCAGCACACAGTCCGTAGGACTTACCACTCTGCTATGGATTTGCATAGCTGCAACCGCACTGAGCTGCAGCAAACGGCAGGAAATACTGATCTCGGGCTCAGAGACCATGAAAGACGCCATAGCTCTGCTCGCCGAGGAATTCAACAAATCACAGAAGAAATACGAGGCGAAGGTAGGCGGCGGGGGTTCTAAGGCCGGTATCGAAGACCTGACTTTCGGACGCATAGACATCGCAATGACATCTAACGAGATTAAAGAAACGCACCTCGACGCGCTAGCCGATATCAGCAAATTCGAAAAAGTCGAAATTGGCTACGACGGTCTTGCAATCGTGGTACATCCTACCAACAAAATAAAGCAGATTCACCTGAGCCAGTATGCCGGTATACTGTCAGGCAAAATCACAAACTGGAAGGAGCTCGGTGGCGATGATATGGCAATCCTGCCCGTGTTGCGTAACCGCAAGTCAGGTACAGAGGCTTTCGTGCGCGAGCACGTACTGCGCCGCAAGGACCTGGGCGAGGCCGTCTATGCAGCGTTTCGCAATACTGAGTACACCGGTAGCGCAACGATCAAGCGCGACAACCGGGAAATCCTCGACTTTGTTGCGACTAACCCGGGCGCCATTGCGTACATGGGCGTCGGCGTAGCAAAGTCCGAAGGAAAGAATAAGATCCGCATACTGGATTACGCACTCACCAAAGAGGGACCTTTCCTTCAGCCTACGATAGAGAACATACAGTCAGGTAAGTACCGCCTGGCAAGAGCGCTCTCTCTTGTCTACGTACCTGACAATGGCCCCAAAGATGCCTTCATAGCATTTACGCTGAGCGAGGCCGGGCAGAAAAAGATACTCGAATATGAGTATATGCAGGCTGCGCCGAACACTGTGCTCGTCATCGAGAAGCGCGTGAAGGTGAACTGAAATGCTGATGCCCGCAAATCCGCTGATGTCACACCAGAACGCGCCGAGCGCGGTCTTACTGATTCGCGGCGGACGCATTGCGGCATCGATGCTCGAGGCAAAACTCTCCAAACTCGGGTTGACCGTACCCTATGCTACAATCCTCACAGCGCTGCTCGAAAACGGTTCAAAGTCTGCGACCGACCTGTGCATACTGACTATGCGCGAGCGTGCGAATATGAGCGTACTGCTTGGCAAACTGAAAAAGATTCAGTACGTCTCAGAATCGCAAAACCCGCTCGACGCGCGCAGCCAGTTAATCTCGCTCACCGACAAAGGACGCGAGCTTGCAATCGAATGCAAGCAAGTGACGGAAGAGGTTTCGGGCATCATCGACAATTTTCTCGCGCAGCAGCACGAACCGCCAGAGAAGTTTCGTTCAGCGCTCGCCGAGTTTCTCGGCAAGTTTCACTCGTTGTACGTATAGACGAGCAGGGTTTTACCGATTATCAGGCCTTTGTGTGCACGGTCGGCGATTGCCGCCGCTGCTTTGCCGACATAGACGGGGTCTATCGTCACTCCCCAGACAGCAGACAGCCGGTCGCAGAATACGGTATGCCCGGGTAAGAACCGCGCAAAACCACCCTGGTCGTATTGAGTCAGTAGTGTAAACCGCTGCGCTTCATTGCCCGCTAGCGCGCTTATGGTTTCCATGACGGAGCGTTCATTGCGCACAACAGAGACGCCCAGAATGCGCGTTGGCGCGGTTGTACCGAGCAAAAATCCAGCGCAGGTCGTACCTGTAGCACAGGCAAGGTAAACTTCAGAAAAGCCGGCGGCCTGGGCTGCCCACGCCGTGACACCCACGGTACCGGGCACACCGTGCCCGCCCTCGGGTATGAACACAGAACGGGGCAGCTCCCCCTGTGCAAGAAGGGCTTGCACCTCGCCGACATCGCGCGCAGAACGCAGCTGCCGGTAAAGCCCGCGCGTCACAAAAATACAGCGCACCCCGGCCGCAATGGCCTCGCGAATGGCTGTCGATTGCCGGGCCGGGTCTTCGAGTTCCTCGCCGCGTATCAGCGCGGTGCCCGAGAATTCTCCGGTCGCTATCACGACTGCGAATGCCCGCAAGTGGTTGGAATGCGCTCCCGCCATGGTGAGCAAGTGCTGAACGTTCTGCGACCGAGCCTGGTGCAGATAGCCGGAAAGTTTGTGGTACTTATTGCCACCGAGGTGCGGCCTACGCTCGTCGCTCAAGAGAAGCGAAAGGTTTACTCCCCAATCATTTGGCGCTGCAATCAGCATGGCAACTGCAGCAGAACGGCTTTCTGCGGCTGTACGACTACCTCTTTTAAGACTTTTCGCGCTGTCCTGAACACCGGGCATTGCCCTTAATGCACCGCACACTGACAGCTATCTTTCTGGCCGCGCCGCTCGCGCTCAGCGCGCAGCAGGTTGACGCGACCTACCAGAAAGCGCTTGCGTACTTCGAGCAGCGCAACTACGATGCCTGCCTGACGGCGATTCGCGCCGCAATAAAGGAGTCAGAAGCGAGTACCGACGCGCGAATCCTCGCAGCGCACTGCCATACCGGGAAAAAGAATTATGCTGATGCGGTCGCACACCTGCGCGCCGTAGCCGAAGAAGCGCCTGAACGCACGGATGTCAAAGAAGACATTGTTGCACTACTGATCGAGCAGGGTAAATTCCGCGATGCGCGGCGGGCCGGTTACCGGTTCAGCGCAGAGCTGAAAGACAACCAAAAACCCGTGCCTGCCTCGCTGACGCTGCTCATCGCCCGCGCCGAGCTGGGTTATGGAAAACCACAAAATGCGCTCGTTCTCGCGCGTGAAGCCAAGAAGAGCGACGATGCTACCGTCAAATACGGCGGATTGATCACCGAAACCCGGGCATTGATCGCGCTCGGTAATTTTTCCGAAGCAGACATTGCGCTGAGTTTTGCCGAGTCAATGCGCGAATCTGACCTGCACCCGCTCTTGCGCGCAATGATGGAAGAAAGCAAGTGGAGACAGCAGAAGTATCCAGAAGAGCAGCGTGCTGCAATCGTCGCGGCCTACGAAAAACTAGCCCGCTCAGAAGACGCCGCGATTCGCGAGGCGGTACAAAAAAATATTGAGCGCGTCAAGGCGGCGAAGGGAAATTGAAAGAGATCTCTCGCACAGCGGTTCGCACACAGAGCGACGTCCTGTCGCGTGCGAACGATGTCCATCCTAAGACTGCCCTCATCCATTTTGGCTGTCGGCTCAACCAGTTTGAGAGCGACGGTATCAGAGCAAACCTTGCAGACAACGCACACACGCTCACGCAGGATTTACGCGAAGCTGACTTTGTCATCATTAACACCTGCACGGTAACCAACAAGGCCGACTATAAAAACCGCGCGGCAATTCGCCGGGCGCACCGGCTCAACCCACAAGCGAAAATTGTGGTAACAGGCTGTTACGCCACAACCGACGCCGAAGAACTGCGTTCACTGCCGGGCGTTTACCGCGTGGTCTCTAATGACCAGAAACACCGCATTGCCGAAGTCTTGCAGGGCGGAGAAGTCACAGCACAGGCCTCTAACCGTTTTTTCTTTTCTGCCAACCATGCGTTCAAAAGCCGCGCCACGCTCAAAATACAAGACGGCTGCAACAAAAGCTGCAGCTATTGCAAAATTCCACAGGCGCGCGGACGCGGCGTTTCGCGAAACTTCGCAGAAACGCTCAACTCGGCCCGCGAACTGATCGATGCTGGGTTCGGCGAACTTATCTTAACCGGCGTCAACATCGGCTGGTACGACGATCAGGGGAAAAACTTCAATGCGCTCGTCGAAGCGTTGCTTGACCTGCCGGGCAACTTTCACCTGCGTATCAGTTCGATTGAGCCGGGCGACGTCAACGAGCGCTTTGCTGAATTCTATAAGCACCCAAAGATGGCGCGTTTTCTGCACATTCCGCTGCAATCGGGGTCAAAAACGGTCCTGAGGATCATGCGCCGCGGCTATACGCCCGAAAACTTTATGCGCCGGATTGAACACGTGCGCAGTATTTGCCCCGAAATGCACATTGGCACCGATGTCATTGTGGGTTTTCCGGCGGAAGGCAACGCGGAGTTTAAAGAGACACTCGACTTCTGCCGAAGGGCAGAATTTGCCAATATCCACATATTTCCGTTTTCCAAGCGCCGCAACACGCCGATTGTCGATTGGCTGGTCAAACGCGCAGAACGCAGAGGCGCAGGTGTCACAGGAGAAGTTGAGAAGCGCAGCTACAAAGAGGTCAACGGCGCTATTATCCGCGAACGCTCTGCGGCTTTGTCCCTACTCAAGAAAGAAATGGCCGATGCCTATATGGCTCGCATGCAGGGCAGAAAATTCTTTGCCGTTGCCGAGCGTATTGACGACAGCATGATCCATTTCTTAACCGAAAACTACCTGCGCGGGGTGCTGCCGCGGGCCGATTACCCAAACCTCAGGCGCGGTGAACGTTTCCAGCTGGAGTGGGATTCTGCACTGCTTGCATCCGACAAACGAACCGCAGGGTCTCTCATTGGGTAATCAGAATTTTTTCATCATCGGAACCTGCTCGCTACGGTGGTTGCGCGATGCTTTCACCCGCTTGACCCAATCGTAGTAGCGCAAATCAGGAGCCGCCCGGTGGACAGAGTCTTCCCATATATAATTCTCTTCTTTCTTAAGTAGCAAGTGACCTAACTCGTGCACCCAGATCCAGGCGATAGTTTCCATTTTTTTTTCAAATGTCAGTTCTCCGCGCTCTCTCAAAAATACTGCCCCATCGGATAAGAAGGGATAAAGGCCAATCACTCCCACACCCTGGAACGGTCGAAAGGCATTGTTCTCGACGAAAGCGCTGGTCACGCCACCCCGCGCAATGACATAGAGCGGCATACCGGTGTCTGCCCCTATAATACCGGTATTGGTGAGGATAAAATCAGCCTCGCGTTCGAGCTGCAGTATGCTCGACCAGTGGCCATAAGAGAACAGTACCTCTTCTTCGGCGTTCGCAGCGCTCAGAATAGGTTTGCCGGAAAAATCCGTTTCGCTGTATATTTCACCCAGGCGCGCGAGAAAAAACTGCGTCGCGGCTTCGGGAGTTGCGTTTTTGCCGAGGTATTGGCGCACACGATTTACAGGATGCTTGCTCAGCTCAGAGCGGATTGCCTCGAGCACCCGGGCGTCGCGGTCTGCCGCAAAAAAGGAAATCTGGTATGCCAACGCGGGATATCGTTGCGGCGAAGTTTTGAAGCGCGGCGCTACGGCTCTAAGAAAATCTTTCGCGCGATAGACAATCGTTTCTTCTATCTTGAGATCATAGCCGAGCGCTTTTTTGGCGAGGCTTTCGGTCAAGCGGTAGAGGTCCTCGCGCTCATTGGTATCGAGTGCGGGTAATTGTGGCCGCTCGACATAGTGCACCTTGAGCACCACCTTGGCACTCTGCGGAACTGCTTTGAGCTCGGGCAGAGCCGCAATGTAAGCGTCGTATTTTGCTTCTTCTTGCTTCAGATCAACTGGCTTAGAACACGCGGCTACGACGATGAGGCCGGCTAACAGGTGCTTCATGACTGCCAATAGGATGAGTCTTATGTTGCGTCAACCAGCAAATTCTGCAAAAGCACTTTGACCGGCGATTTCAGATCGTCGGGCCGCTCTGCTTCGCCTTCGAGCTTTGCATCCCAAACCCCGATGCACGAAGGACAGCCGGTCTCGCAGCTGCACTTACTGACGGTATCCAACGCAAGCGCAAAGAGCGCTTCGTGGTTTGCGACCAGTTTATGCGACAAGCCCACGCCACCGGGATAGTTGTCGTGGAAGATAATCGCGTGGTCGCCAAACTGCACATCGCGGTAACCGGAAGAGACGGAAATATCGCGGCGGTCGCAGAGCGCCACCAAAGGCGCAAGCTGCCGTAACAGATAAGCAAAGCGCGTAAGCAGCGCACTCATGAAATTTGCCGGCAGGTCAGGCAGCGCCTTACTATCAATATCGAACCAGGCCCCCTGCGTGTGCATCTCGATTTCGGGCGTGTGTATCTGGCCCCAGCCAAGATTTTCTGAAGTTTCGATCTTGATTTTCTTGTAGAGGTAAGCCTGCCGGCGCAGCGTCACCTCGCCCCAGTGAAGAGACAGCCGGTCCGCGTCGCGCTTTTCGTCGATGTGCAGAATACTGCGGTGCACCTTTTCGTGCGCGTCAGTGTAGTAGTCCGATTTCACGAGGGTAACCTCGGCACGCCGTTCTTCCCACCGAAGCGCATTCACGTAATAATGCCGGCCCGCGTGCATATAAATTGCCTCATCGTGAATAAAGAGCGGCGCGGAAAAATAATCGATCTCGCCGATGACCTTTTCATTGCCTGTATCGGTCTTATCGACGATCACGAAATTATCTGTCGCCGCAGAACGCAGCGAAACATTCGCCGCCGGGTAAGTCTCGCTGCTCCAAAAATACACTCCCCCTTTTTCGACAATGACCCGCTCTGCTGTCAGCTGCTCCATAAAATCATCGACCGGGTAATTGCCGAAGACATCGCCCGCGTTAAAACGCAGTTCATACGCGGCGCACTTGAGCTGATCCTGATAGATGAGCAAATTATCTGGGTTGATGATCGCCGCTTCGCCCTGGCTCTCGAACAGATAGTCGGGGTTGCGCATCAGGTACTGGTCAAGCGCCGAAGGCGATGCCACGAGCACCGCGAGCGACGGTTCTTTCTTTCGCCCGGCACGACCAAACTGCTGGTAGAGGGAGCTTAACCGTCCCGGATAGCCGATCGAGACGACGGCATTGAGCGCACCGATATCGATGCCGAGTTCGAGCGCGTTGGTTGAAACGACGCCGAGGGTCTGTCGCTCGCGCAGCGA
>CAYOZO010000139.1:8260-8422 GCA_964408405.1 uncultured Turneriella sp.
GCCGCCGCTCGAGCGGTAAGAATCCGCCGCGATAACCGCGCACTTTGTGCGACAGGCTGTCGGGCAGCCGTGATCGCAAAAACTGTGTCAAGATCTCGACCCGGTTACGCGAGCGCGCAAAGAAAATCGTGGGGATCGAATTCTTGATCAGGCCTGCACCCA
>CAYOZO010000140.1:0-8352 GCA_964408405.1 uncultured Turneriella sp.
CGTGCCCAACGGTGTTGTTACCACGTCGGCTGACGAAGCAGCGGCCATCTACACGAAACTGGGCAAGTCTGTCGCAGTCGTCAAAGCGCAGATCCACGCCGGTGGCCGCGGCAAGGGCGGTGGGGTAAAACTCGCAAAATCTGCCGACGAAGCAAAAAATAACGCCAAGGCAATCCTGGGCATGATGCTCAAGACCCCGCAGACAGGTCCCGAAGGCCAGAAGGTCAACTCGGTACTGGTTGAAGAGGGCTCAGACATCCTCAAAGAATACTACGTCGGTATCACGCTCGACCGCCGCATCTCGAAGCCGGTCATGATGGTCTCTACCGAAGGCGGCATGGACATCGAAGAGGTCGCTGAAAAACACCCGGAGAAAATCCTCAAAGAAACCATTGAACCCGCAATCGGCCTGCAGCGTTTCCAGGCGTCACGCCTCGCGTACGGCCTCGGTTTCGACGGCGACATGGCCAAGCAGTGCATCGGCATTCTCATGAACCTTTGGAACTGCTACGACGGCGAAGACTGCTCGCTCATCGAAATAAATCCCCTGATCTCCACTAAAGACGGCAAAGTACTTGCGCTCGACGCTAAAGTGAACTTCGACGACAACGCGCTCTACCGTCACCCTGACCAGGTCGCTTTGCGCGACGAAGCTGAAGAAGATCCGCTCGAAGTCGAGGCATCCAAGTACAACCTGAACTATGTGCGCCTTGACGGGCAGGTCGGCTGCATGGTGAACGGCGCTGGCCTTGCGATGGCAACAATGGATATCATCAAGTATGCAGGCTCATCGCCAGCCAACTTTCTCGACGTCGGGGGCGGAGCTAATGTGACCACGGTGACTAACGGCTTCAAGATTATTCTCTCTGACCCAAACGTGAAGGCAATCTTCGTGAACATCTTTGGCGGCATCGTGCGCTGCGATCGTATTGCGAACGGCATTATTGAAGCAGCAAAGAATGTGAACATCAACGTGCCGCTGATCGTGCGCCTCGCCGGTACCAACGCTGAAGAAGCAAAAGATATTCTGCTCAAAAGCGGTATCCAGCTCGAAGTAGCAGACGGCCTCAAGGACGGCGCCGAGAAAGTCGTTAAGGCGATCCGGAAAGATTGACAACCCCTCTGAAAAGAGGTACTATTCAAACATGAACACCCTGATGTTCATCGGCATCCTGCTTTCGGTGGCTTCAGGGTTGTATTTTATTTCTCTGGAAATCGCTAAAATCATTAGCGAGGATATCCGCAAACAATTGGCCAATTGAACGGCCGCTAAAAATAATGCCTTCGGCTCCTGAGAAATGGCTTCGTTCCGGGAGCTGGTTTGAGTTCAAGAGTTACTCCATCTTCTACCGCACCACCCCAAGGAAAGGCAAGCCCACCGTTCTGCTGATCCACGGCTTTCCGACGGCGTCGCACGACTTCGCGCCGATTTGGGAGCAGCTTTCCAAGCACTGCTGTCTCGTTACCGCCGACATGCTCGGCTTTGGCTTTTCGGCAAAACCTTACCCGCACAAATACTCGCTAATTGAGCAGGCCGATCTGCTGGAAGCTTTACTCAATAAGCTTAAGGTGAAAAAGTATCACGTACTCGCCCACGACTACGGCGTCTCTGTCGCGCAGGAGCTGCTCGCACGCCAAGGCGGCAGGAAACAGCCTATTCTATCTGTCTGTTTTCTTAATGGCGGGCTTTACCCCGAACACCACAAGCCACTTCTCGTACAGAAGCTGATGCTTTCACCCTTGGGGCCACTGCTGGCAAAATTCTTCAATAGGGCAAAGCTACGCGCTTCTTTCGATGCAATCTTCGGCGAACGCAAAGCCGACGAGGGGGAGCTCGCAGCATTCTGGCAGTTGATCGAGTATAACGATGGCCGCCGTGTGATTCCGAAACTTTTGCACTATATGAACGAACGCCGGCAGTACCGCGAACGCTGGGTGAACGCAATGGAAAAAGCTCTCGTACCGCTGGCCATGATCAACGGTCCGATGGATCCCATCTCAGGCCGGCATTTGGCTAAGGTCTTTGCAGAGCGCAACCCGCGCGCACAGGTAGAAATGCTCGAAGGCGTCGGGCACTACCCGCAGGTAGAAGCGCCGGGACAAGTGGCTGCGCTCTATTTGTCTTTTTTGGGGAAGCTGCGCTTCCCCAAAAAGATTAATTAAGCTCTTTTACTTGTGGAATTTTCGCGTTCTGGTATTTCTCTTCTTTTACAATCTTGTGCATATTCAAGAGTGTATGGTAGGGGATATCTGTCGCGGTCGAATTTGCCAGCGCATCCGGAAGCGATCCCCCTGGTTCTGAATGCAGCTGGTAGATCACCGTCACATAGCCGTTCTTATTGGGTATGAATTGCCAAAAACCTTTCATCGAAGGTACCCGAACTTTACCGCTCTGGATCGGGTAGCGGTCTGGCATTCCTTTCAGATAGATGGTTATGATCTTGCTCTTGGGATCCTGCACGATCTTGCTGTAAGAAACGGTATCGCGGTCCGAGACCGGCCAGGGAGCTTTTACTGTCGTATAGGTAATCCGCTCGGCAAAGTTTATATTCTGCACCAACTTCGCAGCTCCACAATTATGCAACCACCGCGGCAGCGCATCGGTATCGTCCATTAGCGCTACCAGACTGGTAAGCGAAGTCTTGATCGCGGTAACGCCCTTGAATTCCTTCAATGCAGAGCCCTCTATTTTCCGGGTATAAACCTTCACGCCATTCTTGTCCTTCTCGAGAGTAAAGTCCGAGGCGGTTTCTGCGTAGCCATTGGCCACCAGGTAACTAACGGCTATGCTTATCAGTATATGTTTTATTTTCATAATCCCAAATACGCCCGGCGGCCCTGCCTGTCAAAACCATTTGCGCTCCCATACGTTTGACGCGGTGTCTCATAAACACATTCACACCTATGTTTGAAAAAGAATTCACCCTCATTATGATAAAGCCCGACGCTGTTCGGTCTAACTATACAGGCAAAATACTTGCGCGTATTGAAGAAGAAGGTTTCAAAATCCGCGCGATGAAACGAATACGCCTGAGTCTCGAACAGGCACAGGAGTTTTATAAGGTTCACGCTGCACGCCCCTTCTACGGCGAACTTTGCAGCTTCATGGCTTCAGGGCCGGTTGTTGCGGCAATTCTGGAGCGCGAAAACGCGGTGCTGCACTGGCGCGATGTCATCGGTGCCACCGATCCAGCCGAAGCTAAGGAGAACACGATTCGCAAGCTGTACGCCAAATCGAAAGGGGAAAATGCGGTGCACGGGTCTGACTCGGTCGAAAACGCTAAGATTGAAGCAGCTTTCTTCTTCAGCGGCCTCGAACTCGCAGGCCAGTAAGCTATAGACTTGATGGCGCAGCGCTGCTGCGGGATCAAGTTCGACCATGCAGGAAATCTTGCAGCAAAGGAAATCCCGCTTCGAGCGGGATTTTTTGTCTCTACTGCGCTCAACGTCGCTCAAGTCAGCGCCCACCACCTTGCGCGAGGCGACTGAGTACGCGCTTTCGGGAGCTAATAAGCGCTTCCGGCCGGTACTCGTGCTCGAAGCATCCGAGCTCGCAGGTCTGCCAGAAAAGCAGGCACTGACGGTTGCTGCGGCATTTGAATGCCTGCACAGCTATTCGCTCGTGCACGATGATCTGCCCGCAATGGACGATGACGACATGCGCCGCGGCCAGCCATCCTGCCACAAGAAATTTGGCGAAGCAACGGCTATCCTGGTTGGCGATCTGCTGCAGAGCCTGAGTTTCGAGCTGCTTGCCCGCGCGCAACTGCCCGCTATCGCCCTGCAGTATTTTGCGCGCGCCGTGGGAGCACAGGGAATGGTGTCGGGCCAGTTTATCGATATTGAGGCCAATACCGAAAACACACGAAAGCTCCACCGACTGAAGACTGGCAAACTGATTGAAGCAGCGATTACAGTGCCTTATCTTGCAAAAGCCGAAAAGCTCAGCCTGCGCGTCGTTCGCTGGGGGCGCGGACTCGGGCTGTTGTTCCAGATCACCGATGACCTGCTCGATGCGACGGCCGATTCAGCAACGCTGGGCAAAACTGCCGGCAAAGATGCCGAACAACACAAGAAGACTTTCGTCGCGCAACTCGGTCTTGCCGAAACCAAAATACAAGCGCAGCAAATTACCGCGCGACTCGAAGACCGCGCTAAGGAAATTTTTCCTAAATCTGAGCTCTTGCGCGCATTGCCCGCATACCTGCTCAACCGCCGCAACTGATGAACCTGCTTGAAGCTCTGCTCGAACGCGATCTCGCGCAAACCGAACACGAAGCGCGCGGGCTCATTCTCGCCGGCAAGGTACTCGTGAATGAAGTGCCTGTCGACAAGACGGGTCATGCAATCTCTGTAAACGACGTAATTCGTCTGCGCGGATTACGCAATTTTGTTTCACGCGCGGGTGATAAACTTAAGGCGGCGCTCGAAGCATTTGACTTTCCGGTTGCAGGCAGGCATTTTCTCGACGTGGGAGCTTCAACGGGGGGCTTCACCGATGCCCTGCTGCATGCCGGCGCAGCGTCTGTCGCAGCGATCGACGTAGGCAAGGGTTTACTGCACCACAAACTCCGCACAGACAAACGCGTCCAGGTGCTCGAAGACTGCGACTTTCGCAAGCTTTTGCCCGAGCAATTGCTACACATTCCTGAGGCGTTTGTAGCGGACGTCTCCTTTACATCGCTACTGACCATGATGGAACATGCGTTTGCACTCCTTCGGGAGAAATCACGCCCGCGAGAGGGTGTCGTGCTCTTCAAACCACAATTTGAACTACCGCGCGCAGAACGGCAAATGTTGCAAAAAGGAATTCTGAACGATGAACTGAGGGCGCTCCGTCTGATCGATGAATTTGCCGAAGCTCTTAGGCCGCTTGGAATCATCATTACCGCGCGCCTCGCTTCACCGGTCAAAGGCGCCAAGGGCAATCAGGAATACCTGCTGCACCTGCAGAAGCCCAATCCATCTTTACTCAGTGACTGAACCTCTGGTTTGAGCTTATGGCCCCTGCGGCTGACGACGAAGTAAACGCGCTTTTCCACGCGCACCAGGCGCAGCTTCTCCGCTATGTACGCCATTTTGTCGGCGACGACGAAGCGCAGGATGTTCTGCAGGATGTCTTCGTATCATTTCTCAAGCAAAAGCGTGAAACCAAAATCCGTACACAGGATGAACTTGCCTGGCTATACCGCGCCTGCCATAACCGCGCCATTGACTATATTCGTCGCAAGAAAAAACTTAGGAACTTTACTGAAGAAAAATTCGACCGTATCGAGGCGCCGCAGCAAAGCCAGCATGCGCGTGCGTGGTACGCATTGCGCGAACAACTCCACAGCCTGGCGCTGGGCTTCGACAAGAAGGGGGAGGGCGCGCTGCTTCTGCACCTGCTTGAGGAAGGTAAACCAAAGCAACTAATCGCAGAAGCGCTCAACATTACTGACCGGCACCTGCGCCGAAAGGTAGCATTGCTCTATCAATATCTGCAGCAGGAACTCCGCAAGCGCGGCATAGAAAAACTGGATCTCGAAGGCTGGTAGCACAACCCAAAGTCTTAATCCGCTGACAGTGCATGCGACATAACATAGTTATGCCGCAATTGCAGATAAAAAATTGTCCGCCATTGCCGATAATTGCGTATCATTATTGGGGAGTGTCATGGCAAGGGTCGCCGAAACAAAAAAGGGCAGCAAGGCTGCCAGAAGCGAAACACAAGAGCTTTCGCTGGCTGACCAGCTCTTTGTTGCCACAACGCTCAAGTATGACGAGCCCGAAGATGCTTTTCTTCCCGCGCTCACCGCAAGCCGCAAAGGTGCCATCGTAGCCTGGCGGTCAAAACATATTGCAGCGCTAAAGAACACAAAACCCGACAAGCTCGGACAACTGGTGATGGGGCCGTTTCGTCGTGGCATTGCCCTGCGTTGGGCCGTGCGCGCAGCTATCTTCCTCGCCGCTGTCACAGGAGCTTTATTCCTCTTCACCCATGTTTTCGACGATACCATTCGCATCGAAGACGAACTGGGCAAGAGCGCTATGGGCAGCGAATTTGGCGCGCAGGGGCGTCCCATACAGTTGCGCGTGATGCGCAAGCGCCATAAGATTGGCGAAATCACAGTCGCAGACGGTTCCCGTCTGAAGGTCGTTAAAGCCAGCAACGGCGATGCGTTCCGTTCGGTAATGGCCTTTACGGGAACCGAGGCAGATCTGAAGCTCAAATACAAGGGCAAGGCTTCCTTTATCGTCAATAACGGGCCCTTCAGCGCTAAGGTGCGAATACAGTCAGGTAGCGAAGACGATGTGCACCTGAAATTCCGCGAACTCGATCCGGCAGAGGCTATGGGTGAACCCCAATTTGCTATCGAAGTCATCAAGGGCAACGTACAGATTGCTGAAGTTGACGAAGGCGACGATTTCGAACATTTCAAAGAGGGTGAAAAAGCTATCTTCAGCCTTGAAGACAGCGAAAGTCTCTGAGCCGCGATTATGGTTTTCGCGCCGCAAAAATTTCGGCCAATGGTTCATGGTTACCACAATCGACTGCAACTACGTCATGCCCGAAGTCGCAGCAGCTTATCTGTTACACTGCGGCGACAAGGCGTGCTTCATCGACAACAACACCAACCACTGCGTGCCAAACCTGTTAAAGGGCCTCGCCAGCGCCGGGTATAGACCCGAACAAGTTGAGTACATCATCATTACGCACGTGCACCTCGACCATGCAGGGGGAACCGGGTTGTTACTACAGCAGTGCCCAAATGCAAGGGTCGTGGCACACCCCCGTGCTGCGCCCCACGTCATCGACCCATCGCGGCTTATAAAAAGCGCTCAGAGTGTTTACGGAGAGCAGAAATTTCACAGTCTCTACGGCGAGATTGTTCCGGTTCCTGCGGATCGCGTCATCATACCGGCTGACGGTGAAACTCTCCCGGTCGGCGATACAAAACTCACATTCATCTACACGCGTGGTCATGCAAACCATCATTTCGTGATCGTGGACAAGAAGAGCCGCAGCGTTTTTACCGGCGATTCCTTCGGACTTGCTTACCCAATGCTGCAAAAGGGAGCTTACCCTTTTCTGTTCCCGAGCACGAGTCCGACAGATTTTGACCCGGCGGAGGCACGCATCTCCTACGACAAGATACTGCACTGCGGCGCAACGCAGGCCTACCCCACTCACTTTGGGGTCTGGAAAGATATTCCCGCCGGCTACAAAATGCTCAATGAATACATCAATTACGCTGAACAAGTATTCAATGACCTGGTAGCCAAACCCGATAACACACCGGAAAATGATTATAAGACCGCGTACGAAGCCTATAAGCAGCTCTTTAACAAGGAACTCTCCGAGCGCGGCATTCAGCTCAACGCGGATGAAGCGAAAATCCTTGAACTGGATCTCGACCTGAACGCGCAGGGCGTGGCGTTTGCTGCACAGCGCGCCCGCAAGAAAGTAAAGCCGACGATATGAAAAATCCACTCAGCATTTGTGAAGTGGGCCCGCGCGACGGCCTGCAGTCTGCAGCACAGGTACTTACCACCGAGCAGAGGGTCGAATTTGTCGCTGGTCTTGTAGCGCGTGGTTTACGGAAAGTGGAAGTAGGTTCGCTTGTCAACCCCAAGCTCGTGCCAGCAATGGCCAACTCAGACGAAGTTTTCAACCGCCTGAGAGACAGATTGCCTGAGAACAAGAACAATTTTTCACTCCTTGTCCCGAACGAAAAAGGCCTGAACCGCGCGATAGAGATCGGCTGCCATTCCGTCGCATTCTTCACGGCGACCTCTGACACGTTTAACAAAAAAAATATCAACCGCAGTATGACCGAATCTCTTGCCGATCTAGCTCCCCTTATTGCCCGTGCTAAGTCAAATGGCATGCTCGTCAGGCTCTATATTTCGACCGTGTTCGATTGTGCATACGAAGGCACCAAAACACCCGAGAAAGATCTCGTGCCATTTCTGCCATTCTTTGACCAGGTCGATGAAATCTCGCTCGGGGATACGACCGGCCGCGCAACGCAGGCGCAAGTAGCAGCGCTGATTGCACATGACCTGCTGAAGCCGTGGCGTAACAAAATCTGGTGGCACTTTCATGACACCTACCAGCTGGCCGAAGCGAACACACGCTACTGCATGCAACAGGGATTCACGCAATTCGATTCGTCTGCGGGTGGCATCGGCGGCTGCCCGTTCTCGCCGGGCGCTAAGGGCAATATTGCCACCGAGAAGGTACTGCGCATTGCTGAGGAGGTAGGCTTGACTCACTCGGTGAGGCTGCCGTTAGCTTTGCCGCTTTGATTAATTAACAGGATGTTGAAAAAATACCGTGCTCGCTGCAGACGCCGCGATTTCATGCCG
>CAYOZO010000141.1:0-362 GCA_964408405.1 uncultured Turneriella sp.
AAAAACGCGCTTTTTCTAAGCAAGTGATGTATGCCAAAATCTGGCAGGACAGCCAGACTCCGTCGTAAACTCCATATTCGGTTTACCGAACATGCCGAGTTTTCGCTTGAACCCCATGCCTTCTCCCCGCAAGATCGTTTGCCTCGGCGCCGGTTACGTAGGCGGCCCGACGATGGCCGTCATGGCGTGGCACAACCCCGACATCCAGTTCTTTGTGACCGACCAGAACGAGGCGCGCATAGCCGCGTGGAACACCGACAAGCTCCCAGTCTTCGAGCCGGGCCTCGACGAAGTGGTGCAAAAAATTCGTGGCAAAAACCTGCATTTCCAGGTGATCAATCCGCAGCTTTTGTCCGAGGCAG
>CAYOZO010000141.1:452-8319 GCA_964408405.1 uncultured Turneriella sp.
CGCGGTGCGCGATATTGAAAAGCACTGCAAGAGCGGCACAATCATCGTCGAGAAGAGTACGGTGCCGGTAAAAACCGCCGAAGCGATTCTCAACATCGTCAACACGCAGGACAACAACAAGCGTTTCGAAGTGCTTTCGAACCCCGAATTTCTCGCAGAAGGTACGGCGATCAAAGACCTGCAGAACCCAGACCGCGTTCTCATTGGCCATGCCGAAACCGAAGGGGGTAAGGCTGCCGCTGAGATCGTGAAGGCGCTCTATACAGCCTGGGTTGCGCCCGAGCGCGTGCTCTTGACCAATGTTTGGTCGAGTGAACTCTCAAAGCTCGTGGCGAACGCGTTTCTCGCGCAGCGGGTATCTTCGATCAACAGTATCTCTGCGCTCTGCGAAAAGACCAATGCGTCTGTGAAGCAGATCAGTCGTGCGATCGGCACCGATGCGCGCATTGGCTCGCGCTTTCTCGAGGCAAGCGTTGGTTTTGGTGGTTCGTGTTTCAAGAAAGACATACTCAATCTTGTCTATATTTGCCAACAGAACGGCCTTGCCGAAGTCGCCAATTACTGGCAGGCGGTTATCGACATGAACGACTACCAGATGCGCCGCTTTGTTTCGCAGGTTATCGAAACGCAGTTCAACAGTGTTTCGGGCAAGAAGATTGCCATATTGGGATTCGCCTTCAAGCCCGACACCAACGACACGCGAGAATCGCCGGCAATCTACGTCTGCAAAAAGCTCATTGAAGAAAAAGCGATTCTCTTTATTCATGATCCTAAGGCGCTCGACAACGCCAAACAAGACCTCAAGGGGATCGATTCTACGGTTACCTATACCGAAAGTATCGACGAGGCCGTTGAGGGAGCTCATGCGATTGTGATACTGACGCAGTGGAAGCAGTACGCCGACCTCGATTATGCGGCTATTTACACAAAAATGAAAAAACCGGCGTTTGTTTTTGATGGCCGAGCAATAGTCGATGCACAGGCACTGCACAAGATCGGTTTTAATGTTACACAAATCGGCATTGCATCGCTGAACCATTTTGCATGAAACTGCGAAACTTTGTTGAGTCACTCAGTCCGCTCAAAGCAGGCGTGTTTGCTTTTGTGTTCATCTGCGCGGTGCACGTTGCGTATGCTGTCTTCCTTGCGGTCGACGTCCCCATGTGGGATCAATGGGACGCTGAAGGTGAGTGGTATAAGCGACTGGTCGACAAGAGCTATGATCTTCAGAGTCTGATAGCGCCACCCAATGAGCACAGAATTGCGTTTACCGGGCTTTTCAACGGTGCCTTGTTCACGCTTGCCGGTGGCTGGAGCCTGCTTCTCGGCATATATATGCAGATTCCTTTGATTGGTTTGGCATTTGCACTGCTTTGCAGTTGGTTAGTGCAGTATGCAAATGGACGGCGCTTCGCCGCCATTGTGTTTACCTTGATTGCATTCTCTTTGCGCTTTTCGTGGGCAAATATTTTGAGCAGTTTTCAGAACCAATTCTACTTCATGCTGCTGTTTGCAGTAGTATCAATCTATTTGGTCGCAACTTCAAAGAATAGTATCACTCTGTTTCTAGCAGTGGCGCCGGCCCTCTTGTCGCCATTCACCATGGCTGGTAGCGTTGGGACAGTTGCTGTGGTCTGGGGATTATTCTTTCTTCGGCTGTTTGAAGTGCGTAAGCAACGGATCTTTAACGCTCTCCTCTTGGTGGTTCTTTCTGTTGGTCTAGTGATGCATTTACAAATACTTGTGCATGTCCCGGGTCACGATCGTCTGCATGCACAAAACTTTTCGGAATTCATGATCTCATTCCTGAAAATCCTGGATTGGCCCGAGATACCTTTTGGTTTTCTGGTCTGGAGTGCCATTGGACTGGCATTGCTCCGCTGGATACGCGTTAATGGCGGCATTTTTCGATCTATTAATTTGCTGACAGCGCCACAGCGTCTGGCTTTAGGCTTAATCGCCTGGTATGTATTTCAGGCAGCAGCGACGGCCTATTCGCGGACTCGTACCGATCTGATGAGTTCCCGGTATCAGCAAAATTTTTCTTTGGTAATACCCATCGCATTTATTACGATGGGCATCTTTGGGTTTGCCTTTAGGCGTGAGACGGTGCTTCGCGTGGCCTATGTGTTTCATCCGCTGGGACTTCTGGTACGAACGTACAGAGAATTGCCATACTTGCAGAAATATCACGGAGAGACTCTTTTTAATCGCACAGCAATAGCAGAGGCGGTACAGAAGAATAGCCTTTCTCTCCTCAAAGCAAGTGACAGAGAAGGCAAGCTCGGCTATTTCACCGCAGATCGTATATGGGAACAGATTTTTGATGCGAGGCTTCGGTCTCGGCAATTGTGGCTTAAGGACTAATCATGCGCTCCTTTTTGAAAACGTTCCTCATCTGGTCGGGAGTGTCTCTTCCTGCGGCGTGGCTGTTTGGTGTTGCTATCCAGTATCAATGGATACAGCAGCGGTGTGGCTCTGCTGAGCTTCTTGAGCGCAACAAAAGGTTGTGTGGTGATAATGAGCTCCGCATGCTGTTCGGCGGCCCGGTTGCTGTATTTATACTGTCGGTAATCTTTTTTGCAATCCTGATGCTCTTTCATCGGTATCTGAGCAAAGAGCGTGAGGCTGTGGCCCGACGCATGTCGATGGCATGCCAGGTTCTGGGTTTGTCGGTGCTGGTTTTCTTGCCCACATTTTGCCGCGAAGAGACTATCGTCGCAGTAGCTCTTCTTTTTCTGGTTGTTCTTGTCGGTATGATTTCTGTATATGTCGGGCCGCTATCTGCGAGACTCTTTCCGGGTGCATCATCGATTGCGCCCTTGACAGATGTTGATGTGCGTTATTTCCGCAGGATTTTTTTGGGCGCGTTGCTTGTACAAATCTCACTTTCGCTAATTGGTTTTTTTCACCCAATCACAGATCACCATTCCTTTCGCCAGACACAAACTGCGTTATCCACGTACTGGCTAAACGAAGGTGGTTTCAAGATCTGGTACGATACACCTATGTTTGGTAAACCATGGTCTGTTCCAATGGAGTTTCCGCTCTATCAGTACACATGTGTCCTTATTATTAAGTTGACTGGATTCAATTTGGAAGCAATCAGCAGAATAGTGTCCCTGGCGTCTTTCTATGGTATGCTCTACTTTGCATCAATGCTGTTGAAAGACCTGCGGTTGTCCGGCGTCGCGCGTTATCTGATATTGACGTTGTTGGTTTTGGCGCCGCTTCATATTTACTACGCTCGGGCCGTCCTCATTGAAATGTTCACATTGATGCTGGCCGTGCTATGGATTTGGGCCTCATTTCGATTCTTCATGGTGAAGCAGGGACGTTGGCTCTTATTGGGACTCACCGCCGGTATGGCTTGCGCCCTCGCCAAAATCACAACATTTGCTGTCTTTGGTTTCTTTCAAATAGGCATATTTTGGTGGGCGATGGAAAGGCCTTTCCGCAGGAATTTCGAATTTAGGAAGATTTTGTTCCTCCTAATCGCTGGTGTGGGACTTGTGGTTCTACCCCTCGCGATCGGAGCATTTTGGGTGCAAGAATCTGATAAGGTGAAGCTGCTAAATCCAATGATTGGTGACCATTGGAACTCGAAGGCATTGCGCGAATGGAATTTTGGAACCCTGGATCAGAGGCTGAGCTTTTCGTTCTGGCGCAGTATCTTGCTGTCGAACTTGCAGGACATTCTGGGGTATCTGGGTATGCCCATCTTGCTTTTGTTGATTAGGAGCCTGCTGCGCAGCGAGTTGACTATCCGGATGAGATACGCTTTCTTGATCGTTACGTTTCTGTTTGGGCCATTGGTTTTTGCAAACCTTTACTTTGTTCATGATTACTATTATGTCGCCTGTTCAGTTTTTCTCCTGGTTGTTATTGGTGCTGAATTAGGCAGGTTCTATTCAGGTAGTGGGGACGAGGCGCGAAAGAATATTCGCAGTCTGCTTGTTGCTCCATTGCTGGCTTCAATGCTGGTTGGTTACCTCGGTGAATACTTTAAGAAACAACTCGATACGAGTATACATCCCATGGAACGGTTAGGGGTGACCATTAGGAACTATACGGCACCGGGCGATGTTGTTATCGCGCACGGATATGCATCTTCAGAACTACCCTATTACGCACAACGAAAAATGCTTGTTGAAGCAGTGGGAGATGTGCGGCAGGATACAGACAGGTTCTTGAAGGCTATGAATGAACTGAAATATGAACAAATAGGGGCGGTGATTCTGCCCACACAGTGGCAGCAGAGTGACAAACAGCGGGTTCTGGATCTCTATATGACATTGGCGAACTTCAGAGGTAAAAAGATTTCAGAACTTGAAGGATACGAGGTCTATCAGGCTGTTGAAAAACAGCCACGAAGCAGGATGTTGAAACCGAGCGCAGCTGCAGACAGGCCATTTATGGCCGTTTCGCAAGCGGTTCGCATCGCGAATCGCGGCGTCTGCAGCGAGCACGGGATTTTTTCAACATCCTGCTATAGCAAATAATGAAGACAGCAATCATCACCGGCTCGGCCGGACTCATAGGTGCAGAAGCCTGCCGCTTCTTTGCTGAAAAGGGCTACCGTGTCATTGGCGTCGACAACGACATGCGCAAAGAGTTTTTCGGAGCCGAAGCCTCAACCGACTGGCAGCGCCGTGAGCTCGAAACACAGCTGAAAAACTACAAGCACTATGTGCTCGATATACGCGATATCGCGGGGATTGAGAACTTGTTCTCTGAATATACCTCAGATATTGAAGTAGTGATCCACACTGCGGCGCAGCCGTCTCACGATTGGGCGGCAAGAGATCCGCACACCGACTTTACGGTGAACGCCAATGGCACTCTGACGCTGCTCGAAGCGACTCGCAAGTATGCACCCAAGGCAGTTTTCATTTTTACCTCAACCAACAAGGTCTATGGTGACACTCCGAATTATCTGCCTTTAGTCGAGCTGGAAAAAAGGTGGGAGCTATCCCCTGAACATCCCTTTTTCGAGCATGGCATCGATGAGTCGATGAGTATCGATAACACAAAACACTCCCTCTTCGGCGCGTCCAAGGTTGCTGCCGACGTGCTGGTGCAGGAATACGGCAAATACTTCAACATGCATACCGGCGTCTTCCGCGGCGGCTGCCTCACCGGGCCGGGGCATTCGGGCACGCAGTTGCACGGCTTTCTGGCATATCTCATGAAATGCGCTGTCACGAAGCAGCCATACACTATCTTCGGTTACAAGGGCAAGCAGGTGCGTGACAACATCCACAGCTATGACCTGGTGAATATGTTCTGGCATTTTGCACAAAACCCGCGGCAGGGTGAAGTTTACAACGCCGGCGGTAGCCGGCACAGCAACTGCTCGATGCAAGAGGCAATTGAAATCTGTGAGCGTATCTCTGGCAACAAGATGCAGATCAAATACGACGAGAACAACCGCATCGGGGACCATATCTGGTATGTGAGCGACGTGCGCAAATTCCAGTCGCACTTTCCCGACTGGAAATACCGCTACACTCTGGATGAGATGATGCAGCAGATTCACGACGCCTTGGTGAAACGGGTATGAAAAAGCCGTCAAAAGCCGCCAAAAGACCGGTTCTTTCGGTGGTGATTCCCGCCTACAACGAAGAACAGAATATTGCGCCTACGCTCACAGAAATTACGGCGAAGCTGCGCGCGGCGAAAATACCGTATGAAATTGTGGTGGTGAACGACAACAGCAAAGACAAAACTCCCGATATTGTGCGGGAGCTGCAAAAGAAAGACCGCGGCATCAAACTCGTTAACCGCACCCCGCCAGGTGGGTTTGGCCGCGCGATCCGCAGCGGCCTTGAGAATTTCACCGGCGATATCGTCACCATTGTGATGGCTGATCTTTCCGATGATCCCGAAGATATTGTCCAGTACTACGACCTGATCGCCAATGAAGGTTACGATGCCGCGTTTGGTTCCAGGTTTGTCAAAGGCAGCAAGGTGGTCGAATATCCCCGAACAAAGCTCATCGTCAACCGCATCGTGAACAGGATGCTGCAGCTCTTGTTTTGGACGCGGCACAATGACCTGACTAATGCGTTCAAGGCTTACCGCGCCGACGTCGTGCGTTCGTGCATGCCGCTCTACGGAGCGCATTTCAATATTACAATCGAACTTTCGCTTTCGGTTTTAATTCGCCGTTATAAGATTGCAGCCTGTCCCATTCGCTGGTACGGCCGCAAGTGGGGGCAGTCCAACCTGAAATTGCGCGCGATGGGCAGGCGCTATCTCGCCACACTGATCAAAATCTGGTTCGAGCGCCTGCTGATTCTCGATGACCTGATGGCTGAGAAATCAGAAATCAAACCGGAATAAAACTTGTCACGTTCTGTGACTTTAGTATCTTCTGCTCATGAGTGCCAGCTTCTTGATTTCGGTCACAATCATGTTCATTTGTGGTCTGTACCTTGTGGCCTTGGGCATTGGGAAATTAGTTGGCCAGCAGGTAGTAAGACACTTACAGCAGAAGTGAATCATAAACTGCTGATATTTCTCGGGGTTTCCATCATGGGGACTTCATTTGCCCTTTTGGCAACATACCCGGAATACCGGGGTAGGACCGATGCGATTGCAAATTTTGGCGCCATGGTGAGTTTGCTATTGGCCCTCTATGCCTTTTGGCGCGAAAGGTGAGTATGGCATTCAGTTATTCGAATATTCTCGTCACTGGTGGCGCCGGTTTTGCGGGTTCGCACCTCGCGCTGCTGCTCAAAGAGCGTTATCCGCAACTCAAAATCACCGCGCTCGATAACCTGAAACGCCGTGGCTCAGAACTCAACCTGCCACGCCTGAAGGCTGCGGGTATCGAGTTCATGCACGGTGACATCCGCAGCCGTGATGACCTGCTCGCCGTGCGCGAGGTCGATCTCATTCTCGAATGCTCTGCAGAGCCTTCGGTGCTTGCGGGGCTCGATGGCTCTCCCGATTACCTGATCCAGACGAACCTGATGGGCACAATCAACTGCCTCGAGCTCGCGCGCGTGCGCCGGGCCGATTTTCTTTTCCTTTCGACCAGCCGGGTGTATCCAATTGAGACCATTAACAGTCTTGCCTTCACGGAGGAAGCAACTCGTTTCGAACTGGCTGAGACGCAAAAAGTACCCGGCGCCTCGAGTCGCGGCTTCAGTGAAGAGTTCCCTTTGGCCGGAGTACGCTCGCTCTACGGGGCGACCAAGCTCGCGTCAGAACTGCTGATCGAAGAGTACCGGTCTGCCTTTGGTCTGAAAGCCATCATCAACCGCTGCGGGGTCCTGACCGGGCCGTGGCAGATGGGCAAGGTTGACCAGGGTGTCATCGTCCACTGGATCGCCTCGCATGTCTTTGGTAAATCCCTCAAATATTTTGGTTATGGCGGTACAGGCAAACAGGTACGCGACATACTGCATGTGCGCGATCTGTTTAACCTGATCGATCGCCAGCTGCAGCAGTTCGATCAACTGAATGGTTCGCTCTTTAATGTCGGCGGGGGCAGTGAAATCAGCGTTTCGTTGGCGGAGCTTACCTTGTTATGCCAGCAGGCCACTGGGCAAAAAATACCCGTTGGGCCGGTGCTCGAAGATCGGGTCGCCGACATCCGCATCTACCTGACTGACAACAGCAAGGTCACCGCAGCGACCGGCTGGAAGCCAGAAGTCAGTCCAGCACAGATCGTCGACGAAATCGCGAAATGGATTTCTGACAACAAGGTTGCATTGCAGCCGATACTGGAGGGCTGAGCAATTACCAATCTGCCACGCGTAGCGTGGCAGATTGGAAAAATGTGTTTTTTTCTTGCCGTCCAAAACGTCTAAGTATATTATGTCGCATAGACTGGTAAGAAGAGCTTCAGGTTTTTCTC
>CAYOZO010000142.1:0-8248 GCA_964408405.1 uncultured Turneriella sp.
CGGTGTCGACCAGCCAAACCAAGCCTGCCGATTCCAACTAACCCCTAAAACGCAGCCGAGCCCACGAACAAATACAGCCGCTGTAATTGTGTTGGCAGACCACAAAGGATTTACAAGTCTGACGCCCATGAACCTGCGTGAAAACCAGCACCAACTCGAAAGTACCCTTGCACAGTCGATCGACTCGGCCGAAAGCTTGCACCGTATGGCGGCAGCGGGTATCTTCGAGCAACTCGGACAGATCGCGCCGCTTGCGGGGGTTGTGCAGGGTATTCGACCAGTCTATGAAAATGGCGCGGCACAGGTCTTTGAACTAGGCCGGAGGCTTAACCGCTCGGCGGGCGAGCTTGCGCGCGCGGTACTCGACCGCGTGGGGATGTAAATGGCTCATAAGTTTGGCTCCGGTACATACGTTATCAGTGGCGCTTCACGCGGTATCGGTCGCGCGATTGCCATAATGCTGGCCAGGCGCGGCGCAAATCTTGTCCTGATCGCCCGCGACAAGAAGGCACTCTCCCTCGCGCAGGCCGAATGCAAAAGAGAAAATCCCTCTGGCAAGATGGATATCTTCAGCTGTGACCTGTCAAACCGCAAGGCGATTGAAACCACCTGCGCTGCAATCCGCAGGAAACATCCTGTTCTTGCAGGCATCATCAACAATGCAGGTTATGCGCGACCCGGCTATTTCCACGAACTTCCGGCGGATGAGTTTGACCGGGCTGTCAAGATTGACTATCTCGGCGCGGTACACCTGACGCGTGCCCTGCATGCGCTCGTGAAAACGGGTGGCCTGATCAGTTTTACATCTTCCGTTGTGGGTTACACGGGCGTGTTTGGCTACAGCTCCTATGCCGGCCCCAAGTTTGCTCTGGTAGGTTTTGCTGAAACGCTGCGGCAGGAGCTCGATCAGCGCGGCATTCAGGTAAGCGTGCTCTGCCCACCAGATACCGAAACACCGGGTTACGCCGAAGAGAATAAGACCAAGCCGATCGAAACGCAGGCGCTGTCAGAAAGCGCAAAACTGATGACGGCCGAGGCAGTTGCAGCAAAATTCATCAAAGCTGTCGAGAAAGGCAAATTTATCATCACCTGCAACTTTGAGTCTTCTATGCTCTATCGCCTGCACGGCATCATACCTTCGCTGGTCTTTAAGATTATGATGGGCATGATCCGCAAGGCGCAGAAAAAATCCAAATAGCCTGCGCTTCGCGCAGATTATTTTAGCAGAACATTGTCGATCAGACGCACCCCGTCGACAAACGCCGCGACGGCTATGACGACCTGATCAGGACGAGGCTCATTGCCGGTTAGTGTCTCGAGCGTCCTTGCGTCACAGATGAGCGCATACTCCACTTCGAGCGGCGCCAAAGCAGCATGCAGCGCCGCTGCGGTTTCGGCAACCTGCGCCCCACCCCGCCACAACTGAGCCGCAGCAAAAAGCGCACGCGAGATCACGAGCGCCTGCTGACGGCCGCTGGCAGACAAGCGAACGTTGCGCGACGACATCGCAAGCCCGTCGCCCTCGCGCACGAGCGGACAACCAATCACCTCTACCGGCAATTCCAGGTCGTGCGCCATCCGGCTGATCAACAGATACTGCTGGTAATCTTTGAGGCCAAAGTAAGCACGCCGCGGCTTAACCCACATAAAGAGGTTATGCACGATGAGCAGTACGCCTTCGAAGTGGCCCGGCCGGTGCGCACCGCAGAGTTTGTTCATGATCGCGTCATAGCGCATGCGCAGCTCAGGCACACCGTTGGGGTAAATCTCTTCGCGCGTGGGAGCGAAAACGGCATCGACGCCTTCACTTTTCAGCATGGCGGCGTCGCGCTCAAAATCAACAGGATACTTTTCGAGATCCTTCGGGTCGTTGAACTGTGCCGGATTTACGAAGATGGAAACAACCACCTTCCGGTTTTCTGCCCGCGCCCTGCGCACAAGCGACAGGTGGCCTTCGTGCAGATAACCCATAGTCGGCACAAAACCGATATCGGCAGAATGCTGGCCTGCATATGCGCGCATGGCGGCGCGGGTTCGTATGATCTCCATCTGTTCTCCGGTTAGGTGATGCTCATTGCATACAGGAGCACGGTCATATCAGATCCTCGCCAGGAATGCGCGCATTGCATTTGCCACGGGTATCGCATGGTCCATGTGCAGGTGGTGGTGACCGGGCAGTTTTACTACTTCGAAAATTTTACCGACATCTGCATCGGTTTCGGCAATGCGCGTAAGCTCCGCCATACCCTGTTCGCCCAGCAATAACAATGCCGGCACCTTGATCGCTGACAGCAGGCTTTTGACCTGCGGCTGCGTCATGCGCATGAGCGAAGGTGCGCGCAGTCGAAAATCGGCGCGCCAGGTGATACCTTTGGCGACTTTCTTCACTGCCCGGGAGACGAGCGGCATCGCTGCTTCACGGCTGAGTCCGTTAACCCGCATCCTGATCTTGAGCGCGTCCTCGAGCGATGTATAGACCGGCTTTTGCAGGCTCTGTGCTTTCAAAAATTCGCGCACCCCTTCGGCGAGAATCTTCGGGGCATCCTGGGGGTCGGCAGTTATCGGCGAGAGACCCTCAATCGCGACGAGCGCCTTGAGCCTCTCCCCAACTGAACCGGCATAGAGCGCTGACGCCCCGGCCCCCATCGAATGGCCGACCAACACTACTTTGCTTCGGTCAACGTGTCGCAGCGCAGCATCAATGAAGGGTACGAGATCGATGTAATGGTAGCGTTCGCCGCTATGTTTGTGGGCGCTTTTGCCGTGACCGAGAAAATCCCAGGCGAATATTTCGTATTCGGGCAGCGCTTCAGCAAGCGGCACGAACGAGGCCGCGTTGTCAAGCCAGCCGTGGAAACAGACCAGCGTATCTGCTGGTTTTTTCGCCGCGAAGTGCAGATAACTTGCCCTGTAACCGAGGATGCGGGCCGACCCTTCTTTTTTCTTGCGGCGAAAGATCATCGAATGCAAGCTAACTAGAGACCGACTTTGCCGGCAAACTTCCTGGCGCGTTCAATGACTTTCATCTGCTTCTCGGCAGTCTTGTGAATTTCGGCGAAGTCGGGATTCTGGTCCATGAACGCCCGGTACTCGGCAAAACCCTGTATTTCTGCAAGTGGGTTTTCGCCGAGGTGACGCTCCGCCAAAAGACCGAACCACGGAATTGTACAGTATGCTGCACAGTCGGCGAGCGAAATTTCGTTGCCGGCGACATACGGCGCAAAGCGCGCAGTCACATTAAAACTTATGACCGCCTGCTTGAGCTCGCGCAGCACAATTTCTTTCAGTGCGGCTGGAGTTGAGTTATCGAGGGCGTGAAAATCACGCAGCATGCGAATCGGTTTATCCATGTGGATGTCCACGTAATTCACGAGCTGCCGCACGCGGTGCCGCTCGATGGGATCTGCGGGTAACAGGCGCGGGGATTCAGGAAACTTCTCCTCGAGGTACTCGAGCATCGGATGCGTCTCAGCAAAAAATACTCCGTCGATTTCGAGAGTGGGAATGACACCGAGCGGGTTGATTTTCAGGTATGCCTCTTCTTTAGAAGGCGCGGCGCGCACTTCTTCAAAGCCGAGCCCCTTCAGCCGCAGCGCCATTTTGACGCGATTATAGTAGTTGCTGATCGGATAGCCGTGCAGTCGAATCATCGCCGGAAATACGGGCGTTCGATCTGGCAGGTCAATATTTTAATTGTCTGCACATTTGCCTTACCATCCCGTGCCGATATGCTCTCTGACCGGCTCATGCGTTTGCGCACGCAAATTCTGCTCTGTGTGGCGGTCGTTTCCGCTATCCTGAATTGCCGAGGCGCCGCACAGGACATGGAAATCCGCCATGACATCCGCTACCTCGCGGCATTCAGTTCCAATTCACTCGTGAACCCTGATGAAGAAAAGCGCTTCAACGATGCATTCCAGTCTCGCTACCGCAGCCGCGTTGTGCTGCTGCGTCCTGTGACCGGCCAGGCTCACCTTTTGCAGCTGAATGCCCGCGCGTCCCTGTTCGCCGTCATCAAGATCAACGCGCAGCGCGAAGCGCGGGCCGTGTCGCATGAGATAGAGCGCGCACTGGGCGGACAACTCATCGTGCTCATACCCCTTTCCGAGAGCGCAGGCTCTCAGGACAGCTTCTCCGGACAGACATTTTACCTCGCACTGGAAAAACGGACGAACGCCTTCAGCCGTTTAGCCGGCAACGCTAAGGCCGAAACGATGCGGCTTGAAGCGGATGACCTGGCGCGCGACCGCAACCTTTTATCCTACTTTGCAGCGCTCATGCTTGCTGACACTCCCTACCAGACTCTGCATCTGCTCGGTTTCTCAGGCCTCGCCGAGAGCGAATACGAGACCTTCGACGGTCTTTACCACCGTTCGGTAAGAAAGCTCGAAGCTGCGGATACTGCTCTCGTCGAAAAAATCCGCTGATCTTTGGCAGACTTAATTCAGGGATTTCGAGCCTGTGCGCCAACTTGCCGGAGCGATTTTTAGCGCAAACCGCGTCCGCTAATCGGCAAAAATTCCTTCGCAAATCGTACCGATTTGCTCCACGAGGCGCCAAAAGGCGCGAATTTTTGCCGATTTTCGCATATGTTCAGGCGAAACGAGGCCCCGGCTCGCGCAAAAAATCGCCCTTTTGTTTTTTTTGCATGAGTTAGCGCACAGGCTCTTTCGTAACCGGATTTTTTTGAGGCGCAAAGATATTTACTGCCTGTGAGTGGGTCGCACCCTGCCCCCATGGCAAATATTCCCGCAGATCTCAAGTATACCAAGGAACACGAATGGGTAAAGATTTCGGGCAATAAGGCGCGCGTCGGTATTACCGACTATGCGCAAGGCGCTCTGGGCGATGTTGTCTATGTCGATTTTCCGAAAGCGGGAGCAGAAATCAAGGCCATGGCTGTGGCTGGAACGATTGAATCGGTTAAAGCGGTATCGGATATTTACCAGCCGCTCTCGGGAAAAATTGCGGTCGTGAACAGCGATCTGAACAAGAACCCGGCACTGGTCAATAATGACCCCTACAACGCGGGATGGCTTTTTGAAATCGAAGGTATATCCGAAGCGGAAGCCGCGAACCTGCTCGATGCTGCAGGTTATGAAGCCTACCTGAAAACGCTTGGCTAACAGGGTAAATCAGGAGCGCAAATGTCTGCATTTGCGCATAAACACCCGCGCGGACTGCTGTTATGACAAACAGTCGAAACCGTTGTAAGATTCGGCTTGCGCGCACGACTCACCTTAGGACGCACTGACGCCCAGGAAAAGGAATATGGCAAATTACTTCGAATCGGAAGATCTGAAAAAATTCGGCAATATCGGCCGTGTCAACAAGGCACTCGCGGATAAGTTCTTTGACTATTACAACAGCACCATGCAGGCTGGAGCGCTCTCAGAGCGCGAGAAGGCATTAATCGCCCTCGCTGTTGCGCACGCGATGAAATGCCCCTACTGCATCGATGCCTATACCACGGCCTGCCTGGAAAAGGGCGCGGACGAGGCGCAGATGTCCGAGGCAGTCCATGTGGCAGCCGCGATGCAGGCAGGTGTCACCCTGGTGCACAGCGTGCAGATGATGAACCACATCGACAACGCAAGTATATGAAACTAAACTCCGCTGAGCAGCTTAGACTGCTCGGCGCACAGGCCGAATCATTTGAGTCGCGGGCCGCGGCCTCTGGCTTTGCGGAGCTGAAACCCGCAGAATTGAAAACTTTCCAGATCAACGTCGGCAGGTGGTGTAACCAGGCATGCAGGCATTGCCACGTCGATGCATCGCCGCAGCGCACCGAGATGATGGATCGCGGAACACTGGAAAAGTGCATTAGTATCATTACGGCTCTGCCTTCCATCACGACTGTAGATATCACGGGCGGAGCTCCCGAAGGGCATCCTCTCTTCCGCGAACTGGTTACGCGCGTGCGCGCTGCCGGCAAACACGTAATTGACCGCTGCAACCTGACGATTCTTTCCGAACCGGGACATGAAGATCTGGCAGAATTTCTGGCGGCCAATGACGTTGAGATTGTTGCTTCCTTGCCTCACTTTGCGCAGCAGAGGACCGATTCGCAGCGCGGGGCAGGTGTTTTTCAGAAATCGATTGTAGCCTTAAAGAAGCTCAATGCGCTGGGTTATGGTTCGCGCCTGGAGCTGAATCTTGTCTATAATCCGACCGGGGTGTTCCTGAGCAGCAACCAGCTGCAGCTCGAGCGCGAATTTCGCGAGAAGCTCATGGCAGAATACGGCATTACCTTCAACAGCCTTTACTGTATCAACAACATGCCGATCAACCGGTTCCTGTTTGCGCTCGAACGGGCGGGCAAGACCGCAACGTACCTGACCACCCTGGTCAACGCGTTCAATCCACAGACGATACCGGGTCTCATGTGCCGCACGCAGATTTCGGTGGGCTACGACGGGCAGGTCTATGACTGTGATTTTAACCAGATGCTCGACATACCTGCAGCAGCAGTAGCGCACATTGACGATTTTAATCCCGAACGTTTTTCTGCGCGGACGATTCGCACGGCGAACCATTGCTATGGTTGTACGGCGGGCTCTGGCTCGAGCTGTGGGGGGGCCGTTGTCAGTTAAGGTAGTCATCGTTGGCAACGGTATTGCGGGCACAACCGCAGCTCTCAGATTGCGGCAGCTGTCGGCAGAGGCAGAGATCACCCTGATTTCAGAAGAGACTCCGCTGTTTTATTCACGCACTGCACTGATGTATGTCTTTATGCGGCAGCTGAAGTTCGAAGATACCGTGGTCCATCCGGCGGATTTTTATCGCAGACAACGCATTCACCTGGTACACGACCTCATCACCTCGCTCGACCGAAACTCGCGCCGACTCACGGGCAAATCATCCTCATTGAGCTATGACTACCTGCTTCTTGCGCCCGGCTCACGTCCCCGCCTGCCGGGACTCGCAGGAGAAAATCTGCCCGGCGTGCAGGGGCTCTATGCAAGAGCCGATCTTGACCTGCTCGAAAAGCAGACGGAAAAACCGGTCAGTCGGGCAGTCGTGGCGGGTGGAGGCCTGATCGGTGTTGAACTCGCGGAAATGCTTCGCAGTCGCAGGATACCCGTGACGATGCTCGTGCGTGAGCCGCTCTACTTCTCGCACATATTGCCGCGCGAAGAGGCTGAAATGGTGACAAACGAGGTGGCAAAGCACGTGGATCTCAGGCTCGGCACGACACTCTCCGCAATCCGTGGCGACGCCGCAGTCCGCACAGTAGTGACCTCGCGCGGCGACGAATTCCCCTGCGATCTGCTCGGGCTCACCATCGGTGTTGAACCGCGCACTGAGCTGGCACGCGCTGCAGGTCTTTCTGTAAAGCGCGGCATCGTGACAGATAAGTATCTCCGCACGGCAGATGAGCGCATCTATGCTGCGGGCGATGCAGCCGAGGTTCCACTACCCGGCGGCGAAACGAAGGTGCAGCAGATCTGGTACACGGGCCGCCTGCAGGGTGAACTCGCAGGGAATAATCTTGCCGCGGCGATAACCGGGAAAGCTCCCACTGCGTACGATCCGGGCATCTACTTCAACTCTGCGCGCTTCTTTTCGCTGGATTACCAGACGTACGGGTTAGTACCCGCATCCGCAGACAAGGATAGCAGCCTGCTGTGGCAGGATGCCACTCAGAGGAAACTCTTGCGCATCAGTTTTGACGCAGATGCGCCTGAGCGCTTCGTCACCGGATTTAACGCATTCGGAGTACGCCTGCTGCATACGGTCTGCGAAGCCTGGATACGCGATAAAACTCCGCTTGAATCGGTGGTACAGGAATTTGAGCGCGCCGTCTTTGATCCGGAATTTTCCAAAAGCTACGCCACAGAGTTGAGGAGTCTTTTATGAAATTTTGCCAAATCCTTTCGCTCGCAGTGCTGATGGTAGCCCCATCGGCGCTGCATGCCGCCGAACCCGACTATAGCGCGTGGAGCAGCCTGCTCAAAAAATACGTGCGCACAGGCAGTAAGGCGGGTATAAAAAGCAATCTCGTGCGTTATTCTGCGCTTGCAAAAGATCCGCAATGGGGCGTAGCGCAGGAAGCGTTAACAGGATTTGATCCCGCCCGATTGTCCGGAAAAAGGGAGCATCTGGCATTCTGGATCAATGCATACAACATGGCCGCCATCCGCAAGGTGCTGGAAATTTACCCCACGAGCAGCATCACGGCGCGGGGTGACGGAGTCTGGAAAGCGCCGGCTATCAGGATTAACGGCAAAGATTATTCGCTCGATGA
>CAYOZO010000143.1:0-4112 GCA_964408405.1 uncultured Turneriella sp.
GTTACCGGGCGCTGGAATTTCTGGCCTTCATTGAATCCCTCACGATCCTGCACATCATTCCGGCTGATGCGGAGCTTCTTGTTGCTGCAACCGGAATCCTGCGCAAATACTCAGACCAGAATTTGACCTTGGCCGATGCCTGTGGACTCTATCTGCTCAAAAAAAATCCAAAATGGAAGAACTGGTCAACGGATCGGCATCTCGAACTTACCGGTCGCAGATTAATCATCCGGTAGAGGTAGGTTGAAACCTACCTCTACCGGGCAGAAGAGCGGTAATTCCGTCGATTGTAGACCCGGAAAAAAATCGAAAAATATTTGACGTTTTGTTCAACTTTGAGTAATCTGCAAAAGTTGACGGATTGTTCAGTATTTTCAGTCGCAGCAGCGGAGGGTATATGTTAAACGAAAAATCCATGCGTCAAGCGCCAACGAAGCGGCCTGACAAGATTCTGGTGCGCAAGCCCCAGTGGACATTTCAGGAGCTCGTGGGACAGAAGCCTCGCTCAGAGTTCGGACGCCTTTTCTTTGGAGCGATGAGTCTGGTCTTTCCTGAAGGAGAGCGCTTCTTTATACGCAGCGTGAAACATTTTGCCTCTCAGATTAATGACGCAGCTCTCAGCCAGGATATCAAAGATTTTATCGGGCAGGAAGCGCAGCATGGCAAGGTGCATGAGACCTTCAACAGGGCAGTGCTCGGCCATGACTACGACATTGAGCCCTTTCTTAAATGGTATAAATCCACAATGTTTGATTTCGTTGAGCAGAAGGCGACTGAGATACTCGGTCCAAAGCTGGCGCTATCTGTTACTGCCGCCGCAGAACACTTTACCGCAACCTGGGCCGCGCATGGGCTGAGCTCTGGTTATCTTGAAGAACACATCACGAACCAGAATATGCTCGACTTCATGCAGTGGCATGCGGTAGAAGAGATTGAACACAAGCATGTTGCGTTTGATGTGCTGCAGCAAATAGACGATTCGTACGCGTTACGCGCTGCCGGTATGCTGTTCTGCGCTGCGCTCCTGCCGTTTGTCATCAGCGTAGCCTTTGTTTCGCTGCTCAAACAGCTTAAGAATCCGGATATTTTCGCATTTTTCCGCGATGCAGTGTCAGAGGGGGTAGGCGGCGGGATCGTTACTTCATTTGTTCCCGCAATCATTGAATACCTGAGGCCAGGTTTTCACCCGTCAGACAATGACGATTACGAGACCGCCCGGCGCATCGCACGGAGTATCGAAGAACGCATGGAAAAAGTAGCATAAGGAAATAACAATGCCAACACGTTTACCCCCAATGCAACTCAGTGCGGCCGAGCGCGTAAGCCGCATCTCACGCTCGATTCGCATGTCTGACCGCTATCTGCGCCGCCGCTTCCCGATCTTAAATCAGCAGAATCTTTTGGGTTTTTCGATCTGGCTGGGTTCGATTGCCGGAATGATCGGCATGGCCGTGCTCTACTTTCATGGCATGGCGCCGGCCTGGCTCGTGATTGTCGTGAATGCGATCTTTGCCTCGTTTCTTCATGAACTGGAGCATGACCTCATCCATTCGCTCTACTTCAAAGAAACCTGGATTGAGAAAATGATGATGTGGGGTGTATGGATTTTTCGTCTGAACACACCCAGCCCCTTTTACCGCAAGAAAATACACCTGCTGCACCACAAAGAATCTGGTCAGCCGGCGGATATCGAGGAGCAGATGATCGGTAATGGTATGAAGTGGGGCATAAAGCGGATCATCACCATGCTCGACCAGGGTCTTGCTTTTCTCATCAATGCCCGACGTGTCGCAAAGACAGCGCCTAAGCTCGATATGAAAGAAATGGCGCGCGCTGCTTTTCCTTTTACCTATCTCTATCAGGCTACTTCTTTGCTATTTCTCTTCGGTAACGCCTACTTGCTCGCGATGCCGCACATCGAAGCCGGTTATGAGCCCAATGCCGACTTTGTGCAGTTGATGGCGCTGGTCAATTTCCTCGCGGTTGTTATCGGCCTGCCGAATTTCATTCGCCAGGGGGCACTACAGATCGTTTCTTCGAGCATGCACTATTTCGGCGATGTGAATCCCGATGCCAGCGTTGGTCTGCTCGAGCAGTGCCAGGTTATGACCTGGCGATCGTGGTATATGCTGCCTTTCAGCTGTTCTGCTTCAACTTCGGCAGCACACATGGTATTCACCACTTCATTGTCAACCAACCGTTTTATCTGCGGCAGCTCGGCGCCTCTTATGCGCACGCAGCGATGAAAAAATACGGGGTGCGCTTCGACGACCACGGCAGCTTTGCACGGGCTAATCGGTATGGTTCGACTTCGCTCACCACAGGTAACCCCACCCCCCAACCCCCTCTCCGCAATGTGGAGAGGGGCAGCGCTCTTGCACGGGGGTGATTTGGTGCAAATGCAAACTGTTCGCCGGCGCGTTGAGGTGAATGCGCCGCTCGAAGCGGTGCTCAGCCTCACGCTCGACGCAGAACGTTATCCCGAGTTTGCTCCCTCTATACACTCGACTTAGCTGTTGTGGCATGACCAGCGGAACCGTAAGTATCTGATTCGCTACACTTCGACGATACCGGTTATCAACAAGACGGCAGTCTCAGAGCAGGAGGTCGAGTACGATCTCGCGAAAACAGAATTCCATTTTCGTGAAACGAGGGGGACCTTTGGTCGCTTCGAGGGATACCGCAAGTTGTACGATCTCGGTGGCAACCGCTCAGCAATTGAATCGGAAGTGCGTTATTCCTTTGGCGGCAACAAGCTGGTCGCGCAGCTGGTGAACCGGGCGACGCAGGGTATTGTGCAGTCCAATCTCGAGCATATCCAGGAAGGTATCAGGCAAATGGCCGAGAAGGGCAGGGCAGAGCCGCTCACGACGGTGCTACAGAAGCTCAACATGACTCCGCAAATGCTCATCCAGCAGGGGCTTGCCGCCGATCTGCTCGGTCGCTACGGCATTGCGCCGGCGTAAAATTGGGTTGACATCAGCCTTTCTGCGGCAGATATCACGTAACCCATATAACTCCCCCTAAAAAATTGCCGCAGGCTTATTTTGATTCATATACTTCCCGTATGGAGATTCAGGAAACCAGGGAAGTCGCCCAGGCCCAGCGTCTCTATGAGGCGCAACAGGCTGCACGGCAAGAGGCGCAGAACCGGGTTGAGCCGGTGCAAAAAGACCAGCCCGCGCAGGCAACCGGTACGGCTTCAACCATAGACACGTACGCCTGAGCAATTTTTTGCCTGTGCTATGGGCCTGAAAGGGCCGAAAATATCGTATGGCCGTCGACCAGGCAACCAAAAAGCTCTATAACGAACACATCTGGCAGCAGAAGCTGCAGATAGCCGAGTACGAGAAAGAGCTTGCGGCCTACAAGAAGGCGATGCTGAGCAACAAGAAGCTCAAGCCCTTCTTTCACCTCGGAAATGTCGCGCAGCTGCTGCAGATCGTGAAGCTGCAAATGGAAATGAACGAAATCTCTGAGCAGATGATGCAGGTGAAGAATAACTCGTTTCTCGATAATGCCCGGAAGAATATTTATAAGATTTTTGCGGATCTCGACGCCGTCGTCAAGGGTGACGTGGACGAACCGCTCGACTTCAACCGCGACGAACTCGACAAAATAGCGCCGTTTACGCCCAGGCAGAGGCTTAACCTTTACCGGCATATCCGCCAGGCGATCGAAAAGCTGGTAACCGCTTATGGACCCAATACGAAGTGGCTCTGGTCCTTTCCTGAACTCTACGCTAAGAGTGCGAACCTGGGCAAGAATATGATCGACTTCCGAGAGGTGCAGTCGAAGCGCGACCCGCGAGAAGAGTTTTACTACGACCGCAAAGAGATGGTGCGCATGGTTATTGATGACCTGCTCGATGCCTCGAACCGCTACCGAGACAAGTTCGAGATTTCGACCAAAGCTACGGGTGACATGATCATGGCAATTAAGCTGCTCGAGGGAATGCGGCGGGTAGCGGTGGCGGTAAAAGACGACGCCATGGCCGCCAAGGCAAAGACCGGTATCGAAGCATACAAGGCCCGCATAGAAGCAGAGAAAGAAGAGAAAAAAACACCGGCGAAAAAGTAGCAGGTTCCGGAAAAACTTCCGCGCCGGCTGCA
>CAYOZO010000143.1:4219-8209 GCA_964408405.1 uncultured Turneriella sp.
AGCCTCGCGCGGTTTCCGGAACCTGCCTCTGGCTCCTTTTTCAGGAGCCTGGTGGTCTTTGGGGCTTCAGTGGCCATTTCTGAAAACGCTTGACGTAAGCGAAAACAATGCCGGTGACACAGCAGTGCCGGCCATGCAGCGTCTTTTCTGTTTCGTACTCGTAACCGTTGTTGCGACTTTCTCTCTGAACGGCAGCAACGAACCTGCTGCCGGTGAACCAACCGAGATCAGCTGGAAGACCCTGCGCGGTTTTAACCTCAAGACGGGCAAGATGTCTGATATGCTCGCCAGGCTGAATGGTAAGCCAGTCAAAATTCCCGGCTTTATGGTGCCACTCGACGATATGGAGTACGAGTCGGTGGGACGTTTTCTTCTCGTGCCCGATCCGCAGGCCTGTATACACGTACCGCCGCCACCGGCGAACCAGATGATATTTGTCGTCATGAAGGGGAAGAAGAAAGCTCCTGTTGCATGGGGAATGCCGGTCATGCTGACGGGAGAATTGAAAGTGAAATCCATTCGCTCGCAATTTGGGGTGGTTTCGTTTCAGGTTGCGGGTGAATCGGTAAAACCTTACACAGGAAAATGAAAAGCGCGGTCATCGAAGCAGAAAATCTAGCCTTCGCATACGCAGCGAACAAAGTTCTCGATATCCCGCGGTTGCGCGTAGTCGCTGGCAGCCATGCCCTGATCTGCGGCGACAGCGGGTGCGGCAAGAGTACGCTGATGAATCTCATTTCCGGGGTGCTTTCGGGTTACACCGGCAGTCTGCGCGTCTTGGGGCAGGATCTCTCAGCTTTGTCGCCTGCGAGGCGCGATCGTTTTCGCGCGCAGCACATCGCGGTTATCTTCCAGCAGTTTAATCTGATTCCTTACCTGACGGTGATGGAGAACGTTCTGCTGGCGCTGCGCGTCGCCGGACAAAAAAAAGACCAGGCGCGCATTGCCGCGATACTCGATCATTTGCAGATAGCGCACGTAGCGCGCCAGCGTGCGAGCGAACTCAGCCATGGCCAGCAGCAGCGCGCTGCCGCGGCACGCGCATTGGCTCTTAATGCAGAACTCATTCTTGCCGATGAACCGACGTCCGCGCTCGATAACACGAATGCAAAATTGTTTCTTGAACTGCTTTTTCGCGAGGCAGAGACCAACGATCGTACCATTGTGGTTGTCTCGCACGACCTGCGCTACCGCAAGCGCTTCGACCAGGTAATTGATTTGGCAGAAGTGAACAGGGTCGTTAAGAAGTCCCGTCAGCGGACAAGGAAAAGCGCATGATTCGCCTGGTTTTCGCTTCGCTCAATAATCGACGCGTCATTGTATTTTTGACGGCTCTCTCTGTTGCGCTGAGCGTATTTCTTTTTGCCTCGGTCGAGAAGCTCCGCGACGGCGCACGCATGAGCTTTACTCACACGGTCAGCGGTACGCACATCGTCGCCGGCGCGCGTTCAGGACAGATTCCGTTGCTGCTGTTCTCGCTCTTTCATCTTGGTTCGCCTACGAGCAATGTCTCTTACGCGAGCTACCTGAAGTACCGCAAACATCCGGCAGTGGCATGGGCTCTGCCGCTCTCGATCGGCGACAGCCACAGGGGGTTTCGCGTCATAGGTACAAGCCCCTTCCTGATGAAATACTATCGCTACCGCGACGGACAGCAGTTGAAACTTGCCGCAGGCAGCTATACTCTTGGTCGATTCAGAGCAGTGCTCGGCAGCACGGTCGCACGCGAGCTCGGCTACAAAGTGGGAGCTCCCCTTGTTCTGACGCATGGCATCAGCGATGTGCATGGCATCCATGATCATGAGGAGAGCCCTTTTACTATCGAGGGCATTTTTGAACCCACCGGGACGCCGTTCGATAAAGGCATCTACATCTCGCTAGAAAGCGCTGAGTTGATGCACGACGAGCATGTTGCAGATGACGCAGAAGGTACAGGGCGGCACAGCCACGAGACGGCGCCGGTGAAGATCGAGAAAATTACCAGTTTCCTGATCGGCGTCAAACAGCCCGTCGACATTCTGCCGCTTATGCGCGCTATCAATGAAGACACGGCTGAGCCGCTGACAGCAATCTTGCCGGGCGTGGTGTTGAGCGAAATCTGGAATATGATGGGCTACGCCGAAAACATACTTAAGCTCGTTTCGTACCTGGTCATGCTGACCGCGCTCTGCGGCCTTTTTATTGCCCTCTATGCCTCGCTGACAGAGCGCTATCGCGAAATGGCGATCCTGAGAGCCCTGGGGGCGACCCCAGTGAGCATTGCCTCGCTGCTCATTGCAGAAAGCCTGTTACTTGCTTCCGTCGGAGTTCTGGCCGGTTACGGTCTGCTCGCTCTGGTGACGACTGCGCTGCATTCTGTTCTGCTGCGGTTTTTTTCTGTCTCACTGGGAGTTTTACCGTTCACGGGGCAAGAGCTATTTTTTGTTGCCGTACTGATCGTCATGAGTGTGCTTGTTGCCCTGGTACCTGCATACCTCGTCTATCGCCTGGCGCTGGCAGAGGGTTTGCAGGTCAGGCAATAATGGGACGAAAGACTCTCGACAAAGCACGCGATCTGGATCCAAAGGTGCGCAGCGAATACCTCGCCCGGCTGCTACCATTCTTCATCGAAAAGGGCATGAGCGTTCACAGCATGGACGACATCGTGCAGTTTCTCGAGATCAGCAAGGCGACCTTTTACCGGCATTTTCGCTCGCGCGACGAACTATTTGAGTTATTCATTGAATACGTGGTCGACCAGATTCTCTCGTCGCGTTATTTTCTCTCCGATGAGAACCTGCGCTATGAAGAGCGGCTGCTGACTACCTTCGGCGCCATATTGCAGCAAATCAATGGTATCGGTTTTCTGCTGCTGGCAGACTTGCGGACTAACCTGCCACACCTGTGGGAAAAGGTACGTGCGACCTATGCAGTCTGGGAGAAAGAACTGCATAAATTCTTTGTCGAAGGTATCGAACGCGGTTATGTGCACGACGTAAATCCTGCGATTCTTGCGCACATGGTCGTGGTGTTCTCGCGCGAGCTCATGCGGCCCGAGTATCTGCAAAGCCTCAACATGACGCTCGCCGAAGCATTTGGTGAAATGTTTAAGATCCAGGTGCGCAGTATAATACGCAATCCGGAATTTGGTTCTGAAGCACTCGAAGAGCGCATGGCCTCCATGCTGCCTGAGATCAAGGCGAACCTGCTCAAAGAGTAAAAAAACCGGAGCTTACCGACGCTCTCTATCGCCTGTAAGCTCCAGCCAAATTCTTTTTAAGGAGGAAATTAACGAAAAAGATGATGCCAGGCGGCCCGGTAAGGCCGCGTCGGCGTAGTCGCTATGCCGCTTTTGCGATACGCACGACCTCTTTGAATGCTGCCGGGTCATTTAGCGCCAGCTCACTCAGGCTCTTGCGGTTGAGACCCACCTTGGCCTTGAGCACGCCTGCGATAAATTTGCTGTAGCTGATACCTTCTTCGCGGCAGGCAGCGTTAATGCGCGCTATCCACAGAGCGCGGAAGTGGCGTTTCCTCTGTTTGCGATCGCGAAACGCCCACATATCTGCCTTGAGTGCAGCGTCTTTTGCCGTGCGGTAAAGGCGCCGCCGGCCAGCGCGAAAGCCCTTGGTGCGTTTGAGGATTTTTTTTCTGCGGTTCTTGTGTATTGTTCCGTTTGTCGAGCGCATGGTATTCCTTACTTGATGCCGAGGAGGCGCTCAACGCGCCCCATGTCAGCTTCGTGCACGTAGCCGCCCTTAGCGAGGTCGTTTTTGCGCTTTGCGGTTTTCTTTGTCAGGATGTGGTTTTTTCCCGCTTTGGTGCGCTTTATCTTACCGGTTGCGGTAACGCGAAAACGCTTCTTCGCGGCCTTGTTGGTCTTTTTGCCGTGCATTGTCCAGTATGGTTTTTTCAGACAGGGCGTCAAACTGAATGAAGTATGGAGTGTGAAGGAGGGGTGCGGGCGCGTTTTGGGGGTAGGTTGGTGAACATCTACTGGTGGCATAGCGG
>CAYOZO010000144.1:0-8042 GCA_964408405.1 uncultured Turneriella sp.
CTCGCGACTTGAGCTAAGCGTCTGCAGCGAGCACGGGATTTTTTCAACATCCTGCGAAATCACATGACACCGCGATTGCGCGGGAAACTGGGGCTCGTACTTACTAAAAATGCCCGCCACCGACCGAAAATCCTTAGCTCGTGAGAAATCCCCCATTCGCAGAACTGTAGCCAAAAGAAACCCGGTCTTTCAGGTTGAATCTGTCGCGAAGGTTTACCCCATGGGCGAAGTCAGCGTACCCGCCCTGGAAAAAGTGGATCTCATTCTCTATGAAAAAGAGTTCGTTGTGCTGCTCGGGCCGTCGGGTTCAGGCAAATCGACACTGCTCAATATTCTCGGCGGCCTGGATACGCCGACTCTCGGCCGGGTACTGTTTCGTAACCGTGATATCTCCACTATGTCTGAAGACGAGCTCACGCAGTTTCGCCGCGCCCATATCGGTTTTGTCTTCCAGTTCTATAACCTTATCCCGAGTCTCACCGCGCAGGAAAATATTGCGCTGGTAACAGATATCGCTGCCGACCCGATGCGCCCTGAAGAGGTCATGCGCCTCGTTGGTTTAAGCGACCGGTTAGGACACTTTCCCGCGCAGCTTTCCGGTGGCGAGCAGCAGCGCGTGGCGATTGCGCGCGCGATTGCGAAGAAACCCGATGTACTGCTGTGCGATGAGCCGACCGGGGCGCTCGATTTCAAAACGGGTCGTATCGTGCTCGCTGCCATCTCTGCAGTTAACCGGAGTCTGGGTACTACCACTGTGGTCATTACGCACAATGCGGCAATTGCGCAGATGGCCGATCGGGTGATTGAGATGCGCGATGGCAAGATCATCTCAGACCGCGCGAACAAACGGCGTCGCCCTGTAGCAGAGCTCAGCTGGTGAAGACAATCAACCGCAAGATCTGGCGCGAAATCGGCGCAATGAAAAGCCAGACAATCACCATTGCTCTCGTCGTTGCAGCGGGCGTTACTCTTTTTGTCGCCTCAAAGTCGTCTTATGACGCGCTGTCGCGCGCGCGCGATTATTTCTACGCTTCCACCGCCTTCGCATCAGGGTTCGCTTCTCTCAAGAAAGCCCCCGTGAGTCTTATGCAGCGGCTTGCCGCTACGGACGGTATTGCGCTTATCGAGGCGCGCATCACGCAGGAAGCTACTCTCGATTTTCCGGGCGAAAAGCTGCCCTCAGCCGGCCGCTTCATCTCGCTGCCCGAGCGGCTGAGCAGGCTGTCTGTTCGCAGCGGCAGATTGCCCAGGGCAGAAAACGAAGTGCTGCTGAGCGAAGCCTTCGCGATTGCCAACAAACTTAAGCCCGAAAGCCGCCTCGTTGCTGTCCTCAACGGCCGGCGGCAGGTGCTTAAGGTTACCGGAACCGCACTTTCTCCCGAGTTTGTCTATATTTTCCGCCCGGGCAGTTTTATGCCCGATGACAGGCATTACGGCATACTGTGGATGAGTCGCTCCGCCATGGAAAATCACTTCGACTTTGCGGGGGCGTTCAATGACCTGGCATTCACGTTCGCGCCCGCAGCGAATAGCCGCCACACTTTGAAACTTATAGACAGTCTGCTTGAGCCCTACGGTGGACTCGGTGCGTACGATCGCGATAAGCTCGCCTCGTATGCGTTCCTGCGCGATGAGTTCAAACAGCTGCGCACGAATGCTTTCTTTTTGCCGCTGGTGTTTTTGGGAGTAGCTGCGTTTTTGCTGCACATTGTCGCAACACGGCTCATTGCCCGGCAGCGGGAACAGATTGCCTCGCTGATGGCTCTGGGCTATGCAAAACAGCAGATAGCGGCCCACTATCTGAAGCTGATGGTTCTCATCAGCGGTTCAGGCGCAATGCTCGGAATTGCCGGTGGCTACAACCTGGGGCGTGCCATGACGCAGCTTTATGGCGAGTTTTACCGTTTACCCGATCTCGCTCCGGTTTTTCATCTATCCGTAGTATTTTTGGGGCTTTCGATTGGCGCGAGTGCGGGCGTCTTTGGCACCTGGTTCTCGGTCCGAAAGGTGATGCGCATGCAGCCGGCGCAGGCGATGCGGCCACCACTGCCTGAAAGCTTTGCACATTCATTCTTTGAACGCTTTGCCGGGAACATACGCCCCATCACGCGCATGTTCCTCAGAAATCTTATGCGCCGTCCTTTCCGCACCGTTCTCACCATACTCGGTCTTTCAACTGCGGTCATGATCATGGTGCTCGGTCTATTCATGACCGACGTGGTGGATTCTATGCTTTCTACACAATTCGAGTTGCTGAATCGCGAAAGCATGACCGTATCTTTTCTGCGTCCCGTTTCGGCGAGCGCGCTCGATGAACTGCGCAGTCGTCCCGGCGTACTGCTTGCCGAAGGCTATCGGCAAGTACCGGTGCGTTTGCGGCACGGGCAATTTGCCAAAGAGCTCATGATTACCGGAATTCCGCGCGATGCCGAATTGCGACGCGTAGCCAACGAGCATGGCCAGGTCATTGCCCTGCCAGAAGGGGGAGTTCTGCTGAATTTGCGCATAGCACAGAAGATGGCCATTCATTCCGGCGATACGATTGAACTGGAGCTGCTCGAAGGCAATCGCCGAAAAATACGCGTCACCGTGACGAACCTGGTAGATGAAATTCTGGGCCAGGGCTGTTACATGCGACGGGATGCCTTAGGCCGCCTGCTCGGCGAGGCGGACAGCATCAATGTTGCAGCCCTTCGCACCGATGCGCAGCGTGACGAGGCAATACTCACTTACCTGAAAAATGCGCCGCTGATCGCCTCGGTGAGTACCCGTGAGGGCACGCTCAAAATCTTTTATGAAATGATGTCGCGCAGCATGCTGGCAATGATTACGATCATTCTGATTTTCGCTTCGGCAATTTCGATCGGCGTTGTCTATAATACCGCAATGATCCTGCTTTCGGAGCGCACGTTCGAACTGAGTAGCCTTAGGATACTGGGTTTTACCAAGGGTGAAGTTTTTGAGATGATCGCGTCAGAATTAGGAACAACCGTGATCGCGTCGCTGATACCCGGCTGTGCGTTCGGCTATCTGTTTGCCTGGTTACTGATGAATACGGTCGATACAGAAGAATTCGCGATCAAACTCATCATTACGAACCGCACTTATGTTACCGCAATGCTGGTCTCGCTTGCAACAGCGCTTATCAGCTTTGTAATTCTGTATTTCCGCATCCGGGTTATGGATCTGGTTGCGGTACTGAAAGTGAGGGAATAGATGGCAACAGCAGAAAAAATAAGATCCTGGTGGCAGAACCGGTACAGCCGGTACGGTAGTTTAACCGTACTCTTGCTCGTTATGCTCCTGATGTTTTATCGCAAAGTGCCGGTACCCATAGAAATTTATCGCGTGGTAAAGGGCACTTACGAAGCTGCAATCGAAGAAGACGGCATAACGCGCGTCAAGGAGAAGTTCACCGTGTTTTCGCCGGCAGCGGGAGTGATGATGCGTCTGGAAAAACACGCGGGCGATAGCGTGCGCAGGGGTGAAATTCTCACCCATGTAATGCTCGACTATATGCGTCCGGTTAGGTCGCCCATTACCGGCACGATTCTCAAAGTCTATCGCGAGAGCGAAGGGCCAATCGACATGGGAACTCCCATACTGGATTTAGGAGACACAAATGCTTTGGAGATCGTAGCCGAAGTGCTGACACGCGATGTCGTGGGTCTAAAGCCCGGTAACGAGGTGGTGATTTTCGGCTGGGGAGGTGGCACGTTACAGGGGAAAATCCGCCTGATTGAGCCGGCGGCATTCACTAAAATTTCCACTCTCGGTGTCGAAGAGCAGAGAGTGCGCGTTCTCATTGATTTTGCCAAACCGCAGGAGATGGGCGAGGGATTTCAGGTGCGCTGCCGTCTCATTGTGAAGCGCCGCGAGAACAGCCTCACGCTGCCTGTCGGCGCACTCTTTCGCTCGGGTGATGACTGGGCGCTCTACAAAATTGTCAAGCAGCGCGCTGTGAAAGCGACTGTGAAGATCGCCGAGACGAGCGGCAGCACGGCGCTCGTGGAGTCGGGTGTCAGCGAAGGGGACGAAGTGATCTTATTTCCCGGCGAGAAGATCAAAGAGGGCGTGAAGGTAAGATGAGCGACCCCACGCCCGTAAAATTAACCCTGCCGGTCTTTTACCAGAATATCCACCACCGAAGGGTCGGCGAGTGTTGTGGTGTCGCCGAGCGAATCGATTTCACCCGCGGCAATCTTGCGCAAGATACGCCGCATGATTTTCCCGCTACGCGTTTTGGGAAGCCCCGGCGTAAAGTGGATCGCGTCGGGCTTGGCAATCGGGCTGATTTCCTTGGCAACTTGCGCGATCAGTTCTTTGCGCAAATCATCGCTCGGAATTACGCCCTCTTTCAGTATTACGTAAGCATAGATGCCCTGGCCCTTGATGTCGTGCGGAAAGCCAACAACTGCCGCCTCGGCGACTGCGGGGTGCAGCACCAGAGCTGATTCGACCTCAGCGGTACCGAGGCGGTGGCCACTGACGTTCATCACGTCGTCCACGCGCCCGGTGATCCAGTAGTAGCCATCTTTGTCGCGGCGGCAGCCGTCGCCGGTGAAGTAATAGCCCTTGAAAGTCGAAAAGTAAGTATTGTAAAAACGATCGGGGTCACCATATACGCCGCGCATGATCGACGGCCAGGGAAACTTGAGGCAAAGGTTGCCCTCTGCTTCTCCTTTGAGCTCCTTGCCGTCATTGTCCACGAGCACTGGCTGCACTCCAAAGAACGGCAGGGTAGCCGAACCAGGTTTGGTCGGTGTAGCTCCCGGAATCGGCGAAATCAGAATACCGCCCGTTTCGGTCTGCCACCAGGTATCGACGATCGGACATTTGCCCCGACCCACCGTGCGGTGGTACCACAACCACGCTTCGGGGTTAATCGGTTCGCCCACCGAACCGAGCAGGCGCAGCGATGAGAGGTCATGTTTTTTCACCGGCTCATCGCCAAAGCGCATCAGCGCGCGTATCGCGGTCGGCGCGGTATAAAATATTGTCACGCGGTGCTTCGCAATCACCTGCCAAAAACGATCCACTTCGGGATAAGTGGGAACTCCCTCGAACATGAGAGATGTGGCGCCATTGATGAGCGGCCCGTATAAAATGTAGCTGTGGCCAGTGACCCAGCCCAGGTCGGCCGTGCACCAGTAGGTGTCTTCGTCCTTGATGTCGAAGACGATCTTGTGCGTGAACGAGGCATAGACGCCGTAGCCGCCCGTTGTATGCAGCACGCCCTTGGGTTTTCCAGTCGAACCCGATGTGTATAAGATGAAGAGGGGATCTTCACTGTCCTGCTCGGATGGCTTATTTTCGGCGCTCACCTTTTCCGCTTCTTCATGCCACCACAAATCGCGGCCAGGCATGATATTGATATGGTCGCCCGTATGGCGCACGACCAGCACCTTGCGCACGTGGCCCGACATCTTCTCAAGCGCCTCATCCACGTTGGCCTTGATCGGAATCACCTTGCCTCCGCGGTAGCCGGTATCCGCCGTGATGACGAAATCGGACTGAGCATCGAGGATTCGATCTTTAATGGAATCAGGCGAAAATCCGCCGAAGATGATCGAATGGATTGCGCCGATGCGCGCGCAGGCAAGCGTTGCCATCGCAAGTTCGGGAATCATCGGCATGTAGATGGTGACGCGGTCGCCTTTCCTGACGCCGTGCGCCTGCAGCACGTTTGCCATCCGGCAAACCTCGTAATGCAGCTGCTGGTAGGTGTAAGTGCGCGACGGCTGTGCGGGGTTATCTGCCTCCCAGATGATCGCGGCTTTATTCTTGCGCGCGGTTGTCAGATGCCTGTCGAGGGCATTATAGCAGAGATTCGTTTTACCTCCCACGAACCACTGGTTTTTTGCTTTCGCAAAATCGGATTTTAAGACCGTCTTGAAGGGCTTAAACCAGGTGAGCTGTTCTTTTGCCACCTCGGCCCAAAAAGCCGCTGGGTTTTTCACCGACTGGTTATAGAGCTTCTTGTATTCTTCGAGGCTTTTGATATGCGCCCCTTTTACCAGCGTGGGAGCTATTTTTTTGGGATCGAATTTTGTCTCTGTGTGCGTGGCAGTTTTCTTCTTCGCAGCTTTTTCCGCAGGCATAGCTCCTTAAGTCGCGAGCAACCGAGCCACGTCAAGGAAAACGTGGCGGCAGAATCTTCTTGCCCGTCGTAACATGTGTGTACGATTCGCAGCAGGATGCCAAAAAAACGCGACACGTTGTTCAGCTTTGTGCTCTACTGTACTCTGTTTTTGGCACGCTCAGCAAACCGAAGCCTATTCTAATTCAGACGGCAGGCAAAACCGAGAATAATCACCGATCTTCTGCCGTTGTTGGAGGGCTTATGGCTCTGAAAAACCAACTGGTGCAGATTGCGCCAAAGTTGCTCTGCTGGTACGGCATACCGCTTTTGCTGAGCGAATCGCAGCGGTTCCATTTGCTGTTGCATGACCTTTATTTGCATCCGGTGCTGGGTGACGAAATAGAATCCCTGCCGCAGCTCAACGGCCGAACAACTGCCTACGTGTTTTCTTTCGATCACTATGCGCCGACGCTGCGTGCACACAGCGAAGGTCTGCAGGTCGCAGCCGCGCGCAAACTGGCTGATTATATAAACACTTTCTGCAGCCATAACAGCATAGTTGTTACTCGCACACTGTCTCCGCGGGTCGAAGAAGTATTCCACGACGCGGATCTCGCATTTGTTCAGAAAGATCTTACGTACGAGCGACCGTTTTTCAAATTTCTGCGTGAGCATGCCCTGCCGCTCTTCCACCGTCAAGAACGGCCCGAGCGTAACTATTTGCGCGTGGTGCCGAAAGAGGCGGACGAATATCGGGTGTTTGTCAAAAACCTGGGTCGGCCGGCAGATTCAACCATGACGGCCCGCCTGGTAAATTTAAGCCTCAATGGAGTCGGGCTCAAAATGCAGGATACCGCTTACCGCAAGCTCGACCTGCGCGACGCCGTGCAGGTGACGCTCCGGTCGCCTAAAGTTGCGATTCACATCAGCTGCGGCTTCGTCACGCGTATTAATCCCGATACGGATGAAATCGCGGTGAATTTTTCGCTGCACGATAAGAGTTTTCTCGAGTCGCGCGATGCGGTGCAATTACAGCGCCTTGTGCTGCAAACGCTGGAGAACGGTACGCGCATGCAGCTTGCTATCCGCCACAAAGATTTGCAGAGTACCGAAACAGCGCGTCCAGTATTCCAGGCCTGATGGGCAGCTCGATCCTCCGGTCGGTTTGCGACAACCGGAGGTTTTGTAGGCAAGGTTATTTGCCCGTCTTGCGCTTAGGCTGCCTGGCAGCCGCAGGAACTTCCATCGCAGGTTCAGGCTTCTGCATGCTGATATGCGCGTCATGGCCGTGAGCGCCCACGAGACTCATATCGTAATCCGGCCGGAAACGCTTCTCTATCCACTCGCGCAGACGGTCAATATAGCCAAAGATCGCCGGCACAAAAATGAGCGTCATCAAAGTCGAAACGACAAGCCCGCCAATAATGGCAATCCCCATCGCAGTCCGCTGTTTTGCAGCTTCGCCAAGCCCGAGCGCGAGAGGCAGAGTACCGGCGATCATCGCGAATGAAGTCATGAGAATGGGTCTCAGACGCGCCTTACCCGCTTCAAAGATGGCATCATTGAGCGACATACCGCGACGCACGCGCTGCAGCGCATAGTCCACCAGCAGAATTGAGTTCTTGGTAACCAGCCCCATCAGCATGATCAATCCGATCATACTGAAAATATTCAGCTGCTCGCGGAAAATCGCGAGCGAGACAAAGGCGCCTGAGATCGCGGGCGGTATCGCAGTGATGATCGTGATCGGAGTGATGAACGATTCATAAAGTGACGCGAGCACCAGGTAGATAAAGAGCAGAGCGAGACCGAACGCCAGAAGTATGTTTTCCATCAGTTCTTTCAGGTCTTCAGCCTGGCCCCAGAAAATGTAGCGGATTCCCGGCGGTGGCTTGATTTTCGTTTCGAGCAGTTTTTTCGCCTCATCGACGGCGTTGCCGATGGCGCCACCCGGCGCCAG
>CAYOZO010000145.1:0-8001 GCA_964408405.1 uncultured Turneriella sp.
CCTTCAGGAGTATGCATTTAATGCTAACCTAAGGTACTTTGGGTTGGAACAGCTAGCCCCAGAGGGGGATGGTGATCCAGAGCAGCCCAGCTATCGTTTGGATGATAACTGGGCCATGCGTGGAATGTTTACAAGAATGCTCCCGGAGCAGGAATCGAACCTGCGACGCGGTGGTTAACAGCCACCTGCTCTACCGACTGAGCTATCCGGGAATGGATTAGCTATTTGGCTTCCCTGCAGTTGCCTGCTCTACCGACTGTGACCCGCAGGGTCTCCGTCTTCGGTGCTATCCGGGAATGGATAGGCCGTTTCACGGCAATAACTCCGCACCCGGGTAGCTCTGCTTACAGTGCTATCCGGGAATGGATTAGCTGCAAGGACGAGCCGGAGTTTTTCACGCTCCGTCAATCATTTACTGGCAGCGAGCCTGAGAGCCTGGGCATATTCCAAAAAAGGAGCCGTCAGCTTCACAGGCTCTTCCATCGTGCCCCATGCCCCGCGAAAGACTGGCACGATGGCAAAAAATACAGACTGCGAATCTCGGGCAAAGCGGGCGTTCACACCTGGCCGATGCTGCGAGAGTATTCGACCGGGCGGCGGCGTTGCCGGTGCCACAGGCAGACGACCGACTTCCGCTGCTCATTTGCGAGACCATACCAAAAGATGTGTTTTTTCCCGCCGATGAGCAGGCAATCCTGCAAGCCTTTGAGGATTGCCGCGTTCCCGAAAAGACGAGCCTGACGCACATCTGCCTGCGCAAGCCGAGAGCAAGCGAGTTCCGCAGCGGGCGTATTCCGCTCGCTGAGTACATAGCGCTCGACGAGGTCGCGGTAGTGATCTTTTACCCCTGGCCGCGCAGCCTCATGATGCCGCTCAAGAAGAAACCGGCAGACAGTATTCTGCATCAGTACCGTCGCTTTGAACCGGTGCTGATTAGCCACAAGGCCAAATGGCACCTCAAGTGGAAGGTAGAACGGGTGGCGGATTTTTTTCTGAATGAGCTGCTGCCGGCCGAGCTGCTCATCCACGCCGAGATCCGTGCAAAGCATGCAGCGCGTATGAGCAAGCAGGGTTTCGATCTGCCTGTACAGTACGCCAGGCAAAGGTATTTTGAAGAGCAAACGGTGATAGGATAGACTCTTGGGAATTTCAGTACATACGGCTGAAATCCGACAATGTAAAAGTCAGACGGACAATCTATGCCCCGTGAACAAAAACGCCATGAAGGCAGGCTGCGAGTCGCTGTGCCGGGAGAATACTGCTTCACCGGTAATGACGACTGGGCGCCCTGCCGGCTCAACGATTTGAGCGCCGGAGGCATATCGCTCGAAGGTAAAACCTCGTTCTACAGGGGGGACAAGCTCGATGTCCGTTTCGTACTCGAAAAACGCATGGTTCTTCTGACACTCGAAGTCACGCACCTGATCGGCAAGAAAGCAGGCGGAAGAATTATCAAGATCGACGATTCAGACCGCCGAATGATCCAGGAAGTCCTGAACCGCGAACTGATGTCAGGTAAAACCTTTCTCTCTTAGGCTAACCGCCGCACGTACAGTTGAGGCAACCATGTTTTGCACAGAGGTTGCAGGTGTTTTCGAGCGCCTGCCGCAGCTTCTCACGTGCACGATGCAACTTCACATTCAGATTACCCACCGAGACACCTAACTGTGCGGCAACCTGCTCGCGCGGTTCTTCATTGAGGTCGATCTTCTGCAGGACCTGCCCATAATCGGATGGTAAGGTGGCAATGAGCGGCCTGAAACAACTGCAGAGACTCTCCTGTTCACCGGCGTCTGGCTCAACAACCTGCTCAGGCAGGGTATCGGTCGCAAGCTCGCGCGCCTGCTGGCGCGCCAGGTCGGCGATCGTATTGCGCAGAATTGTGTAGAGCCAGGGCAGCAGCTTCTCTTCGTCTTTCAGGGAAGAAGCAGATTTGACAGCTTTAGTTATTGCTTCTTGCACCGCATCGGCGGCGAGGTCTTTGTCTGCAAGGCGGCTCTGCGCGTAGGCCGTCAGGCGATCGATATATTGCACGATCTGTTGCGAGGTATCTGCGTCCCCATGCATAGACGACGCGATTACGGGGCATAGTCAGTCGTGCAATCGTTTCGTGGCTGACGTGGCGATACCTGCCTTGCGAACACACTAGCCTCGCGCGGGTCAAGGATGGCCACGTGGTTCATATCATGGTAGATGCTTTGCCCGAGGCGTCAAAAGCCGGAAACAAATCACTGTGCCAATACGCCGGCCTTGTCAATAACCTCCAGAAAATTGCCGGCGAAGATTCTCTCTTTATCCTTCGCGCTCACCGGCATACGTTCTATCCAGCCGCGGATAGCAGTATAGTCATAGCTGTGCCCTTCGTCAGAGAAGCCGTAAGGGGCATCAGTTCCGTAAAGGCAACGCTCCGCACCCATCACCTTCACCGCCGCACGCGCGAGGTTTTCATCAATGTAGGGGCTTGAGAGATCAACGTAGATGTTGTGCTGCCGCGCGAAATTCCACATGTCCTGGTAGAAAGGAAACCCGGCATGAGCAGCGATGAGTTTCAGCCGCGGAAATTTTTCAGCAATTGCCCGGTAATCACCGCGCTTGCCGAAGCCAAGGTGTATCAGCGCAGGCAGACCAAGTTCTTCCAGTCTGGCAAAAAGCGGAAAAAGTAAATCGGTCGTGTAGTCATGCCAGTGCGGGTGCAGTTTAACACCAATCATGCCCTTTACATGCCGCCAACGCTCGAGCGTTTCAAGCACTTTGGCATCGGCGCGCGGATTCAGAAAAACCCACGACATAAACCGTTCGGGGTGCCGGCGAACGAGCGCGAAGGCTGACTCGTTGTCTGGCTGCGCGTATATCTTGTATTCGCCCGTCAACAGGCGCAGGTTGCCCTCGCCCGTCAGAGTCGCCCGGTGCATCAGTTCGGCGACAGGGCGCGTGAAGCCCGATTGCATCAGCAGTCGCACAGCACCCAGCAGTATCTCTGGCACGGGCGGCAGCGGGTCATTCATCGCAGGTATCAGTGCGACCTTGTCAACGCGCGCGGCATCAAGCTTACGCAACCAGTCATCTTCGCCAAGCATGCGCGGCTCAAAATGCGCGTGTGAATCTATAATGATCGCCATAAACCCAGGATCGCTTGCGCGACCTATGGTTTATGGCGCATAGACTGGCAATCTTTATGCCGGCGACCACCGTCGAACGAGTGACGCTTCTTACCGCGCGGCCGCTTCTTCCCTTTTTCGGGTTTGGGCATGCGTTCCGTATCGACGGTAATCTCGCGCACTTCGACCGCATCAATGAAAGAGCCGTAGGTATCACCGTCCCCAGTTTCGGTGAAAGTGAGCGTAGTCTCCGTAGCTGTTGCCTCAAAGTGCACGGTCAGCGCCTGCCAGGCATCAACAGGGGGAGTTATCTCGTGCACGTAACTATCGCCGATACTAAGCTTCAGCCCCATGGCATGCTCAGCGTCGCGCGCCCGCACACGGAATGTCAGCCGGTAGATATGGTTCGGCTGCGTGACGAATTTCTGGCTCAGGCTAATACGCGCGTCGCTGCTGCAGGCCGAGTTCGTATCGAGCTCAGCGTACTGGTTAAATTCAGCGTCGATTCCCCAAAGCGTCTTTGACTGCAGCTCGACCTGTGGAGTACTGGCGCAGCTTGGATCAACCCAGGCAGCCTGCCAGCCAGGCACCTGGCCTGTCGCGAAGACGGCCCAGGGCGAATCGAGCACCGGCATTTCAAAAGAGCCGTTGAGCAACAGGTTTTCGCCGGGTTCAAGGTAAGGCGAAGGCAGTGCGGGCAATTCGCCCGGAACTGCAGATGTTTCAGGTTGGTAGAGCGCAAGCTTGTTGAGTTCAGCTGCAGCCAGCTCGTCCATATCGTCTTCTTCCATTAACTGAACGCAGCCCATTTGCCCTACAACAAACGGCAGCAACAGGTACTTGTACGCTTTCATACCATGCAGAGCCGGCATGCACTGAAACAGGACATACTTTTTGCCTGTCGAGCAGAGATGCGTAACCGAAATACGAAAAAAATTTGACATAACACCATTTCAGCACCATTTTGGTACCATGCCAGCAACACTCAGCCTGAAAGAGGTACCCTCAGAGACGCACCGTACGCTCAAAGAACGCGCCGTACGCAACCATCGCAGCCTGAACAGCGAAATACTCGCGATACTCGAAGCTGCGATAAAGTCGCAGAAAATCGATAGCGACGAGTATTTGCGCAAAGCGCGCGCCCTGCGCGAGCGGTTCGTGGGCACCGCAAGCGACGCTGAGCTATACGCTGCGAAACGTTCAGGTCGCGCGTGATAGTCGCAGACGCGAACGTTATAGCCTATTTTTGGTTACCCGGCGATTTCACTGCACAGGCAGAGGCGGTACTCGAGCGCGACGCCGACTGGATTGTGCCGTACCTGTGGCGATCGGAATTTCGCAATATTCTTGCAACGTACGTGAGGGCCAAACGGCTGAGCCGCATGGACGCCCAGACCATCTATGCCAGTGCCGAAGACATGCTGCGTGGCAGAGAATACGCAGTGACTGGCCGCACCGCACTCGATCTCGCCTTCAGCTCCAATATGTCAGCATACGACTGTGAATACGTGGCGCTGGCCGACGAGTTCAACTGCACGCTTGTTTCGGGTGATCGCAAGCTGGTGAAGGCATTTCCCAAACGAGCGGTATTGCTCGCTGATTTCGGTAAGAAGCGCCGCTAGACTTCCGCCGTTAGCCAAAAATTATCGCATGGCATCAGAACAGAAAAAGAGCGTGGCCATCATCGGTACCGGCCCGGCCGCGCTGATGGCAGCTTCACAGCTTGCCACATTGCCATGCAGCGTTTCCATTTTTGAGAAAAATCCCGGTGCTGCACGCAAGCTGCTGATCGCAGGCGGCTCGGGCCTTAACATCAGCAACAACCTTCCAGCAGAAGAATTTGCCGCACAATACACAGGCGACGGAATTGACTGGTTAAAATTGCTGCAGAATTTTTCCGTCGGCGACTGGCTGGCATTTGTTAGGGGATTACAACTCGAAACGTTTCTTGGCACGAGCGGACGTTATTTTGTGCGCGAGATGAAAGCATCGGGCCTTGTGACCGCCTGGCTCGCCGACCTGAAGTCTAAGGGTGTCGCTTTTCACTTTCGCAATGGGCTGATTGACGTAAACCGTATGCCAGATGGCCGCTACGAGCTTAGCTTCTCCGGCGACACCAGGTCTATCGCCGATATGGTTGTACTGGCGCTTGGTGGTGCAAGCTGGTTACCCGAGGACGAAGTACTGAAATGGCCTGCCTTGCTCAGCAAGTTGGGTGTCCAGGTTAATGCATTCACCGCAGCGAACTGCGGCTATGCAGTGGAATGGAAAAAGGAATTCCTCGCCGAGGCTGAGAGAACACCCCTGAAAAATGTCATACTGAGTTCCGCCAAAGGCAGTAAGAAAGGTGATATCCTGATCACCGAATACGGTGTCGAAGGCACACCGGTATATGCCTGTGGCCGCACTGGCCTCTGCCACATCGATCTCAAACCTGACCTGGGCGTGGCGCAGGTGCTGGAAAAATTGCAGCGAGTGCACGAGAACCTCTCTCCGCTGCGGCGCGCGAAGCGCGTGCTTGCGCTCAGCGAAGCCGCGATAGCGCTGCTCTACCATCACTCCCCCGCCGATGCAACTGCGACGAACGAAGCTCTCGCAAAACTCATCAAGGCATTTCCGCTCGAGCTGCTCGCACCGCGCCCACTCACCGAAGCAATCTCTTCGTCGGGTGGGGTCAGGCTCGATGAGCTCACGCCAGAGTTTGAACTGCGCAAGGCGCCCGGTATCTTCGCCGTCGGTGAAATGCTCGACTGGAGCGCCCCCACGGGGGGATTTCTGATACAGGCGTGCGTGTCGCAGGGCGCAGTGGCAGGCCGCGCCATCGCGCAGCGGCTGGCTGACCGAAGCTGATCTTGCTGCCTGCAAATTACAAACCGCGGCATGAGCAGCAGCCGACGGCTCATTATACCCATGAGCGAGACAGAGCGCACGCTGCTGTAAAGCGAAGTGCGCGCGAGCGCCGAATGACAATTTTCTCGACGCGCCCCGCGCGAAATTAACTATCCATCATGGTCAATAAAGTCGCCGTAATCACATCCGGCGGAGACGTGCCAGGGCTGAATGCCTGCATACGCGCCATCGTGCACACCGCTGCCCACCACAAGATCGAGGTTATCGGTGTCAGGCACGGCTATGACGGATTGATCTCGGGGGAGCTCGTGCCGCTCAATGTCGGCTCTGTCCATGACATCATGCAGCGCGGCGGCACGATTCTGCACTCGGCGCGCAGCAGACGCTTTGAGACCGGCGAAGGCCGCGAGGCAGCGGCGAAGACGCTCGCCAGGCAAGGCATTACGAGCATGATTGTCATCGGCGGCGACGGTTCGCTCACCGGCGCGGGGCTATTCGCTAAAGAGCATGGTTTGAACATCGTAGGGATTCCCAAAACAATCGATAATGACGTGAGCGGCACGGACATCTGCATTGGGTATGACACCGCCGTCAACACGGCGATGCAGGCGTTGGACCGTATTCGCGACACAGCCGACTCACACGAGCGCATGTTCGTGATCGAAGTTATGGGCCGCGACTCGGGTTACATAGCCTTTGCGGCGGGTATCGCCGGTGCGGCCGACGGCATTCTGATTCCCGAAACAACAACTGACTGGAACCTGCTGACCAAGGTCTTACATGAACGCCATGAAGGCCGCGCCGGTTCGCTGCTGATTGTTGTCGCCGAAGGCGATGAATCGGGCGGCGCCGAAAATCTCGGCAAGAAACTCGCACAGGAATTTCCCAACGAGAAGATCGGTGTCTGCGTGCTCGGTCATACACAACGCGGCGGTTCGCCGAGTGCTGCCGACCGTATTCTGGCGTCACGCTTCGGCGTCGCTGCGGTCGATGCGCTCGCTGCGGGCAAGACCAACATCATGGTCGGCATCGAGCGAGATCAGCTCGTTTTTACCCCGCTGAATGAAATTCGCCGCAAGCACCTCGAACTGACACCCGAACGGCAGCGCCTGCTGCAGATGCTGCTATAGGAGCTCTGAGCCCAGGACTGTCCAGTCGCGCTCGCCGTTGCCCGCTGCAATGAAACGGTCCATCTCTGCGGCGATCGCGGGCACAAATTTGAGTGGCAGTTTATTCTTGCCGGCCTCTTCAAGAATGAGCCGCGCATCCTTGCGCGCCATTTTGAGCTCCCAGGAAGGATTCTCATATTCGCCGCTGAACATCCTCTTCGCGCGCGGCTGAACACTCATGCCTGGGTTAAAACTTTCAAACAGGTGGTTGATCGCCTCGCGGGGTACATCCGCCCCCTTAAGAAAACGCGCCATATCGGTAAGTCCTGCAGTGATCGCCATGAGCATTAAATTTCCCGCCAATTTCATCGCCGCAGCCCTGCCTGTGTCTTCATGCAAATAGACCAGGCTACCCGTCATTGCCGATAAGTGGGAGCGATATTTTTCAAAACGGCTTTTTTTCCCGGAAAACAGCATAACTCCCGCGCAATCCAAAGCATTCTGCGGTGACATGAAAACCGGCACATGCTGGTAGGTGACGCCGATCGCGGCGAGATCTGCGGTACGCCGGCGCGCACCGTCGATCGATGTCGTTGTATGATCGAAAAGCGGAGTTTCTTTTGGCAACGCGGGCAGAATATCTTTGAGGACTGCCTCAACCGCCGTGTCGTCAGACAACACAAGGTGTACGGCAGCAGCATTTTTCACCGCATCTGCCGCGAATGGAAAAACCTGCGCCCCCTCGCGGCCGAGAGCTGCGGCTTTTTCGAGCGTACGGTTATAAACTGCCACTTGCTCGCCGCGCCGAAGCGCCGAGCGAACAAACGCGGAGCCCAAAAGTCCTGTACCTAAAAATGCCCGCATATGCCGAGACAAAACCGCAGACCCCGGCGACAAGCCTTTGCTATAGCAGGATGTTGAAAAAATCCCGTGCTCGCTGCAGA
>CAYOZO010000146.1:0-1245 GCA_964408405.1 uncultured Turneriella sp.
TGAGATGCCGTTGAAGTTGTTGAGGTACGGAAAGCTGCCGAAGCGCGGCCCCGGCAGGGTCTGGAACGTATCGATCGTCGAGCCAGTCCTGTTGCGGGTACCCGGTGAGTAGTACGCCTGAACTCCCACACGCAGGTCATCAAGCACCTTGTAGCCGGTCTGCACAAAGAACAGCTGGCCCGCATAGCGCCGAGCGTTGCCTGTGGTAATTCCTGATGCATCGGTGTAGAGCACATCAGGCGCATTACCTGCTTGCATTGCGGCCTCAAGAGTATAATCCCATTTGCGGCCTGCGGGTAACTTGTTTGCATCGGTACGGTTGGTGAGGCGCAGACCGAACGTGTAGAGGTTGGAGCGCATCATATTTGTGGTTGTCACCACAATATCGGGGGTGCAGGTTGCTCCCGCGACCGAACACACCGAATCCATCGCGGCATTCCGAAACATACCGATTGCATAGAGATCGAGCACGGCAAGGTCGTGCTTCAACGAGTTATACCATCCTGCGAGGTACGAATCGCCGAGCGCAGAAGGTGAATTACTGACCCCACCGTTGGGCATATTGTTGGTAGCTGACGAGGTGCCCTTGATGCCAAAGAGGTGACTCGATAGCGTGTCGGTATCGTATTTGAGCAGAATGCCGTCATACGACAACCCACCAAAAGTCCAGTTGGCGCTGCCTATCATGCGGCCATCGCCATAGGCGAGAATTTGCCGGCCAAGCTGAACACCTAACCCTTTAAGCCCCAGATTACGGAACTGCACGTATGCCTCGCGCACGTCAAAACTGTTCCGTTTACCGCTGGTATTGTCGCCATTGGTGAAGAAAGCAGCCCGATCATCGCCGGTAGTCACTCCTCCATCGCCACCCCAGAGGCGCGCATCCTGCAGGGTCAGCTTGAGTTCGGTATCCGTTGCCGGATGAGCGAAAAAAAAGATCTGAGACTGCTGGCTGAACCTGTTGATCTTCTCGGAGTTGCTTTCGCTGAAATTCAGGTTATCGCGGAACTCTGCGCGCAGGCGGCTGTAGATACCGATGCGCAGGATATCACCGATCCAGAGTTGTGGATTATTCTTGACCTGCGTTGCCAGTGGGGCATCGAGCAGCATGGAGCGCAAAGCGTCGGCTGGCATTCCAGCCTCTTTATATGGGCTTACGAATGCTGCTGGTTTCTGCCCGGCTGCGACCTTGCCGCCTGCGGATGCGGTGTCTGATGGCTGCACGGTCGCCTCAGCGGGAGTGTT
>CAYOZO010000146.1:1275-7994 GCA_964408405.1 uncultured Turneriella sp.
GAGCCCAGCCTGGCATTCCAGCAATTAAAGCAGCAAAGAGTATCTTGCGCATTGCGGCACCCCCCATTACGCCCTCCGCGCAGATGCCGGATGACTCGAATAGGGTTTGAGCAGATCGATATTGAGCATCCTTAATGCCCGCCCCTCTGCCTCGGCTTCCTGGTGAAGCGTTACCAGAGCGGCCATCGAGGTGTGATCGATATAATGCACATTGGCAAAATCAATGGTGATGTGTTTATTTTTGGCAATGGCACGGATTCGATCCGTCAGAGACAAGAGATTGGTGAATATTATCGAGCCTTCAGGCCTTATATAAACCTCGGAACCAGATTCCTGAAAAGTTGCCCGCAGGCGAAAAACTTCACGCAATTTGACGCCCCGGATCACCAAGATCAGCAGCTTGACGATCAGACCCGCAGCGATCCCCAGGAGCAGATCTTCAACAAGCGTGACGATGAGTGTCGTCATGAAGATCGCCAGCTGCTCAATGCCTGCATCGAACGCGTGCTTGAACTCTGAAGGGCGAGCGAGGCGAAAGCCGACAAGAATCAGGATGCCCGCAAGCGCTGCATTAGGAATCAGGTGAATAACTCCCGGGATCAGGAACAGGAAAAGCGCGAGGAACAACCCATGAAAGAAGTTGGACCACTGTGTGCGAGCCCCGTTGGAAACGTTCGCAGAGGAACGCACAATCTCAGCGATGATGGGCAGTCCGCCAATCAGTCCCAAAAGCAGATTCGCTACTCCATTGGCAATAATTTCTTTATTCAGGTTGCTGACCCGTTTTTCGTTGTCGAGCTTATCGACCGCGCTTGCGCTGAGCAGAGATTCGAGGCTTGCGACAAAAAAAATCGAAAATATGGTTATGAGCGATGTCGGCGATGCGATGACGCTGAAATCGGGTCGCGGCAGCGCGGCGAGTACTGAGGCAGGCAGGGTTACCAGATACTTTTCGCCCACAACATAATCATGGCCCATGAATATATAGTGGTGCTCGTGCTTGAGGTCAAAGGCAATTCCCAGGATTGCAGCAACGATGACTGCGACAAGCGGAGCCGGAATTTTTTTCAACGCTTTCCAGGGTGCGAGTAGAAAAAACACCATTACCGCAAGCGCTGCAAAACCAATCGCAGCAATTTCCGGATTCATACCCGATAGGCTGGCGGGTATTTCGGCATAGAGACCCAGCGGCGATTTTGCCTGCGGTGTAACACCGAGCGCGACATGCACCTGTTTTGAAATGATAATGACGCCAATCGCTGCAAGCATGCCATGAATAACATTGACCGGGAACAGAGCAGCATAGCGTGCCAGCTTGAATACCCCGGTCAGTATTTGCAGTCCCCCCGCAATGATCATTGCAGCCAGGAAACGCTGGAATCCCACTTTTGCGTCACCTGCGCCAAGGCTGTCGATGCCGTGCTGCACGATGACAATCAGTCCTGCCGCGGGACCATGTATCGCGACATGCGTACCCGAGAGGCGCGACACTAAAATGCCGCCGATTACTGCCGCCATCAGGCCCGAAACAGCCGGCGAAAGAGCGCCGTTCCCGATGGATGCGCCCGCAATTCCGATGCAGAGCGGCAGCGCAATCAGCGATAGGATAAATCCGGCGGTGAGATCAGCGCGCCAGTGTGTTTTCAAATCATTCCATGCTTTCATAAATCCCCCTTTTCTATCTGGCAAATGCAAGTTTCACGTAACTGCGCAACAGCGTTACGGCATTGAGCACAAAGGCACCCGCCATAAAAAATGTCTCATAAGCAAATTTTTCTGCTCCCAGATGGAGAAGAATATCGTCGCCGAAAAATGTCGGGCTCAAGGTAAAGCCTGACATCCAGAGAATGCCAAGAAAATAGGCATTAGTTGCGCGCGGATAAAGCTCTGAGGCACCCGCGTACTCTGTATGCTGCAGTTGCTCGGGAATAAAACTCAATCCGAAGCGGGCAATCAGGAAGCCGAAGGAAATCCCCGCAAAATACAAAAGACTATGGATTGCGTTCTCCGGACTCAGGTAAACTACTGATAATCCCTTGAATCCGGCAGACAAGCCTGTCAGCCAGAGCACGCGCTCTGGCTTAATCCCCTGCCCCAAAGCGGAAAGCGCAATGAAGATCGACGAAAATCCGAAGACGACAGCGCAGATCGTATGGATCAGCCCCTCGGCAAGAAATGGCCGCCCGAACGATTCCATGAGCAGAAGAACCAGCACCACATTGATGAATACGAAGGGAGAAAACGCCTTTTCAACGATGAACGCAATTTTCTTCAGCTTGCTCCAGAGAAAAACCATCAGCGCTTCAGCATAACCCTCTGAGAAAGAGAACGCAAAAAAGCGGCGGCGCCATGCTTCGCTCAAGAAACGCATGGCAGAACCGGAAAATCCGCGGCTCAGCACTGCGCCCTCGGCCTGCTGACGCAGGTAGAGAACCATGATCGAAGGCGACGCGAGCAGCTGGTAACAACGCAGAATCGCGTTCCCAAGAAAATGCAGCATCGCAATCTCCCGCAGTCCGGCTGCGAGCTCGATGAACATTAAGCCCACCTGAGCCACCGAGGCATAACCAATCTGCCCCTTGATGTTCGACTGGGTCTTAAGAGAAATGTTTGCTGTGACAGCAGTGGCAAGTCCAACGAGACCAACTAACCACGAAATCCAGTCCACAGCGCGCCACAAAGGCCACATGCGGATAAGCAGGTAAACTCCCGCATGGATCGAAAGGGCGCCGTAGAAGATTGCACTCGATGGCGTGGGACCTTCCATTGCGCGCGGTACCCAGAACGAAAAAGGGTACTGTGCCGACTTACCCATGGCTGCAAGCACAGAGAGCAGACCAATAGCAGTAAAAAACCACAGGTTGGACTGCACGAACCGGGAATCGAGCGCCTGGTCGGCGTATTGAAGAAAGAAGTATTCGCTACCAAGTTTGTGAAAGAGCCAGGCGCCCATGAAGAGGCCCACGTCGCAGACCCGGTAGATGGTGTACGCACGCAGACTGTTGCGCCCCGGCTGCAGACGGATACGATAGAAGCCGATGAGCAGAAACGAGGAAATTCCCACAATTTCCCAACCGGCAAAAAGCACGTCAATCGTCGCCGCCAGCGCAACCAGGGAAATACCTGCGACAAAAAGAAACAGCGACGCGAAAAATCTTTTGTAGCCTTTCTCTCGGTGCATGTAGCGGCGGGAGAACATCAGGACAAGCCCGGTGAGAATGCCGATCAGCACCTGGAAGGATACGGAATATTTATCCACAAGCAACAGGAAATTGAAATGGTAGTTTCCGGCCTGCACGAGGTGCCCGCCCGAAATCTCCACCGGATGAAAGCCCGAAGCAACGAACAAGACTAAGAGCGCTGCGGTCAGCAGCCCATTGATGACATTGGCGAAAATAACTGCGCGTGAAAGCCAGCTTTCTTTCCACGGCAATAATGCAATCAGGAGGGCGATGAGCAGCGGATAAAGAACGATCGATTCTACGACGATATCTAGCATCTTTTAACGCTTCCTGTGAATAACTGCCGGAGTGATATTGTCACGCCGGTGATAATACGCAGCGCGCGAATCTGCGAAGACTGGCGGTCTGAGGCTACCCAGCGTGAGCTCCGTGAATTCACCGCGCTGCCTGCGGTAAAATCTCTGCGTTTTCAGATCAAAGACCACGAGGTGTACCCATTCATGGTCAATCCACTCTCTTACCGGATTGTTCTGCGCCAGAACGCGCTCAACAATGTCGCGCCGCTGTTCCACGACGATCAAAAGGCGCACCGGATCATGAATCTCAATCATCTGTTCAGGCAGGCCTGTGCGCAGGTCTCCTTCTGAACCGTTACCGACACCCACCAGCGAGAACACGTTATGCGGCAATTTTGAGCCGGCACCATAGATGGAATTATCCAGGCGCGAAAACAGGTACTCGAGGTTTATACCACCACAGACCGGCACCAGCGGAGTCAGTATCCCGCTCAGAATGCTGCCGTCGCGGTCGGCTTTCGGGTCATACGAATTGAAGAATGCCCGGCGATCGAGAAAAAGGTTTTCCGTGAGCGATCGCCGGCCCACAACTGCGAGCGCGTTCGTCGCATGGTTATACTCAGGACGGGGTTCAAACAGCATTTCGGTGCGAAGACGCGCTTCCCTGACTGCTTCCCGTTCCGTTTCCGGAAAATTCACAATCGCAAATCGGCGGGTCCGCTCCAGTGCATTGAGTTCCAGTGCCTTGGTGAAAAGCTGCTCGAGCCGCGCCAGGTCTGCAGCGTATTCCTTACCCAATAAATCAACATCGAGCAAGGCAATTTCATCGCGCGCCGTATCGTGTATGGCGCCCACAAAACGGGTGCTCTCAGGAATACGAATACCCGTTCTCGCAAGTATCGAGCGCACGTCGGCGCGATTCGCCATCAGGGCAAACGCCCGCGCATTGACGAGACCAGGTCTGCCGGAGCATGCGCCGCAATCGTAGGCGGCAAAATAAGGGTTATTGGTACTACTCGATCCGTGGCCAATTACGGCTACCAGAGGAGCAAAACTGTGCGTAAGCCCTATCTGCCGTAAGACGCGGCCAACCCGCTCGGCCATCTCGGTGACGGTATATCCCTCGAAAAATCCATCCTTTGCTGCTTCGCCTTCGGCGCGCTCATATTGAAGCCGCGTATGGTCCTCGTGCGCCGCGAATGCGCTCGCCATCGCAAATGTCCGTCTCGGACGATGAACCGAGAAAACCAGACGCAGGAGTGAAATTGCTCCGAAAAACAGCGAAATCAGCCATCCCGCAAGCAATCCATTGGCATGCCGGTGCCAGAGATTCATCTCGAGTCGACTCAGTGGGAGTTTGCGCTTTGCTACGGCAATGCCCCGAATACGGTGTCTTGGCTTCACCGGAACCGGACATTGCTTGATCGAGATTGCATCAAAGGGTCCCTGATAAACCGCATCGATGCCGAAAAAACCCGGAGTGCCAAAAGTCTCTGTTGTAGAGGATAACTCCTCGAGATAGCGCCTGACCGAACACTCGCGGTCATCAATACAAAAGATTGCCTGGAACTCAGCCCTGCCCTCTGCTGCTGAGCGCGCGCGCTTTCGCTTTGCATTTGCCGCAAGCGCCGCCAGTGTTTCCAGATAGTAGCTCGTCTCCATGGCTTCATGCCACAGACGTGATACGCGTTCAGCTTCCGTTTCCGCCGGGACAGGGCTTACAAAGAAGAGGCTATGGCTGTTCTCAGCCGGGATTTCTTCACGCCGATATCCCGATTTCATTGCCAAATCAGTCAGTATCGCCAGGTAGAGCGCGACATATTGCGCCAGCGTGATGCTCCTCGGATAGTTGAGGCATGCAGGATTTACTTCGATCTGTGCCACTAGCCCTGACCAGCCGCGGGCAGCCATAAGGACCTCTAACAGGAAGGTCTTCTTATGCGCATTTGCCGGCAAAAGTGAACTCAGCAGATTTTCAATGAGGTCCTCCGGCTCGTAGCGCTGTAACCAGGCGCAGACGCTGCGATCGAGGCCAAATGGCCGAGCGGTTCGTATCTGTAGCCGCAACGCCTGCCAGAAATCTTCTGCCTGGTGCGCCACAGAGATCGAAGCAATACCCTGGTCGAGGTAATTGGCTACGATCCGAAACACGGTTGGATGTACCTGCTCCTCGAGCTTGATACCCGCCGCGAACGTGATCGCCTTGAGATAGCCAGAGCTGCGAAACCCTGCGCGCTTTAATAAATCAGGATACTGTCCTGTCAGCATCTGCTCGCGCAGAACTCCTGCAGTATCGCCGGCAGCGAGCAGCACGTGTGCGAGCGCCGCGTCGCTAATCTTACCTGTCGCGTACATTTCGCGATATTGAGACAGCGGCAGATATTCGTAAGCACCGTAGAGCTCTGAAGCCGAGCGAATTGCTTCATGAAAGCTCATGCCATGCTCCTGGAACGTGTGCAGTGTATTGTGGTGAACAAAATCCTTAATGGGCCCCTGCGAGGGCAAAAAGTGCCGCAGGTGCGAAAGCATCTCGGATACTGTTTCGCCATCCGGTATTTGGTTTACTGCCAACGCGGCAGTTTTCTGTCCCGAGGCGGTCTTCTTTAACTCGTGCGTTTTCCGTTTAGACATTGAACTCCCCCTGAATAACCCCTTGGTGAACCGCACACGCGGCTAAAGGGAAATCCATCTCATGCAGCCATGCGACTGCATTCAATGGCCTGTTGCGATCAGATTACCGGGGGAGCTCGCGAAGAATGAAGGGAGTGTAAGGTAAATTGCTGAAGTTTTGGTGGCCGAAGACTTAGAGCCGAACTGAAGAGAAAGAGCGCGCCGATGAAACCTGCGCCACCGATTATGCCCAACAGCAGCCGGTATTCGCCCTCACGGGCTTCTTCCAGTACTGCATCTGACATAGAGACCAGATGCAGGGTATCGCTGCTTTGAATTTGTGCGTGAGACGTTTCTGAAGATGCGACCTCAACGAACTCAAGGCCAGTCAGAAAAACTATACCGCAGCTAAAGAGGCCAAAACGCTTGAGGAATTGCCTGTTTGCAGGGCGCTGCATTCTCTCGGGGGATAGTACTAATCGCTACGGCAGGCGGCAAGTAAAATATACAGGATTTTCTGCTCTCTATCAGGCTGTTGAAAAACAGCCATGAAGCAGGATGTTGAAACCGGGCTTAAGCTGCAGACAGGCCATTTATGGCCGTTTTGCGAGCGATTTCCAGAGCGGTTTTT
>CAYOZO010000147.1:0-7981 GCA_964408405.1 uncultured Turneriella sp.
CTAATGCTACTTTTTCATTCGGCTTGCTGCTTATCCATGCTCCATATATCAGCTCAAAACGTACAATAGTCGGAATGCCGATTTGGTCATGGCGAATTCAGCAATGCGGCTTTTTACCTGCGGCAGGGATCCACGCAGAATCTGAATACAGGTATTGGTGTCCAGTAGATACTTCAAAGCTGCTCGCGGTTATCGGGGGCTTCCTGGTCGCCGCGATCAGGAAAGTCTGGTATCGCGCCGAAGAAATAGAGAAGTTCCTTAGGATGATCAACCGGGGCTTCATCGACAATGACGATGATTTCACCACGCCGATGCGCCATTTCTTTCGGGATATTGAGGGTTACTGTCTCCGGAATATCGTCGTATGTTGTCCGCAATGCGTTCATCTACTGTCGGGCATCAAGTTGGCACTAGGGAAACCCGCTGTCAAGAAACAGCAGAAATTTGCGGAACTGCGGGAGTATTCTAAGCAAGGACTGTTCGCGACCAGAGGCAGTATCTCTCATACGCTGTGGCGAATCTCATAACACGCGTGGATCCGCTTGTTCCTGAAATCTTCAGGAATCGTCTGCGCCGTGATGTTTTTTACCTGCGTCTTTTGGTGGCCATCTCCCTCTTCAGGAAAGCGGATACGGAATTTACGGAAGTTCGTCGAAAAGAATAAGACTCCACCGGGCTTGAGGGCGCGCAGGCAGTCGCGAATCAGTTGCGGGTGGTCGCGCAGCACGTCAAAATCGCGTTCCTGCTTGCGGCTGCGCGAAAATACCGGCGGGTCACACACGATGATGTCATAAAATTGCCGAGGCGCCTGTCGCAGGTATTCGCGCGAGTCGAGCCGGAAGTTTTCATGTCGAGTGGTCTTGAGGCCGTTGAGTTTCAGATTCTCTTCGAGTATGCCGAGGTATTTCGCCGAGAGGTCAACGCTGTGCACCAGCGAAGCTCCGCCTGCTGCAGCATTGACGCTGAACGAACCTGTGTAGCAGAAGAGATTGAGGACTGACTTGCCCTGTGCCAGCTCGCGTACACGCGCGCGCAGGTTGCGGTGGTCGATAAATAATCCCGTGTCGAGCCAGTTATCCGGATAGATCAGAAACTTCAGGCCGTTCTCGTTAACAACGACACTCGCGCCTTCAGCAAGTTTTTCGTACTGCTCTCCCTCGGCGCGGCGAAAGCGGGTCTTCAGATGCAGATGACTGCGTGGGATTTCCCACGTACTGCGAAAAAGCTCGATGATGTGGGCTTTCCACGTGGCGTAATCCGGCCGGCCGTGTATAGTCTCGCTTGCCAGCTCCGTCAAAATCATGTGGTCTTCGTAGAGATCAGCAATGAATGGATATTCAGGGATGTCACGGTCGTACAGCCGGTAGCAGGTGATACCCCGGCGGCGCGCCCACTTGCCGAGGTGCTTTTTCATGCGCGCGAGGCGATTGGCGAGATCTTGCATGGATTATAAGAAAAGGGGGGGAATCAGCGCGTCGAACCATCGGCGAATGCCGCCAGTGCCAGCGCAGTCACCGGCAGCAGCATGAGCGCATGGACCAGGAATGAAAAAGCTTTCAGATTACTTTGCCGCCGGAGTGATTGACAGTTCGAGAGAATCAGCGTCTGCCACCGGGCACTTGATCTTCTTCTTGATTTCTGACCCTGCGGGTACACTCGTCTTGAATGGACAGCTGGCAACCGTGTAGCCTTTTACATGGTTTTTCGCAACGACTGAACCCGAAACTTCCGTATCCTTCTCGCCACCGTTCAGGAGTACAACCACGACGTGCTTCTCTGAGGAACCGTACGATTCCGCATGGCCACGAATACTTTCATAGCTGCTTTCGGCTGAAAGCATTCGCTGTTTCTTCAGAGCATAGGTGGTAGCCGCCGACAGGGCCGCGACACCGATTACCAGGGTTCTTCTTCTCACGATGCTTTCTCCAGTTTCTTGCCATTCCATTTTAACAGGATTTTCTCTTTTCTTACAGATTTCGGATCGTCATGGTCGCCGAATTCCTGCTCTAAAATGACATAATCCTTGCGACCGCCCTTGTCTTTCGGGAAAATTTGCTTTTCGATCGCATAGTACGGAGCGTCTGCTCCATCGACGGAGCTGTGCGCGTGCATGATTTTGTTTCCATCCCAAAAGAAGAACATGGTGTTATTCTTTCCCGCGCAGTATTCCTGCACAAATTTGACAGCAAAGATATTGTTTACGCCAATAAGACCCCGCCCGTCAGTCAGGCTTGCCTCGTATTTGGCTTCAAAAGAAACTCCCTCTTTAACTTCTAATCTTGCCAGCTCTTTGCCATCGCGCGCCACGCGCACCTGCGACGTATATTCAGTACCGACGGAGATATCTTTCTGACGGCGGCCGGCGCCAAAAAGAAATAGCTCCCCCTTTTTGTTCTGTGCATACGCACGGGCAATCAGGTTACCCCAGACATAACCTTCTGCCCGAGTGTCGTTGTAAACATAACGGACCTTGTACCACGGCGCTTCGATGCCATCGACTGCCATCGTTTTTGCGGTTTGTTCGAGCGGAGTTACTTCATGGCCAATCGCGAGTTCGGCCAGGACTTTTGACTTGTTATCCGGCGCGCTGCGTACGCGCACTTTGTCGCCGATGAGCCGGTGCGGTTTTTCGAGCTCAAGCCACTGAACCTGCAAGTCGAGCGCAGAAAGGCCGATGGTCGAAAGGAATGTTAAAAGCAGAAGGCGCGTCGGATTCATCATGATGCCAGATTTTCTATGGTCTTCATACGGCAAATTTTTTCAGAAGTTCCAGATCGATATGCTCCAGTACAGAGACATGTGTAGCTTCAAGCACAACCCTTGGCGCCATATTCGCATTGTAGGCTTCAATCCAGCGCGGCATGCACAGGCACCAGCGGTCGCCGGGTTGAAGGCCGTCGAACATGTACTGCGGCACCGGCGTAGAAAGGTCGTTGCCAACCGATTTGCTAAATTCGAGAAACTCTGCTGTGACCTCGACGCAGACCGTATGCATGCCGATATCTTCAGAGCTTGTGTTGCAGCAACCGTCGCGAAAAAAACCTGTCAATGGCTCCATGCTGCACGGTTCCAGTTCTGTTCCGAGAACATTTAGCGCCATGTAACCACGCGACTTAACCCATTGGAGTGTCAATGCAAATGGCAATGAGCCTGTGCGCTAACGCATGCGAAAAATCGCTCCGGCAAGTTGGCGCACAGGTTCTTTACTGCCGTGAAGCTTTCTTTAAGAGCCATCTAGCAGGATGTTAAAAAAATACCGTGCTCGCCGCAGACGCCGCGATTTCTTAGCGAAATCGCTCGCAAAACGGCCATAAATGGCCTGTCTGCAGCTGCGCCCGGTTTCAACATCCTGCTTCATGGCTGTTTTTCAACAGCCTGCTAGGGCAAACTGCTTATACATATGCCACTCTTTACCGTCGTGGCGCAGCAAGGTGATTTGGTTCACCGGAAAGCGCGCGTAGAACTTGCGCGACTTAAATTCGTTCCAGATACGCCTGTGCACGTCAGGCTCGACGTCGCGGTTAGCGACCGTCATGTGAGGCTTGTAACCCTTATGAAAAGGCGCGGTCTCAATGATCGCCGGCACCTCCCGCAGGCAGTCGCTCAGTCGCTGCTGCATTTCGAGCAGCTGCAGGTTGGCTGCCACGTCGATGAAGATAACGTCATCGCGAAAGGCGCCGAAATCCTTCAACTCGAGCTCAAAGGTTTGCTCCTGGGCAAAGAAGGTTTTTAGCCTATCTGACATCCCATCGGCAGCAGCGGCGTCGCGGCGAAACGGCGGTTCAACAGTGATGTGCACCGGAATGCGCATCGCGCGCCGCGGCCCGAAGTTGTCCGCGATTTCCTGCTGAATGTCACGGACGCGCGACACAACGTCGCCCGGCGGTAGAATTGCCAGGAACCAGAGTGTGTAGTTGCTCACACGTCGAAAGTCGCAACGAGCCCGTAGTGGTCAGAAGCCCACGCACCCAGCCCTGTCAGACCCGGCAGCGGCCGGTCAAGAATGCGCCGAAAGCCCGAAGGCCTGAACGTCTGCCCGTTTTCTGCCGGCCGCAAAAAGATGTAGTCGATACGCATCGGCTCTCCCTGCGCCTCAAATGCATACGCGAGCGGATTTCCCTCGGGGTGCGGATGGTATGTCGGCAGGTCAGATTCTGCACCGAGATCAATGAATCCGCCGAGTGCAGCAGTGAGGGTCTGGTATTCACCCGATTCGCGCTCCTGCGCCATGCCCTGGATATTAAAATCACCGCAGACGATAAATGGCCGATCAGCAGAACCCAGCCACTTAATCCATTCGGCGAGTTCAGCAAGCTGTGCCGCGCGTACCGCGCGTGAAGCTGCATCCATACCTGACTGCAGGTGAACGGTCATCACGTCGACCAGGCGGTCGGCATATTCCAACTGCGCATAGAGTGCGCCCTTTCGCGCGTATTTGTCCCAGCTGATGCCGCGGCTACGAAAAGGCAGGAAGCGCGACTGCAGTTTGCGGGTCTTTGCGCCTTCGGCGGCGACCTCACGGGCGGCAATGCCTAGCCCGCTGCCTCTGAGCGAAAGCAGGCCGAAGCGGTTATTGTCGCGCAGCGCAAAGGGAAAATAGCGGCGCACGAGCTTGTCGAAAAAGACCTGCGAAGCGCGCGAGAGCAGCTCTTGCACGCAGAGCACATTTGCCGACGAACATTCGTCGATTACCTCGGGGCTGCTGAAGCGCTTGCCGAACGGTGCGCGCAGGTATGTGATGACGTCGAGTACCGACTGTCCCATGCCAAAGCAGTTCCATGTAGCGATTGAAAAGTTCATATACGACGTTCGCAACCCAGTTTGAGCAAATTCGGGGCCATGTCAAGGTAATGCGGTTCTCATGCAAAGGGTTGCTGGTGAATGGGGCCTTGCTGCAAAAATGGCCTGCCGGTCAGGCACATATGTTATACTATACGTGTATGCCGCAGTTATCTTTATATTTGGACAATAAGACTCTCGAGGCTGTAGAGCTTAAAGCAAAGGCGCGAAAAATATCGGTTTCCCGATATGTGAAAGAGGCCATTGAAAAAGACATTCACTCCCACTGGCCGCAGGATTACTTTAATCTGTTTGGCTCTGTTTCAGACCCGACACTGAGGGTGCCGCAAGAGATCAGCTTTCCGACCGACAGGAAACGTGAAACTTTCAAATGATTTTTCTCGATTCCGACATATGCATTCATTTTCTGAACGGCAAAGATTTGAATGTCTTGAAAAAATTCCAGGAGCATAGGCCAGGCGATCTGAAGATTGCATCGATTGTTCAGGCGGAACTGCTCTTGGGTGTGCAGAATAGCAGGAAGAAGCTGGAAAATAGCGAGAAGCTAGGCAGATTTCTTGAGCCATTTGAAATTGTCAGTTTTGATGACAGGGCAGCTGCTATCTATGCCCAGATTCGGTTTGAGCTGGCAAAAAAAGGAACAATGATTGGTCCTAACGATCTGATTCTTGCCGCCACGGTCATCGCCAACGATGGTTCCTTGGCTACCCGCAATGTCGGCGAATTCAAACGTCTCGCGCGACTGAAGCTCGAAGCCTGGTAGGCTGCCGGCTTTGTGCTGCCAAAGTCGATTCAGTCGTCAGCTCCAACCAGTTTCTCGTAGTACTGCCATATAGTGGGATTTTCCTTCGCGATGACGCGCGCTTTGCCCGCTTTAAGTTTATACATACCCCGCGCGCTTTTTTCAAACCAGCCATAGTGGTTGTTATAGAGAATTTGCCGTGCGTTCGCAGAAGCTCCCACTTTGACCAGCTCGGCGGGCTGCATGGCCTTGTGCTTCTTAAGCAGAACGCTGATGTGGATCGCCGACTCAAGGTACGCGGTCTTAAGCTTAACGCCCGTAACTCCCCCGGTGTTTTCTGAAACACGCCGGCCGTGAAATTCTTTGAGAACCTTGTTTTTGTGCCGCGCGAGCACGCGGCCCGTGAAGTCGCCGGGTTCGGCAATGACCATCACCTGGTCGCCGTCGATTACCAGCAGGCCAATGTTGAGCCGCCGCGCGAGGCTTTTGATCATCTGCCAGAACGACATTTTCTGCCGACCTTTCGGCTTCGGTATGACTGCGTAAACCTGGTCGGTGATCGCGAGCCGGCGCACCGACTGGTAGAGGAGCTTGATATTAAACGTCTTCTTTAGCTCGGCGACGACGATCGTATCGTCTTTCACCGCAACGAGGTCGCAACCGCAGACTTCGCCTTTTACCTCAAAACCCTGCTCGGCAAAGTAGCGCGCCGCGACCGGGTAAAGGTCGGCCTCACTGGGTTCCGGGTTTTTGGCTGCCCGGCGATGTGACATAAGACCAGGTTTTTTAGTAATTACTAAACGTCAGTGAGAAATTGGGATGACCGCCCCGTCACGCGCAGTGCGCGTGGCACCCCTCCGGGGGAGGGGATTTTGTTACGTGAAAAATGTCGTAGAACAAGAAATCTCCCCCTGCCAAGGCCTGCGGTGTGACCGAAGGTCTCCGTCTTGGGAGCGAAGTCGAACCGGGGAGTGGCATGGAGTGGCGTGAGGCGGCCACGGTGCGGGATGGATAAGGACGGTATTGCTTAATAATCGAATCAACCGTAATCTTCTATCAGCCACTCGATACTGAGATCCTCATCGATTTCAGGCCAATGAATACCCGTGCCTGCTCCACTGGAACGGTAGTTTTCGCGTTGCTTTGCTGAGGCATTCAACAAGCGCGGAAAAGCCTTAAGCGGTACGGAGATTTTCTTGCCATTACTGAGAAATACGTTCATGATGTCTTCACTAAAAGTAATTCTCTCCAGTTTGATCTCATTGGTTAATGTGCTCATGCCACCTCCGTAAGAACAAATCCGGATTTTCCGAAACTATCTCCAAAATCATCGCCAGGTCCTTGTCCCTGATCCCATAATTGGACGCTATACTCAGGCTTTACAGCCAGATTTTGCATTCGGTTCCGGATTTTTCAATATGCACATGCGGCGGTTCACGCGGCGAACCTTCGCGCGAGTGAAAATAAAAGCGGAATCCTTTGACATAGAGAAGAGTTGGCATACGATAAAATTATGCAAATTTTCGCTCTGTCAAACTCAACCATTCGCATCACCGATGTTTGGTCGTCGTTAACCACCGTGCCCTCCCTTCGACAGCGCTCAGTGCGCGCCTTGGAGCCTGTGCGCCAACTCAAGCAAAAAGCCAAAAAGGCGATTTTTTGCGCGAGGCGGGGCCGCGTTTCGCCTGAACATGTGCGAAAATCGGCAAAAATTCGCGCCTTTTGGCGCCTCGCATAAGCAAATCGGTACGATTTGCGAAGGAATTTTTGCCGATTAGCGGACCCGGTTTACGCGAAAAATCGCTCCGGCAAGTTGGCGCACAGGCGCCTTGCCAAGGAGGGGATTTCGTTATACGGAATTTGCCACAGAACCACAAATCTCCCCCTGCGAGGGGTCGCTAGGTCGCGCCAGCGACGAAGTACCGCACAGCCGGGAGGGGGTCAATACGCCCTAAAGACATAGACCGCACCGACGGCACCGACCGAATTGTCAGAAGATGCCGAGCCATCGCGGTTGGATCTTCGGAGGCAGACTGCTCCTGCAGGAGCACCCCCGCCCCATGCCAAATCTTCTTGGCGCAAGGCTATAAACCGAGGCTTTTTTCCCGGTTCATGGATGTACAAGGATTTGGTAAACTGGGCTACGAAGAATGCCTGAAGCCCGAATTGCTCGGCTTTGATTTTACCATGGCGTTTCAACCGGTCATCGACGCTGAAAAGCGAACTGTTTACTCGCATGATGCGCTCGTGCGCGGGCTAAATGGCGAAGGAGCAGCGAGCGTACTGTGCCAGGTCAACGAGTCGCACCGCTACCGCTTTGACCAGGCCTGCCGGGTCAAGGCGATCGAAGTGGCTTCCAGACGGCAATTGATGACTTTGGCGCATGTACAACCCGGATAGATCGGTGACAGCTACGCAACGTGTTTTGCGAGTTTTTTC
>CAYOZO010000148.1:0-7939 GCA_964408405.1 uncultured Turneriella sp.
CTCTCGCCACGTTACCCCGATCACTCGAAAGCTTTGGCGGCGGACTTTCGGGCAGGCCACTTGCCGAAAAGGCGCGGCACTACCTGGCCCTGACACTCAAGCAGACAAAGGGTAAAGTACCAGTGGTTTCGAGTGGGGGTGTGTTTTCGCCTGAGGAGGCAAAAAGGCGCATCGATATGGGTGCCGACCTCGTGCAGGTCTATACAGGCTTTGTCTATTACGGCCCGGACTTCGCGCGGGATTTTCTGAAGTTACTGTAAATAGATGCCTTGGGCGGTTGTGTAGCTGAAAACCTCAAGCGCCAAGTCACAAACTCCTTACTGTTGACCGCTTCTTTTCAAAGGCGCGCGAGAAAATGTTGACGAGCTATAACTATATGTACATCTTGTACACATGGTTGCGGAAAGTATAGCCACTTCCAGGTCGAACCTGAGTGGTCTGCTGCGGCAAGTCCGGCAGGGCGAAACAGTGATCATCCTCGATCGCGACGTACCCGTAGCCCGGTTTGAGCCAATCGAATCGTGGGATGAGGAAACTTATCATCTGATGGCTGCTAAGCTCACCAAAGCTGGCGATCTGCTGCCACGCAAGAAAAAACTCAGCGATGATTTTTTCGATCTACCGCTTCCCGAAGATAAACATGGCACAGTGCGTGCGGCCCTGATCGAAGAGCGGCGTGAAGGCCGATGATCTTCTGGGATAGCTCGGCCATTGTACCGCTGCTGGTAAACGAACCGAAGACCAAAGAAGCACAGGATATTCTCAAAGAAGACCGCAATATCACTGTCTGGTGCCTCACGTATCTCGAAGCAACCTCTGCGCTCAACCGGCGATTGCGCAGCGAAGAAATCCATTTTGGCCATTATCGCGCGGGTGAAGAACGCCTAAAGCGCTTACACCTTTCATGGGACCAAATCCTGTTTTCTGATCGCCTCGTTAAGCTCTCGGCCCGCCTGCTGCGCACCCACCCGCTGCGCACGGCTGACTCGCTGCAACTGGCTGCCGCGCTCATTGCCGGGGGTAGCGACCCTTCACAGGTGAGCTTCTTGAGCTACGATGACCGATTGAATGAGGCAGCAGTGAAAGAAGGGTTGCGGGTGCTAGTGGCCTAAAGCAAAGATCTGCGCCTGAACAGACTGAGCGTGCTCGCGAGAAGCACTGCGGGCACAAAAAAAGTGCAAGTTTGCTGCAATTTCCGAAGTAGCCACGCCGACTATTTAACGGCAATCTTCAGCGCAATTCGCTGCTCCAGGGAAGCAAGACGTTGTTCCTGCTTTCTTTCAATCTGACCAATTCGGTTATTTTGTGCCTGCAGCTGATTTTCCAAGGCTTTCACTCGGGATTCCGCCATCAACGCGCGCTTTTCGGTGGCTTCTATGACGCTCAGCAAACGGGCTATCTCCGCATCTTTCTCGCGCTTGAGCTGCTGTATTGCTGCGGTGTTGATCGCGATGAGCCCCGAATAGTTCAGGCTCTTGAAGCCATTGCCGGTATTCTTCACAAGCTCAGGATATAATTTTTCTACGTTCTGCGCGATGAAGCCATATTGCCGGGTGTCGTCGAAGTTCATTTCTTTGAATTCGTTCTTGCGCCAGTAGTAAGTTGAAGGCACGAGAGAAAGGAATGCTCCCCAGGCCGAATCTTTCATGGCCACAGACTGTCTCCCCTGGTCATGCAAACTGATCGGTCGAATATCATGCTTCAGCCTTTCATCAGAAGGTGTAATCGTACCACTGGCGAGGATGTTTCCCGCGACGTGCAGTTTTTCTGTCGGGCTCGGCTGACCAATACCAACATTGCCCCCGTTACCATTGAGAATGAGGGATCGGTATGTTGAAGCACCTTGCTCTTCCGATTGCAGGTCGACATAGCGTACCGTGCCCGTGCCATCGCCGCGGACAAAAATTGACAACCCCAGGGGATTAGTGCCGTCGTTTGTGCCAAAGAATCCGGTGCGGCTGTAAGAGACTGTCGCCTTTGCAATCGAACCTGAGACATGAAGATTTGTAATTGGGCTTTGCGTACCAACACCGACATAGCCGGAACTGTTGCCAAATAACCATGTGTTTGCAATGCCGCCAGATCCGTTGCCCATCCCGATGGTAAAATTCGGATTTGGAGAGCTATTGTAGGTTGTCAGGATAAAATTGTCTGTATTCGTTGAGTTAAGCATGGCGCCAGCACCGACATGAAGTTTAGTCTGGGGACTCACATTCCCGATGCCGACATTGCCGTTTGTTACCGTCAGAACATCTGTGAAGCTGCTAGAACTGCCATAACCCAAAGCAATTCTATCCGTTAGGCCGGGGGCGAAAACCTGCAACTTAGCAGATTGAACACCCAGGCCATACTGGTTTGTGGCGCTCCCATTGTCGTAGAGGTTAATCTTCGTTCCCAACGTGGTCGCAAATGACAAAGGATTTCCCGGCGCCGCCGTACCAATACCCACATTCCCTGCCCGGGTCATCGTCAGCACATTTGCGGCCCCTGTCGATCCGTCATCGGCTGTAGTGTCGAAGCTAAAAGCACCGTTGGCCGTGTAGTTGCCGATGCGCCAAACGCGATTGCCACTCGTGGGATCGCCATTGTACATAAGCATGCGCGTACCACCTGTGGTTGTATATAGGTGAAGCAAGGCTGCAGGCGAGGCAATGCCAATGCCAAACTTGCCCCCGGTATAGCCGACATCCGTATTGTTCGTCGACCAGTCGTTGGGGTTGAGCTTGTTGAGCGGCCCGGTGACGTTGTTGAAGTTGGTGTTCATTGTTGACGCGGACAAAGCACCACCCGAAGCAAAATTAGTGGTGGTGACCGTTGCACCGGCGTGAATGGGCGCTTCGGCTGCGCTCAGCGCACACAGAGCCGTGACGGTTGCAGCCAAATGCCGCAATAGGTTAGTTCTCTTATTCATATCAGGTTCTCCTGTTTTGGTTGCATGAAACAATTACGGTTGGGAGCTCGGCTTTTGTCTCTAAAACGCATACCCAAACCTTACGTACGTGTATTCTTCGCTGCGCCCGCCTTCGATTCGCCGGTAACTGCCGAACTGGGGCGTAAGGCCCGATGCCCCGAGGGCGGTGAACGAACTATCCTGTAGCATGGCCATGGTCGGTGGCGCCACCGCTCCGCGTCCAAAGATGATTGCGTCTGTCCAAATGAGCGCGACCACGCCCAGGAACGCGTACGAAAGGTACGCGCGCAAATCCATCGCCTGGTTGGCGGCACTGTACTTACCATCGAAGTCGGTCTTTGCGCTTTGGTAATCGGTTTGCGCCGCAGTAAAATTAAAATGCGACCACGTAAACGCTCCGGCGCTGCCCGCGAAAAGACCGAGGTAGAGATATCCTCTCTTCTGATCAGCGTAAATATGCCCCCAGCCTGGCAGAATTGCCGTGCGCCACAGTACACCACCGTAGGTGGCACGGTCGCCCGCAAGGTGAATCACTTCGCGCTTTGAGATCGGCGGCAATTCGGATTTCATTTTTGCAGCCATGCTTTCGCACAGCTGAGCAATCGTATCGAAGATGGTTGCATCGAGTTTCCCGTTTACCGATTTGGAAACTTTGACGCGGCCGGTGAGCACGTCCACTGCCTTGGCCTGGATTTGGATCTTGTTGCCGATCGCGACGAAGTTTCCGATAACCACGACCTCCGCACCGCCATTCTTTCCGATTTCGGTCGCGTTCGCCTCGCTGAAGAATTTCTCTTTTTCGATCTTGAGTTTCTTGGCAGTCTCTTGACCGCCGTCGCGATTGAGAGTCTGGAAATTGCCAGTCTTATCGAGCGGGTCGATCATCGCCTCGGCGATCGAAGCGCTCAAGTAGTCGGCCGCTTCCATCTTGTTCTGGTTCACGAAATCGAGCACGAGCACTTTGCGATTGATCTTCTCGTCGCTCTGTTCGACTTTGCCGGCAACTTGCCCGGTGAGATCGGTCGCCAGCTTTTGGGCGGCTTCCTTAAAATTCTTGCTGCCCGAGGCCGTCGCTGTTGCCGTTGCTTCGATCGCCGCGCTGTCGGCGCGCACAATTTTTGCTGAAATGACATATTCGTTGCCTACTTTGCGCAGCGAACCCAGTACAACCTTTTGCGCTCCCAGAACCTTGCCGACCTTGACAGCCTGCCTATCGGTAATGCCGGTTTGGCCCAGCGCTTGCTCAGCCAATACCTTGTTGAGCTTCTCGCGCTCGACCAGCTGCATCGCACCCGTCTGAAACAGCGCATCCTGAAAATAATCGTCGAAGCTATGCTGTTCTTCGGCTTCGACCTTTTCGCCGCTGAAGGGTATCAGCGTTACTACGGGCTTTTCTTCAGCAGCAAGCATGCCGCAGGTGAGCAGGATGACCAACGCGGAAAAAATTCTGATCGTTTTCATTATGGACCCCATGAATTATTGCAGGAATCCCAGCAGTGACCTCCTGTATCCCAGTTGCCAACCGTGAGGTTCGAGGCGGTGAAATCCCAGTTCGTTGCCGAAGCGAGTGCATTGCCCGCGCGGTCTTTGACGCCGGTGGTAACGTAGATGCGGAACTGCTGACTCGCCGTGAGGCTTGCACCAGGAGTGATTGTCACATTGTTGCCTGAGGCTGACACGCTGGCCGTAAGCGTGCTGATAACCGGCGTGCGCTGTTCCAGAGTAAAATTGGTTGAAGTTGCAGTTGCCGCTGATATCGGTTCACTGAATGTAATTACCGGTTGTATGGCAACATCCCCCGTACCACCCGAATCAGGCGATTTGGACACGATCGTCGGCGGCGTCTCATCGCGCACGATCAAAATCGTGTCAGACAACGTCACCATCACACCCGAATCATCCCTGCCGCTCAGGCAGATAATCAGGTAGTTGTTTCCCAAGGCCAACGACGTCGCGTCGACTGTCGCTGTGATGAACGTGGTACTGGTGCCAGCAAGCCCGGTGCCCGTAATGGCCGTGGTGTTGGCGCAATCACTTCCTTTCTTGAGCGAATAGGCGACTCCCGTTGCGTTAGTCTTGTATGTGAGCGTCGTGGTACCAAACGCACCGGCGAGCGTACTGACATACTGCGTATCAATAGAAGAAAGAGTCAAAAAGCGCCCGGCATTGTAATTCGACGCCTTTGGGTCGTCGGGATTGTTGCGGTCCATTGGCCCCATTTTGCAGGCGGTTGCAATTGCGATCAGGCCGATCAGGCCGAGTTTTGTGATTTGCTTCATTTGTTATCGCCTTGCCATTGTGGTTGCCGCAAGAGCCCGCTCGAGGCGTGCAAAGCGCTCAGATTGATTGCGTTCGAGCAACGCAACCTTTGTCTCAAGCGCCGCAGCACGCGCTTCGGCAGCCTGCGCGCGGCGTTCGCTTGCTTCGACTGCGCTCAGCAAGCGCGCGTTCTCGGCGTCTTTTTCGCGTTTGAGTTGTTGGATTGCCGCTGTGTTGATGGCGATGATGCCAGCGTAATTGAGGCTCTTATACCCTTTGCCATTCGCTTTTACCAGATCAGGATAGCTACCCTCAACATTTTGCGCTATGAAGCCAAACTGGCGGCCAGCTTCAAAATTCATGTCTTTGAATTCGCCGGTGCGCCAAAAATACGTTGATGGGGTTAGCTCTAGAAACTGCTGCCAACCAGTCGCGTCTGTTCCGCTCACCGACCGCAAATTTGCCTCCTTTGCGGAATCGAAACGCTTAAACGTTATTGGTGTAATCTCTTTTTTCCAACGCGCGTCCGAGGTAAGGGCAGAGCCATTGGAATAGACTGCTCCATTGACGCACAGTGTACTGCTTGCACCACAAGTCCCAGTCGGATCAGATGCGGTAGGAATATTCACACCGACCCGATTTCCGCTGTCGCCATACAGCCAATGCACACTAGCGCCACCGACACCATTACCTTTCGAGATGGTAAAATTTGGATTTGGAGTTGCGCCGAATGTAAGTATCTGAAAATTATCGGCGGCGGTCGAATTGATCAAAGCGCCGGGACCAACATGCAGTTTGGCCTGCGGGCTCGTCGTTCCGATGCCAAGATTACCACTGCCTAGTATTGTCATGTAAATTGTATCAGCGGATGGTGAGTCGCCTGTGAATTGGTGTGAAACAGATGTTGTCTCGCCCCCGCCATTCACACCACCATGATATCTAAGACCACCCTGCGTATTAATGACCGAGACATAGCCAGCGCGGCCATTACTTGGCCGAGATAATCTAATCTTTGCCGTATCACTTGCGACGTCTAGATTCGCACCCGGACTCGTCGTCCCGATGCCCACGTTACCACTACTATCGATGCGCATGCGCTCTGCGGCATTGGTATAGAATGCGAGTGGAATCGCACTCTCGGTCGTCAGATATGCGACAGCCGAATTCACTCCCCAGTGCGAATTGCCCGTCGAGCCGCTTAAGCGAATAATCGATTGTGAAGCATTGCTAATATGCAGGTTTTGCGCGGGGCTTGAAGTACCGATGCCGACATTACCATTTCTTTGCATCGTCAGTACATTCGTCACCGTCGTGGTCTGGTCGTCGCTCACCGCATCGAAGCGTAACTTTCCATCAGTGTAGTTACCCATGCGCCAGTAACGGGAATTGATCGCCTGCCCCATATCGGCAAGAAGCAGCTTTGTGCTGCTGCCGTCGGCGGAGGACAGATGTAACAACCCGAAGGGAGATGCGACACCAATCCCTATCCTTCCATCCGTATACCCTATATCCGTCCCGCCATTCGTCCAGCCGTTCGGGTTCAGCTTATTGAGCGCCGTGCGCACAGAACTAAAGTTACTATTCATCGTTGATGACGATAATGCGCTGCCAGAATTAAAATCCGTAGTCGTCACCGTTGCTGCGGCGTGAAGATTTACTAAAGTAGGCAACAAGAAACCGCATATTAGCGGAACGATTGATTGGCAAAAGCGGCCTAAAATTCTTTTACTCACAGGATCTCCTTACCCGAAAGCGTTTTGATTCAAACAAATCGCACGACAAACGTCGCAATATGTTGTTTGCGCAAATCTTTCGCGGACGACCGTGACGCCACGCACCGGGCACGGCAAGCAGTTTTTAATGCTTAGCTGAGTATGGTAACTTTCCTTTTGTACTCTAAAAAGAACAGGAAAGTGAACAAGCGTTATCGCGCGAAAACTACCAGAGCTGATGCGCGAGCAACTGGTGAGAGGCGCAAACTAACGAGCGTGTAATTCCAAATACGCGCGCGCCGCGTTCTGTTCTGCCTGCTTACGTGTACGCGCAGTGCCTTGCGATTTCTTTTCGCCACCAACGTAGAGCGCAACGGTAAAAATTTTATCGTGATCAGGCCCTTCGGCTGCGATGAGCTGGTATTCAGGCCGCTGGTGGCTGCGCTTGGCGAGCAGCTCCTGCAGCGCTGACTTGTGGTCTTTGCTACCCTCGACGGTTTCGGGGTTGTCCAGTATGTCGCGAAAATGGCGCACGACGAATTTCTGCGCAGTCTCAAAGTCTGTAGTGATGAAGATGGCGCCGATCACGGCTTCCATGGCATCAGCGAGGTTTGACGCGCGCGTTAGCCCACCGGTTGCGATTTCTCCCTTGCCCATACGCAACAGCTGGCCAATCTGCAATTTATCCGCGACCTTCTTGAGCGCCGATTCACACACGGTCATGGCCTTGAGGCGGGTCAACCCCCCCTCGGCGGTTTTACGTTTGCTGACGTAAAAATGGTGCGCGATTACCAACCCCAGGACAGAGTCGCCCAGGAATTCGAGCCGCTGGTTGTGTTTATCCATGCCCGGTTCAAAGCCGGAGCGAAATTCGTTGGAATAGCTCTTGTGCGTCAGCGCGACATTGAGCGCGGGCAATACCTTATCAGGCAAACCTTCTTGCCGCAGAAAGTCTCTGAGGTTCGCCTGTCGTTCTTGTTCTGAATTACTCGTTTCCACGCAGTCTCCGTGCCGTGGATCGTCATTTAACGTTTGCTGCGAAAATTCCGCAGTAAAC
>CAYOZO010000149.1:0-7883 GCA_964408405.1 uncultured Turneriella sp.
CGCAGCGGAGCTGCGCAAGAAAATGAGCAGCATTGCGCAAAACGACGGCGGTGCTTCAGAGCGCTGGCGTCTGGCGGTACAGCCAGTGCGGGCCGCTAACGAAGCGGCGCAAAAACTGCCCGAACTTGCGGGTCTGGATTCCATGCTTTTGGGCGCTCTCAGCAAAAAAGCGTCATTTGACCTCGTCGAAACGAAAAGCGACGACATCGTCGAAGCCGAGAAAATGCTCGTTATCTCCGGTTTTGCTCCCGGCGCCATGGCTCCGGTAGGCGGCGACTATACGCATTTTGTAACGGCGACTATAAAAGTTTACGATGAAGCCCGTATTCTCGCATACCAGGTTATCAGCAGGAAAACCGGCGTCGCGGTTATCAGCGACATCATTGAATGGCGCGCCGATGAAAATCCGCAGAAGGCTCTGGATAAATTGGCCGACTATACCGAGAATGACCTGATGCGCGTACTCGGTAAACTGGAGATTGCAGGCTGCGACCCCGCCGATGCTTTGATTTCTTTTGAGTTCAAAGATCCTGCGCGCGCTCCGGAACAGATACAGTGCAAATCTCCGCTGCTGGTCGAAGACATACCAGCCGGCGAATACACGATCGTGTTCAGGCACGAAGACCGCAACACGTTGAGCAAGACGATTACCATTAAGCCGGTTGAAACACTCAAACTGGGCAAGATACAGTTGCCTGAAATCGACCTCTCGCTTTTCCGCAGTGCGTCGGCAGCTGAGAGCGCCGGCAATTTCGCCGAAGCCAACTCTCTCTACTCGCAGTTCTACACGAAGTACCCGCGCCACCGTATGGCCTCTTACGCAATGTACCGCGAGGGTTACGTAACGCAGCTGCGGCTCAAGAAAGTCGCCGAAGGCCGCAAGATTCTCGAAAACGTAATTGCGCGCAAACCCGACGCCGAGATCCGCAGCGAAGCATACGTCGGAATGGCGCTGGGTTACCAGGCAGAGGGTGATAGAGAAAAGGCAAACAATATCTTCCGTATGCTGACGGAACAATACGCTGGTACGACAGCCGCAGAATTTGCGCGCGAATGCCTCGAGGGCAAATGCGCGCTCTGAAACAGGGCATATTTTTCCTTTCGCTCGTAATTGCCTGCACAACTGCAGCTTTAGCCTCGGGCAAGGTCCGTGACGTTGCATTGCAGCGCAACCAGGTCACTGTCACCATGAGCAAGGCGGGAGCCTTCGCGCTCGGAAAAAAAATCTATTTTTACCGTAACGGCAAAGCGACCGGAACCGCAGAGGTCACACAGGCATTTCATACCAAGGCGATTGCACGCATTCTTACGGGCAGTCCACAGGCCGGCGACGACGCAAGCGCTACGGCAAAGCCGCCAAAACAGCAGGCGAAAATCAGCCGTGTTTCTTTTGCGGCCTCAAGCGTGCAGGCGCAGGAGTTCCTGGTCGAGCTTAAGTTTGACAACCAGGAAAAAATCCAGCGCAAACTGACCCTCAATGCAGAGCTGGCTGTCCTGATAAAGGGAGCTCCCACTTACATGGGCCTTTCAGCCGCCTTACTGAATAGCCTCGACCTCATCTGGGAAAACGGCGCGCTGCGCGTTACCGCCGTCGAACTCAGCGACAAATCACGCTTCGAGCTTGCAGGCCTTATCGCATCGGACCTCTACGCGCGGATCAAACCTGCGGCAGAAACGCGCTCTGCAACAGTGCCTGGAAAAATCAAATTTATAAAGAAGGTGCGCGACCTGCCGCAGCTCGCGGATGGGGTGGAGGTCGAACTCAGCGCATCGGCAGAAAGTGAGCGCATCAAAAAAGGCAGTATCTATAAACTCAAGATCTATTGCAACGAACTCTTTATGACGGAGTTCGTGCTGAAGCCGCAGGGCAGCGATCTCACGGAAACTCTGACCATCGCGCCGGTTGACCTCTCTGCCACGGAAAACACACTCGAGTTCCGACTGGTCGAAGTCACCGACGCGGGCGAGCTGTTACTCGAAACCGACAATAACCAGCTCATTGCAATGCTCGCGCTCGAAGACATGAAGCCCGAGCGCAATACACGGGTGCGCGTGATACTGGGCAAGGGTTACAACGCCTACGCTAACATAGTCAAGTAGTTGCCGGTTGGGGGCGAGCCTCATGCGGCAACTCGGAGCTCTGCGTCGCGTGGCTGCGTATTCCTTGACGACAAGAGGTCATCAGCGGCTGCATGCACGCCATGAAGGTTTCCCATAAGCTGACTGCGGCATTTTTGACTGCGCTTGCGCTCGGAGCGCCCTTTTATCCGCAGGAAAATACCGCCAATGAGGAGACGTACCCCGTGCGGATTATTCTGGAGCCGCGTCCCGATGCACGTTTCTACCAGGTAGAATGGCTCGAACGCAATGATATCAGCGGTGAAGAAGAAGCTCCCACCGGCGCCAGCCTGCGCGAAAAAATCACCCGCACGGAAATCAAGCGCAACCTGCCGGTGCGCTTTCGCTATTTTCGGCTTCGCTCTGCCTACCGCGACGGACTTTACGGGCCCTGGGGAGAAGTCGTCGAAATCCAGAGACCGACCCGCCTTTCCAAGAAGAACACGAAAAGTGCCGAGCAGGCTATAGCTGCCGAAGTTAAGCCTGGCGGCGAGAAGCAACCTGCATCAGGCGAGACCACTCCGGTAAATCCGCCGAAGAAGAAAACGGCATCCAGACTCAACGACGAAGCGCGGCCCATTGAACCACAGGATGTGTTCGCGCAGGTCATCGACAGGGAAGGCAAAGAAAAATGGGTACTACGGGGAAAATCGGTCGCAGCAGAACGTCTCGAACATACTAAGCCGCTCTGGTACGATGTGGAATGTCTGACAGAAAAAGACGCGCCGGAGAATACCAACGGCCGACGCCGCTACGACGGCCCGGTGCCTTTTACCCGCGCGGGCCAGTACCGTATGAACCTCTACAATACTGAAGACAGCGCGCAGAACAAGCCATTGCAAACCTGGATATTCTGGGTCTACACCGATGTGCCGCGTACCTACGTGAAGTTCTACGCGCCCTTCGTGCACGGCCGGGGCGGCTTCATCGTCGGCGGCAAGACCAAAATATCACTGAGTTCACAATTTGCCGGCGCGGCGATCGACCGTATTGACTACCGCGTTTTTGCCGAAGGCAGTGCGCCGGGCGCATGGCAAAAGTATGAAGAAGATATCGAGGTTGCCTCGTTCGCGCAGGGCCAATACGGGTATTACAATATCGAATACCGTGCAACCAACGTCGCGCGCAGCGTTGAGCCGCCGCAGATTCGTCGCATGCTGATTGACTCGCGTGGCCCGACCATCGAAGAGCGCACCGGCGAAGACGGCTTGCCCGGTTTCTCTTTTGCCGATGAACATTTTCCCATAGTGGTGCGCATCTACCAGAATGGAGCTCTGCTCAAGGATCTCTACTTCAAGCAGTGGAAATCCAGCGAAACAGTGAAAGCTCCCGCCGGAGCTAATTACGAGATTCGCGCTATCGACCTTTTGGGCAACGAGACAGTTCTGAAGAAGTAACGGCGCTCATCGCTTCGCGACGAGTGCCTCAAGTTCTGCTGCCGGCACAGGCCGGCCAAAATAAAAACCCTGGTAGGCGCTGCAGCCCATGGAGCGCAGCAATTGCCACTGCTCTTCGGTCTCAACACCCTCGGCAATCACGCTGAGGCTCAGGTTATTTGCCATGCCAATAATTGTGCGGATCAAAATCGCATCATTGGCGTCAACTTCAATGTCCCGCACGAACGACTGGTCGATCTTTATCTGGCTCAGGGGCAGCCGCTTAAGGTATGAAAGAGACGAATAACCTGTGCCAAAATCGTCCAGGCAGAAACTCAGCCCCGTTCTGCCGAGCATCTCCATTTTTTGGATTGTCTCTTCAACATTATCGAGCATCAGGCCTTCTGTCAGCTCGAGCTTCAAGCCCTGCGGATTGATTCCTGTATCGCGGACTATCTGCGTTACGTAGTCAACAAACTGCGGATCGCGAAACTGCCGCGGACTAACATTGAGCGATAAGACGAGATGTCGTGTTTTCTCATCGCGCTGCCATTGCGCCAGCTTCTTACAGGCGGCATCGATCACCCAGCGTCCAATGGCGAGAATATCGCCGGTCTCTTCTGCCAGCGCAATGAAGTCGCCAGGCATGACCTGTCCGCGCCTGGGGTGAAACCAACGCAGCAGTACTTCAGCGCCGTAGATCCTGCGCGCGGCATCTACCTGTGGCTGGTAGTAAAGCTCGAGCTCGCCCGCCGCTGCAGCGCGCCGCAGGTCATTTTCGAGCGCGAGCTTCTGCTCAATTTCGCGCTGCATGCGCACGTCGAAATTACGCAGGCGGTTTTTACCGGACATCTTCGCCTGGTACATGGCGATGTCGGCGCGCTTCAGCAGTTCTTCGGGTGAATGGATATGTCCATAAAGCAGGGTTAAGCCGATGCTAACCGTATTCTGGAAGTACTGCCCGCGGGCGTAAGGATTCTCGCAAGGCTCAGCAAGCGCCGCGATCATTTTTTCTCCCAGTAATTCTGCCCGGCGGGCAGCCTCAGAGAGCGAGCCTGTGAGATTTTCTGCAATCACGACAAACTCGTCCCCGCCCCAGCGCGCCACAGTATCGCCTTCATTGACGCAGGCGGTCAACCGCTCGGCGACGACTGTCAGAAAGTAGTCGCCGCTTGCATGACCGCTCGTGTCATTGATAATCTTAAAATTATCGACATCAATGAAAAAGAGCGCGCTGTACTGCTGATCGCGTTCGCTCGCGGCGATGGTATGCTTGAGGCGGTCCTGAAAGAGTTTACGATTAGGCAGGCCGGTCAGGTTATCGTAGAGGGCGAGCGAATGGATGATCGCCTGCGCCTTTCTGCGTTCGCGGATGTCGGTTATTGAACCGCGTATCTGCACGGAGCCTTCTACCGGCATTCGGTGCAGACGCACTTCGCAGGGTATCGATTCGCCGCTACTGTTTAGGTGCTGCCATTCAAATACCGGCGTCTCGCCATTCTCGGCCCGCGCCAGGTATTCCTGCGCAAGCTCTGCCGACGGTCTGCCATTTTCCTGCAAGACCGGACTTAAATCCACAGGGGTCATCTCTTTCAGGCGCGCCGCACTGTAGCCGAACAGCTTCTCGGCCTGCGGATTGACATCGATGAAGCGGCCGTGCTTCATGTCAAAAACCACAATCGCCTCCGGCGCAGAGTCGATGAGCTGCCTGATGTATCGCCTGTCAGTTGCCGCAATGTCTGAAACGCGCCGCAATCTGCGTATCGAAGTCTGCAGCGAATCGACGATGCCCGATATCAGCATAACGAGCATAGCTCCCACTGTGACAAATGCCACGACGACCTTAAGCCATGTCGTCAGTAAAGTGTCCCCTGGCAGAGGATGGACATCGATTGAGAGGTAACCCCGCTGCGAAAGATAACCGTAAAGGGTTATGACGGCGGCATCGACCGCAAGCAGAGCGAGCGCCGCCCGACGGCCAAAAAAGGCGGCCGCGATCATCACGGCTGCGCCAGCAATCGCAATCGCGGTATAGCGCACGCCCAGGTGTAGCGGAAAATATAGCCCGACGATCGTCAGCTGCAAAACAAGCATAACTCCCTTTGAACGCCAGCCAAACCGCGCAGGCAAAAGGATTGCATTGGGCAAAGTTAGCACAATCGCGAGGGCTGCTGCGCCGTCGACGCGCCCCGCGCGAGCGATCCACATACCGATCATGATGACGCTACCCGCGAGAACGGTAATCATCGCGCGGCGCAGCAGCCGCATCTTCCACTGGCTCTGCTCCGCTGCCAGATCGTTTGCCGTTTTTCCGGGCATAACCGGCTTGCTTTATTGTAATTGCCGGCCTTCTGTAAAGCGGGATTAGCTGCGAGCCTGCGCGCTTGATGAAAGGCTCTTTATCGTTGACGGCATGTCTCAAAACCGATTTGTGTCGGTATGGCGAAACTTTCTGGTGCTCCCCCACAGGGGACAACAAACGTGTCAGCCGGCGCTCACGCAAAAGTTACTATCTACTACAATCCGAAGTGCCGCAAGAGCCGCGAAGCCCTGCAGATCATAAAAGAGAAGGGCATCGAACCGGAGATCCGCAACTACATGGAAGAGCCGCCTTCGAAGGCAGAGCTTTCCGAGGTTCTTCGTAAGATGGGTCGCCGTCCGCGCGATATTTTTCGTAAGTCAGAGCCGCTTTATAAAGACCTGGGCCTGAAAAACAAAGATTTGACCGACGACGAGCTTCTGACCTATCTCAACGAATACCCTATCCTCATTGAGCGGCCAATCGTCGTCAAAGGCCAGCGAGCGGTTCTCGGGCGTCCGCCTGAAGACGTGCGTCGCATCATCTAACGCCGGGGCCTTGGACCCGGGGTGATATGCGGCGCAGGCTGATAGTAACCTCGGGCCCTACTCGCGAATTCTTCGACCCCATTCGGTTTCTCTCTAATCCCAGCACAGGCCGGATGGGGCATTCTATAGCAACTGCAGCTGTAAGGCGAAGGGCTTTTGAAGTAGTTTTTATTTCGGGCCCGGTAATGCCCGAATTCGCCAGAGTTGAGGGAGCGCATAATGTATCGGTCACCAGTACCGATGACATGCTCTCCGCCGTCGGCGAGGCGCTGACGGCGAGCGGCATACTGGTGATGGCAGCCGCGCCCGCAGACTATAAACCTGCAGTCAAATCGCCGGTCAAAATCAAGAAGACCGAGAATCCGCAGATCAACCTTGTTCCAAATCCGGACATCCTCAAAGAAATGGCCCGGCGTAACGCTACACTTTCCCCACGCGCATTGCTCATCGGTTTTGCCGCCGAGACCCACGAAACCGAAAAGTATGCGCTGGGTAAGCTACGCGATAAAGAGCTCGACATGATTTTCTTGAACGACGTGTCACGCCAGGGCGCCGGGTTCGCATCCGCGACCAATGAATTTACCGTTTTCTACCGCGACGGCCGACGCCTCGAGTTGGCGAATGCGGCCAAAGAGGAGCTGGGCGAAAAAATTATCGACTGTATCCTCGAATACGCAGAACAGCAACCGTGATTGCCGTGCTCATCGCCACCCGGGTTGAGGCGCAGCAGCTCATGTCCCGGTTCACCCCCGTCAAGCGCGAGGGTATTTTTCATTACCGTGGTCGCCTCGCCGGTAAGGCAGCAGCGCTGTTCCTGACGCGGCCGGGAGTGGGTTCACGCGAGCAGGTGCGGCGCTTCCTGCGTCTCTACAGCACAGATCTCATCATCGCAGCAGGAGCTTGTGGCAGCCTGACCAGTTCACTGCGCTCCCTGCAGGTTGTCCAGGTCGGCGCAGTAGCCAATGCTGACTGCGAATGGCTTCAGCTTGAAGGCGGCGCGACCAAATGCGTTTCCGTTGGTTGCCTCGTTCGAGACGATGCTGAAAAAGCGCTGCTGCGCGACCGCACGGGCGCGGATATACTCGACATGGAAACCTGGACAATCGCCAGCATCTTGCGCGAAGCCGAATTTGCCGGGCGCCGCTTTGTTGCCTTGCGCGTAGTCGATGATCTACCCGGTGAAGAAAACTGGCTTAAAAAAGAGCAGCAGCTGCGTGAACTGACCGCGCGCAGGCCCTCAGGCCGGCTAAGCCTCAAGCAAATTATCCGCTTTGGTGTCTGGGATTTTTTTTCGGTATCCGCGCGCCGCCGGCGCGTCTCGCGGGCAATCGCAAAAGCTGTCGAAGAGGTGGCTACGGGAAAATCCGCCTGATACGTCTCAAGAGGGCCCGCGGCTTTTTTGTGGCTGCCTTATCCCCGCTTTGCGTATCCTCAAACCATGTTCGGATTATGCAGGGTACGCCTCGGCTTGGCGGCAGTTATGGTCATTGTTCTGGCAGGCAGCTTGTCAGCCTTCGGCTCGAGCGTCATTCGCCTGGTGCG
>CAYOZO010000150.1:0-3785 GCA_964408405.1 uncultured Turneriella sp.
GGCTGCGGCTTTTTTATCGACGCGCCCGCCCGGCATGTTCCGGGAACTCGAATAAGAAAACACATAAAAAAAAGAACTCAGGAGAACGCATGAAATCTCAAAAAATAGCCATACTGGTTGCAGCGGTGCTATCGCTTGCAACATTCGCGCACGCGGCGCAGGACGCTGCGGCAAAACCTAAAGAACTCACTCTCGAACAAAGGGTAGCTGACATCGAAGCTTACATGAACAACGCAGCCCGCATGAAAGACGATGCTGCCGTGAAAGCAACCGATAAATCTGACAAGACTAATATTCCCGGCGCCGGCCCAGGACATAACGCATGGATTATGACCTCGGCGCTGCTCGTGCTTTTTATGACACTGCCCGGACTCGCGCTCTTCTACGGCGGCCTCGTGCGCACGAAGAACGTACTGAGCGTTGTTGCGCAGTGTTTTGGCATTGCAGGCCTGGTCACCATACTGTGGTGGGCAATAGGCTATTCACTCGCCTTTTCCGAGGGCAGCCCGTTTATCGGCGGCACAGCTTTCGCCTTTTTCAAAGGTGTCGACAGCTCGGTCGGACAAGGTGGCCAGTGGATCTCGAATAATGTTTTTTCCATGTTCCAGATGATGTTTGCCATCATTACTCCTGCGCTGATTGTGGGAGCTATCGCGGAACGAATGAAATTCTCCAGTATCCTGCTCTTCGTCGCTATCTGGATGTTCGCAGTTTATTTTCCGCTCGCGCACATGGTCTGGGGCCCTGGCGGCTATATGTACGGCCTCGGCAACTTTGATAACGCTGGCATTAAGGCGATCGACTTTGCCGGCGGCACTGTGGTACACATGTCATCGGGCTGGTCAGCACTTATCCTCGCTCTAATCCTCGGAAAACGCAACGGTTACGGCGCAAAAGCCTTCGCTCCGCACAACCTTGTACTGACCGCCGTCGGTACCGGCATGCTCTGGGTTGGCTGGTACGGCTTTAACGCCGGTTCAGCACTTGCAGCCGACGGAATTGCCGCCAATGCTTTTACCACGACAACACTCGCTGCCGCTGTAGCTGCCTTTGTCTGGCCGATGCTTGAATGGGCTCTTAAAGGACATCCAACAGTGCTTGGCTTCTGTTCGGGTGCAGTTTCCGGACTGGTTGTGATCACGCCTGCAGCAGGCTTCGTCACAGCATCATCGGCAGTGGCCATGGGCCTGATTGGCGGCGCGGTACCGTTCTTCGCAGTCATGTACATGAAGAAGTGGCTGGGTTACGATGATGCGCTGGACACCTTTGGCGTACACGGCGTGGGCGGCACACTGGGTGCGATACTCACCGCGGTTTTCGCGAGCACCGAAGCAAACCCTGCACTCGAAGGCGTCATCAAGAACGGCCTCATGGGTGAACACCTGAAAGCAATTGGATTTACGATTGTCCTGTCAGTTGTGGCCACAGTGATCATCGGCTACCTGCTGAAATTCACCATCGGCCTCAAGGCGAGCGCAGAAAGTGAATCGCTCGGTCTTGACATCAGCGAACACGGTGAAGAAGGCTATAACGGCTTTCAGACATTTGTTGAATAACCAGGAGGAAAGACGCTATGAAACTCATTACAGCTATGATACAACCCTACAAACTGCAGGACGTCAAAGATGCGCTGTTCAAAGCAAACGTAACAAAGATGACCGTCTCGAACGCGCTTGGCTGCGGCCAGCAGAAGGGCTACGATGAAACCTACCGCGGGGTAGTGCACGAAGTGAATCTGCTCAAGAAGGTGCGGATCGAGATTGCCGTCAACGATGAATTTGTTGAACCGACGATCAACGCGATCATCAGTGGTGCGCGCACCGGCAGTATCGGCGATGGTAAGATCTTCATCACCGAACTGGCTGAAGTCATCCGTATCCGTACGGGAGAAAAAGGCAAAGTTGCAATAGGATAGGATGTCCATGGGTCTGCGGCTGACACGACGTCATCCATGCCGCAGACCAATAGGATAGGATGTCCTTTGGGGAAAGGGGAAATACTTCCACTTTCCCCCCTATCCCGCTTTCTTGATAGTGATCCCCGTGCGGCAGGGCCCGGCTGAAAGCCGGTAAAAAGACAAATCCCGGCAGCAGCAGGAGGGAACCATGAAACTTATTACCGCGATGATCCAGCCGAACCGGCTGCAGGATGTCCAGGATGCTCTATTCAAGGCCAACGTCACCAAGATGACCGTTTCTAATGCACTGGGTTGTGGCCAACAAAAAGGTTACGATGAAACCTACCGAGGCGCGGTCCATGAAGTAAACCTACTGAAGAAGGTCCGTATTGAAATTGCGGTGAACGAAGATTACGTCGAACCTACAGTCAACGCGATCATCGCCGGCGCGCGCACCGGAAAGATTGGCGATGGAAAAATTTTCATCACGGACCTCGCAGAAGTGATTCGGATACGCACCGGCGAAAGAGGAAAAGTCGCCATCGGATAGGATGTCCGTTGGTGGCTGCGCACAGGACGTGCACCAGGCAGCAACCATTGGATAGGACGTCCTGAGGTTGCTGCGCACAGGACGTGCACCAGGCAGCAACCATTGGATAGGATGCACTAACCAGTTTCTGTGGAAACCCGCAGGGTTTTCACAGAAACTGGAACTGCATATTTTCGTGAATAAATTTCTCCAGGCGTATTATATCGCCTGGTTTACTCTTAAAAAACAGAACACCCAGGTAATAGAATCCGTTGCGCTCGGCAAAACGTACAATCTCCCCGTAGAGTTCCAGGTCATCGCCCATTACGGGTATGAGCATCTTCACGCGCCGGTGCTGCTTCAGGTAACGGAAGATCGCGGGATCAGAAAATTCCAGCAACAGCCCCGAAAGGGAGATGTTCACGACCCGCGTTTCTACTGAACTGGGGTCAAAGTGCGAAGTACGGATACGCACCTTACTCATGGCGTACGAAAAGAGTTCCATCAGACGGTGCATATCCATCGCCTGCTGCGCGTTAATATACTTCTTGTCGAATTGGTTCGTCTCGATACGCACGTAACCGATGATTTCACCGAAAAGCGAAATCGGGCTCAGCAAATACGAAACGATAAACTGCCGCGAGTCAAACCGTCTGATTTCTTCCACGTAGCGCAGAGCTGCGGTCTCGCCCTCTGCGGCAGCGCGCTCCTCGAACAGGCTACTGAGATTGCTGAGGTTCGGCTGCGTATGCGGCGAGGTGTACGATATGACGCGCATCGTGTCTTCAATGTAGAAGGTATTGCCCGTTTCGAGGACGATTTTCTCCGCTGGCGTCAGCTCTGCTGCGGGGCGATTGGCAAAAAAGACAATGTCAAAATCAGCGCTGATTGCCTGAACCTCGCTCACGAGCATCCGGTACATAGTTTGCAGCGAAACATCTTCGCGTGCGATTTCCTGCATCACGTAAGGAAACCGGCTTTCGAGGTTTTTTTCATCCAGGCGCGTGTGCCCGATCGGAGAATAAAGAATCGTAAAGCGCATGAAAAGGTCGTCAAATCTGAGTCTGATATGTTTCCTGCGCTGCAGATAGAGCAGTTGTTGCGGGAACTGGATATAGATGCCATTTTCGTTGGTCCTCATCACGAGGACGTGCGACATATAGTACCGGTTGTAGGCTTCAAACTGCAGCACTGCCCGGCGTTCCTGGGTTTCCTGAAAGCCGTGCGCAACCAGCAGCACCTCGTGCTGGCCGATACTCTCGCAGTGCGCGATGTACACGTAACCCGAATAGCGAAAATGGATGCGCGTGTACTTCGCTTTCAGGTAATAAAGGATGTTGAGAATACCGTAATACGAAT
>CAYOZO010000150.1:3816-7821 GCA_964408405.1 uncultured Turneriella sp.
CCGATTAAAGGAAAAGGGCTTTTGTGCAACCTGGGCCACTCATTCTATTTTCGGAACCCAACTAGCTGAAGTGAAAAGTCCCGGAATTTTTCCTGAAATTTGGCAGAGAGCCTGCAGGATAAAAATGCTTGCCCGGACGAGAATGAACACGGCAGGCAGAACGGGGGAGCTCCCCCGCCACACACCAAAATACCATCAGGGGCAAATATGGAAGAATTGCTGAAAAAAATCGTCAACCTTGGTATCGGCGCCGCCAAAGGCCTGGAAGACAATCTACAGACAGCCTTCAAGGCAGCGGAACAGGGCATCAATGAGCTCATTGCCAAGGGCGACACTTCAGGCGGGGCTGGTGCAGAAAAAGTGAAGAAATTTGTGAACGACCTTTTGGTCTCGGTGAAGGACTATGAAACTACCGCTCGCGAACTTTCCGGGAATCTGACCGCAGCCCTGCGCGAATTCCAGAGTAGCGGCAAGGGACGCGTTGAAGAGTTGCAGAAAAAGATCGACGAAATCACGAGTCGCATCCGCGCCCGAATGCCCGGTCAGTCGTGATCTGGCCTTCGCGCCACCGGTGCGGCTTACCCGCTGCCGGTGGCGTGAGGCAAAACCTATTTCTTTTTATGACGGTTGGCCCTGCGCTTCTTCTTACGCTTATGGTTAGCAATTTTTTTTCTCTTTCTTTTACGGCCGCTTGGCATCGGTCACGAACGTATTTGTAACGACACGCTGTAAACCTCTTTTGAACTGCTCACCGCGAAGGGTCGATAAAAGAACCCGTAACTTGCGGTGCTTAAGCTGTGACAACGATAACCGAAATCGACAAAATTCCCCCTGTTGCCTCGGGTACGGTCGTCACTATGGGCGATTTTGACGGACTGCACACCGGTCACCGGGTACTCATCGACACGACCATTGCACGGGGTCGCGAGCAGAGTTTGACTTCTGTCCTTGTTACTTACGAACCGAGCCCAAAGAAGATTCTTAAGCGCCTCGCGCTGGACAGCAGGCTTACCACTTTTGCCGAGAAACAGGAAGTGCTCAGTGAAACCGGTCTGGATATGGTTGTATTTTTTCCGGTGACGGCGGAAACGCTGAAAACATCTGCCCGCACCTTTCTGCGTGAGTTTCTGCTGGGCCGTCTGCGCATGAAGCACATCGTCATGGGCAACGACCACCATTTCGGGCACAACCGGCGGGGCAATGCGCAATATCTGCTCAGCGCGGGTAAGCGCTACGGATTCGGCGTCGAAATTATCGCAGAGCAAATGACCCTGGAACGCCGCACCTCGTCTTCGCGCATAAGGGCAGCATTGCTGGAAGGAGACATCGAATCAGTAAACACAATTCTCGGCCGGCCCTACTCTGTGACTGGTCCTGTGCTCCGGGGTGAAGCCCGCGGACGAACTCTGGGATTTCCCACGGCGAACGTGGGGCTTGATCCCGAAAAGCTGCTCCCACTGCCGGGGGTGTACTACGGCATAGCCCGCCTCGCCGACGGGCATGGTTATCCGGCGGTTGCGAACCTCGGCAGAAAACCGACTGCCGGCGAACATCCGCTCGGGCTCGAGGTACACCTGCTCAATTTCTCGGGCAACCTGTATGACACCGCTTTGCGGTTCGAATTCCGCGGGCGCATCCGCGGCGAACACAGGTTTGCCAGCCTCGAGGAACTGCGCTCGCAGATTGAAAAGGACGTCTTGACAGCACAGCAGAAATTTGTGTCGCTGGATTGAACTTTTTTCCGTATATTTATACAAAATATGAGCAGCCGCTCGATAGCGATTGGGTTATTCCTGATAGCAGCAGTGCTGCCCAGGCGCTCTCACGCCGCCGACGTGGTGGGCCGCCTGCTCAAGGATACGGTAGCCACTTTTTCCGATTCTTACGATCTGCTGTACTACTCGCTGAAATCCGCGCTCCGGCGCGACCTGCGCGAGCAAGTACAATCAGTTGAGCTAACACGCGAGATCACAAACGAACGAATTCAGGCCTACCTCGAGGCCAAGGGTATAGTACTGCGCCGGGATAGCCAGCCCATAACCCGAGGTGATTTCGCGCGCATACTGATCGAACGCTTTGATCTGCCTAAAGGATTTTTCACCCGCCTGACAGGCAGCAGCAGCTGGTACTTTCGCGACGCGGTAAAAGCCGGTTTGTTTTCTGAATCGGACGCCGGCGATGGTACAATGTCCACGCGCGAAATGCTCGCAGTATTCACGCGCGCAGAACAGCTGAGCCGCTCGCGTTAGGAAAATATTGAAAGAATACCGCGCCGGCGCAGCGCTGCCGTTTCAGAGGTGTTTGCCGAGAATTGTTTTGTAATGCTCTTTCGGCGCGGCGCCGACGGTACGATCCACCATTTCACCGTTCTTGAATACCATGAGCGTCGGAATGCTGGTGATCCCAAATTTCATGGCCGTCTCGGGATTTTCATCCACATTCATCTTCAGGATAGAGACCTTATCACCCATCTCTTTTTGCAGATCTTCGAGCACCGGCGCCACCATGCGGCAGGGCCCGCACCAGGGCGCCCAAAAGTCCACCATGACAACCCCGTCCGAGGTTTTGCTGCCAAAATTCTGGTCTGTTATTTCCTGTACGAGGCCCATTGTGACTCCTTAAGAATGAGGCAAAACGCCATTTAGCTTGACGTTTTGTTTTCCTGAACGCATAATACTAAATCACCCGGTGGGCTGCAAATTATTTTCCCCGTGGTAAATCCCCATGCCTTTTGGCCGCAAGACCGCGCAATCAAAATTTCGTCAGCGCCTCAAGGGTGGCTCAGCATTTACCCTTGCCATAATTCCCGCGACCACGGGTTTCAAACGCGAATGGCGGATTTCCTACGCCGCTCTCTGGTTCTTCTTCTCGATGCTCACTCTCGCAGCCTGCTTAATCGCCTACGCAATTCTGAAGAGGCCGGCGCTCGAGACCGATAAGCGCCTGTCTGAAGAGGCTGCGGCGGCATGGCTTGCCCGCTGGGAAATTCTGGAAAAGGGCAAAGAAAAGATTACGGAAAATCTCGATGAGTTGCAAAAAATAGGCGAAGAATATTACAAGACGATTTTTCAGGCCGCGCCTGACCTGGGTGAGCTGGCATCGACGGATTCAGCCAGGCAGCAGAGCGCAAAAATTCTTCCCCTGATGAGCGTTATGCAGATTATCACGGCGCGCGAAGAAGCCTACATCAGCATGCCGATAGGTATCGCCGTGCGCTCCAACCAGATCACTTCGCTGTACGGCCGACGCATTGATCCATTTGGTCTCGAAACAAATTTTCACACCGGAATAGATTTCGCCGGCGGCGTGGGAGCTCCCATCTATGCCACCGCCGATGGTGTGGTCGCGAGCGCATCCGATGAGGGCACAACGGGCCTGGGAAAGAACGTGCGCCTGGAGCACAAATTTGGTCTTATTACCGTCTATGCCCATATGAATGAGATAGTTGTGCGCAAAGACCAAAAGGTGCGGCGCGGCGAACTCATCGGCTATGTCGGCACCACCGGCCGTTCGACCGGACCTCACCTGCACTACGAAGTGCGCGTCCGCAGCCTTGAACCTGACAACTACTACGAACTGACGTATAACCCGATGCCGTTCATACGCGAGAAGCTATGAAGGTGTTTATCTGGGGTATGGGGCTCATCGGTGCCTCGCTGGGACTGCGCCTGAAACAGGCGGGTTATGAGGTAAGCGGCGCGGTGCGCAGCGAGCGCAGCCGGGACATTCTGCGGCAGATGGGTTTCTCCGACATCGTCACCGATCCGGCAGATGGTCTTCGCGCTCTCGCCAATTCCGAAATCCTGGCCCTTGGGCTCAATATTGAAGACTGTTTCCCGGTAATCGACCGGGTCATGGCTCTGCCGGCCCTCAGCGAACGGCTGATTCTATTCGACATGTGCTCGAGCAAGAAACAGATCTGCGACTTCATGCAGCGCAATTATCCCCAAGCGGCTTTCGTGGGCTGCCACCCCATGGCAGGTAAGGAAAAACAGGGTCCCGAAG
>CAYOZO010000151.1:0-7624 GCA_964408405.1 uncultured Turneriella sp.
GGTAGTCCCTTTCGGGATGAATCCACGTCTCTGCAAGCACGGAGGCGCACCATAAAGTCTAAAGGAAATTGCAGCCCTCAACGAAGAGAGAAGCGCTGCGAAAAAAGATCCCATCCGTATCGGTATTGGCATTCATGCCGGCGAAGTATTTGCCGGCAGCATTGGCAGCGATGCGCAGCTCGAATATACTGTCATCGGTGATGTCGTCAATACTGCATCGCGCATCGAACATATGTGCAAAGACCTTAAGGCAGACTTCCTCGTGTCGGAAACTGTGGCTCTGCATCTGCCGGCGGAAATCAAGACTGATCGTCTTGGTGTCGTCAAGATCCGCGGCCGTGAGGAATCCGTAGGAATTTTCCGCGTGGATGCGTCTTCGTAAGCCGGCGAATTGGGCAACAGTTCGCGAACGAGCTCATTACGGAACCAGCGCAACTGCAGCCTCAGACCAGGGCTTTTCTGTGCGCTCAACCCGGCCGCGGAGAGCTACATACTGTCCCGGCACAAGCACAAGGCCTGTATTGTTGCAGATGCTGCCGCCGGTAGCAGCCGGCCCGACCTCGATCGTCACCGTGGTCTTGTAGTTAACCTGTCCGCTGTTAGGGCAGAAGACTGCTGCAGAGGCGATGTCGTGTGCCGGATACACAGAGGCGGCAGAAGCACTGAAGGCGGTAAAAATGCCGTAACCGACGAAACCGCCTTCGCGGTTATCCGAGTAAAACGAAATCTGGTACGTTTGTGAGGCAATCTGCGTCACGGAAAGATTGATTGGCGGGTTAATATATTCCAGAGTGATTTTGGTCGACTGGATGCAGCCGACGAGCACGGGCAACAGGAAGATACGAATGAGCCTGGAGAGCACCGGAATAATTTTGTTTTTTCATTGTCGCAGACAATGAAAAAACCATATTCCCCTTTGCTAAATGCGCATACTCATACTCGGCGCGGGCGGCCGTGAACACGCTCTCTACCTCAGGATTAAACAATCACCACGCGCAGAAAAAGTCTTTGTCTGGCCGGGTAATGGTCTGATTCCCGCCTCCGACCGCGTCGCCCTGCCGGCAATAGTTTCTGACTTCTCCGCGCTGGAAAAATTTATCGCCGATGAGCGCATCGACTTCACCGTCGTCGGAAACGAAGCGCCATTGGTCGAAGGTGTGCGCGACCACTTGAAGAAAGTTCTGCCAGGCCATTTGGTATTCGGTCCCGACCGGCAGTCAGCTCAGCTCGAGGGCTCCAAAGCATTTTCAGACAACTTCATGCGCGAGGCAAATATTCCTCACGGAGACAGTATCATTGCAGACTCGCTGGCCGATGCGCTCAAGGCGCTGCCGCAGCAAACGCTGCCGGTAGTCATCAAGGCAGACGGGCTAGCGGCCGGCAAAGGCGTGAGCATCCACCATGATTATGAGTCGGCAGAAACAAAATTGCGTGAAATCTTTGACGGCAGGATCTTCGGCGACTCGGGCAACCGCGTTCTGCTACAGCGTTTTCTGAATGGCACGGAAGCCTCGCTTTTTGCCATCTGCAACGGCAACGAAGCGCTGCTGCTTCCTGTCGCGCGTGACTACAAGCGCGCGCTCGATAATGACGCAGGCGACAACACGGGCGGCATGGGAGCTTATTGTCCGGGGGAGCACTTAACCGAAGCGCAGAAGCAGTTCGTCAGATCCAGGATCATCGAACCCGTCCTGCAGAAATTTCATTACCGGGGCCTGCTCTACGTTGGCCTCATGATCGCTTCCGAGCGCGCCGACGATCTCGCCGTCGTGGAATTCAACTGCCGGTTTGGCGATCCAGAGACGCAGTCCATCCTCCATCTGATCGAAGGCGATCTTCTTGAATACCTGCTGTGGTCAGATGGCTACGAGGTTCATTTTCCTTTGCTTAAGTCAGGGCCCGCAAAATTCATTCCCTACCGGCGCGGTGCCGTCGTCAATGTCGTCATCGCGGCGAAAGGCTATCCCGGCAATTTTGCCAAAGAAATCCCCCTCATCTTTCCCGAGTACCGCAATAAAGAACTGCACGTGACAGGCGCTGGCCTTATCGAGCGCGACGGAAAGTACTTCTCGACTTCGGGACGTATTGCCAATGTGGTAGCTTATGGCCCCAACCGCAAAGCCGCGCGCGATCTCGCTTATGATTACCTGAAGCACTTCGCTGCGGCCAACGCTGCACACGCAGAAAAACTCTACTGGCGCAGCGACATCGCGGCCGGTATCTGAGCCAATGCAGACGCTCGGTGAAATACTGAGGCTAAGAGACCCGGCCTACGTACGTTACCTGTCGCGGAAAACGCAGTACCTGATTACGCACGAAAAAAACGAATTTGTCCAGCGCTTCTGGCAACATCTCGTGATGGACTACCATCCCTCGCTCATCCTGCCCAGGCTCAATGCCACGGAACGCAAAACTTTTCACCAACTGCTGCAGCAGTTTGCGCGCGACGACCGGCCCGCTATGCGCGCCCGCTACCAGAAGCTGGAAAAAAAAGTGCCCTGGCTTTTACAGCATCCCGATGGCGGATTCTTCATACCCTACGAAATTATTAAGACACTGATGCCCAGGAGAGGACTTATACCCGAAGGCTATCTTTTTCAGCTCTTATACGCGATGCCTGGCGCCGAACAGCACTCGCTGCGAGCGCTGCTTGCCCGTTCGCACCGCTCGCGCGAAGCGCTGGGACATGAAAAGCACCAGCTCGACCGGGCGCTTGCACTCTACATCTGGACCGCAGAACACCATAGCGCCGCGCAGCGCCACAAGCAGGCGCAGGCGCGCAACATCTGGCAGCACCTCGAAGAAATATTCCCCAGGCAAAAGCCGGAAATCGAAGAGTGGCAGCACATGATGCTCACCGGCCGCAAGGGTTTTTACCGGTCGCTGCTGCTTCTGCGCGGCGCAGAGTTGCTGAAGCGCTATGTCTCGGGACTACGCGTCGTCCCGGTGACGACGCGACGCCACAAGGTTTTTCCCGCTACTAATCTCAGATACGTAGTACCGCTGGAATTCTGCACGTGAGGAACAGCTAACCGTTTTCCAGGCGGTCAGACACTGCACGGCGGTTCTGGAACGCTTCGCTGTTCGCGGGGTCGAGTTCGAGCGCGCGGTTGAAGGCGTCGAGCGACCTATTGAGCTGTCCCTGCTTGTACCAGATGATACCCATAAGTGTATAGGCCTTTGATGCCACCGGAACGGAACGCACTTCAGTTGTGATCGCGCGCAGTTCTTCAATAGCCCTGTCCTGCGAGGATATTGTACCCTCGCGCATGAGCGCACGGGCAAGCAAGATGCGCGCTTCATCAGCATTCGGCCGAAGTGCAATCGCCTGGTTGAGCAGAGGATAAATCATCTGCACCGGGCGGTCGCTCAAGAGCATGGCTTCGGCCTGCGACAGCAGCGTCGTGTATTTCAGATTCGCGTCTGTCGATTGGCTTGCCTTTTCATAGTACTGCATCGCCGTATCATATGCCTTGCGCTTCATATAGAGATCGCCGAGCATCTGCGCTGCAAAGTACGCATCGTCGGCGCGGCGATTGGGATGTTCTGCCAGCCGCTTGAGAGAGGCCTCTGCCTCGGTCAGCTCTCCGATATTGAGGTAGAGCTGTGCCTGGCCGCGCAGAACTTTCAGGTTATCCGGGTTAAGCCGCAGGGCTTCCTTGAACAGAGTAATTGCTTTATGCGCCTGGCCTGTCTGCACGTATGCGTCGCCCAAGAGCACCAGCGCGTCTTCATTCATCATGTCGAGCTGGTAGGCCGTCTCGAGAGCCTTTTCTGCGTTCCGAAAATCCCTCAAGGCTATGTAGACCTTGCCCAGATTGTACATCGCCTGCGCCTTTTCGGCGGTTCTGGGTGAGCTTTCATAGAGTTCTTTGAAAACACGGATCGCCGGCGCCCACTTTGCCTGTGCCACCAGCATATCTCCCATCTGCGACAATATCGCAGGATCACGGGGAGCTTCGGCGAGCGCCCTGGCGAGCGCCGCTTCGGCCTGCTCTTTGCGGCCAAGCTCAGCATAGAGCCGCGCGATATACATATAAGTCTGCGGATTATCGCTGCCGAGGCGTATGGCTTCGTCAAGCTCGCGCACTGCGCGCTCGTTTTCGCCCATCTGGTTGAGAATGAGCGCGAGGTTATAGTGGTATTTTGCGTTGGCGGGCGAAAGCGCCACCGCTCGCTCAAAATAGAATTTCGCGTTCGGCAGATCTCCCTGTGTTGCGTGCAGCATACCAAGCTGGGTCGCCGCTTTGTAGGCAATTTCACCTGCAGAGGCAATATTCAGCGCATCGAGAAACGCAGCCTTTGCTTCGGCGAATTTGCCATCCTTTTTATAGACCATGCCAAGATTATAGTACGCGAGCGGATCCTTTGAGGTTTCAATTGCCTGCTTGAGCGTCTCTTCTGCGCCTTTGAGATCCTGGTTCTGGTATTGCAGCTGGCCTTTCAGGCTCTGCGGTTCAACCAGGTCAGGGCGGAGCTTCTGCGCGCGTTCGAGTGCCTGCAGAGCTTCTTTATACATCCCTTTGTGCCGCAGCGCAATCGCCATATTGTAGTGCGCATAGAAGTTGCGCTCGTCGAATTTGATCGCGCGGTCAAAAAAGTCTGCCGCCAGATTAAATTTGCCCTCGTCATCGGCCATGATACCCAGGTAGGTTAAGGCCATGCTCTTCACCTCGGCGGGTTTCGAAGATTCAACGATCTGCTGAAAGGCGGCCTGCGCGGGCTTGAGATAGCCACGGTTATACATTTCGACTGCCTGCCTGAGCTCGAGATCCTGCGGCAGTTGGTCGGGAGCCATTTTGCGCGAGGCAGCATCCTCGAAATCGGTAGATGTTTTAAGCCGTGTCTGTTCGAGCGTCTGCTTTTTCTGCCAAAGCAAATAGTAAACGCCCGAGGCAATAGCAGCGACGAGCAGCAATACCCCTGCAGAAATGAGCAGCGTGCGGTTGCGCAGTGAGCGCCTGGGTTGCCCGTAAAACCCTTCGGGTGGCGTATCGTACGCCGGGTCGGATATATCGGTTATACGGGCCATAGTCTTACTTTCGGCGAATATTTTTCGGTTCAATAGTGCTAATTCATAGACGATAGGTAAAGTAAGACATGCTCAGAAGAACGCTCCGCCTGATCACCATTATCAGCCATCTGCTTGCACTCTTGCCGCTCTCTGCAACGGGTGTCGCGATGCCACTCGTCGATGCAGTGAATACACATACGGCAGTCACCATTAAACGCGGGGAGTTCAATGTTGCGGGTACCCTCTACGATGGCGGCGGCATCATGAACCGGAATATCCTTGGGGTACACGACAATATTTACCTGGGCGTCGCGTTTGACGCGGAAAATGCGATCGGCGAGCAGAACGCAAAGTTCAATATACCCGGAGTGCTCGCAAAGGCCAAGCTGACTGACGGCTGGGCAGACTTCCCCATTCTGCTCGCGGTGGGCTATGATGCCTTTTACGCCGGCAGCCGCGGCAAAGTTGCGACCGATAATCCTTACAACCGAATGATCTTCGGCCCCTACTTCACCATCACAAAACCGATTTATCTGCTTGGCGAGGAACAGCATGTTCATGCGGGAATCCGTATGCCCATCCAGCCGGTTTATACGCCGGAGGACACAGAACTGTACTTTGGTCTGGACTTTCCCATCGGGCAGTTTGTCCCCATCTTCGAAATCCAGCGCATCGTCTTCGACTCCAGCCGGCTCAAGGAGACGCTCTTTAACCTGGGATTGAGGTTTCACATCTTCGAGCACCTGGCCATCGAGGTGGATCTGATCATGGGCATCGGCCAGAAAACCAACCGCATGATCGTACTCGAATACCTGGATCGGTTCTGAGCTACCCTAACAGGCTGTTGAAAAGCAGCCACAAAGCCGGATGTTGAAACCGAGCGCAGCTGCAGACAGCCCCTCACCATGCTATGGTGAGGGGCGTTTTGCATGCGGTTCGCATCGCGAATCGCGGCGTCTGCAGCGAGCACGGGATTTTTTCAACATCCGGCTAAAACATTTGCCGCAGTAAGCGACAGACATTACCTTGCCTTCAGTCATGACAGATCCATTGATCGCGAGCTGGCGCGAGAAGGCCGGTAAAGTTTACCTGCCCTCAGAGCTCGACGAACGCGAAAACCTGGTACGCGAAATCCTGCAAATTAAGAAAGAAAAGAACGCGGTCATTCTCGGTCACAATTACATGACGCCCGATGTGTACCACGGCATCTCTGACTTCGTGGGAGATTCCCTCGAACTCGCCCGGCGCTCGAAAGAGAGCGATGCCTCGATCATCCTGTTCAATGGCGTACACTTTATGGCAGAAACTGCCAAGATTCTGAACCCCGGCAGAAAGGTACTGATCGCTGATCTGAAGGCCGGCTGTTCGCTGGCAGAAAGTATGACCGGCGAAGACGTGCGCTCGCTCCGCAGGCAATACCCGGGTGTGCCGATCGTTTCTTATATCAACTGCACTGCCGAAGTCAAGGCTGAGGTTGACATAATCTGCACCAGCGCTAACGCAGTCCGTATTGTGGAAAGCCTGCCCTCGGACACCGTACTCGTCGTGCCTGATGGCTACCTGGCACAAAATATACAGAAAAACACAAAGAAAAAGATAATTCCATGGGCAGGAAAGTGCATGGTGCACGAGCTTTACACAGAGCTCGATGTGGAAATGGCCAGACGCAGTTTTCCCGCAGCCAAAATCATAGCGCATCCCGAGTGCAAGGAATCCGTTACCGCAAAAGTGGACTTTACCGGATCAACGTCGCAGATGGGTAAGTACATCCGCGAATCGGGCACCAAAGAAGTGCTGCTGATGACTGAATGCTCGATGGGCGATAATCTGAGAGCCGAGTTCCCTGAGGTTACCTTTATTTCGTCATGCCAGACCTGCCCGCATATGAAACGCATCACCCTCGAAAAAGTGCGTGATGCGCTTCGATACGAGCAGTTTGAAGTGACGCTGAGCGAAGAGACTATCCGCCGCGCGCGCACCTCGCTCGACCGTATGCTGGCTGTGGTCTGACACTGCCTGCGCAGAGCGCAGGCAGACGAAGCATCACAGAATTTTTACTGAATCAGCAATTTTGATTGCGAGATCTTTGACCTGTTGGTCTGCCATATCGGCAAATGTGACCGTAATAGCAAAAATCTTCGTTGCCTTGCGGATCACCATGATAAACTGGTGAATCTTTTGGCCGCTGTGTTCCAGATCGTAGTAACCGGCTGATGCTTCTTCGGCGTTCATGTTCGCCAGATCTTCAGGCGAGGCATGGCGCTTGTCTTCTGGCAGCTGGTTCACATGAGTATCGCCAATCTGTTTTTCGACTTCGTGAAGAAATGCATCGGTAGTAGTGCCTTGATCTACATCGGCACGGATAACCTGTACCATCGCCAGGTTATCCTTCGTGGCGATTGTCGCATTTACGCCGTCACGGTTCCGCGTCAGTTTCCATCCGGTCGGATGCTGGATCGAAAAGCCTGCCTTACGGTCGGTATGTGTTCTCATCGACTGCGCCTGCGCCTGCCCGCCGACAAAGAGTGCTGCAAGCGCGAACGCTGTTATCTTCCTCATTTTTTCTCCTTGGGGTTGTCCGGAATGCCACTGGATCAAGATCAGCCTGTC
>CAYOZO010000152.1:0-7623 GCA_964408405.1 uncultured Turneriella sp.
CAGCCTTGCGCGGTTTCCGGAACCTGCTTCTGGCTCCTTTTTCAGGAGCCTGCTAAAGGTTAAGCGATGGGAGTTTCTCTTGCGCAGCAGGCTCTACCTCCTATTCGGCGAGGTATTTCTCCAGGCGTGAACGGTGCGCCTGTTTGGGAATGCAGCCGAAAGCGGCGTTAAAGAGTGCCAGGCGCACCTCTTCAAAGATAAACGGAGCCATCGCCGGTTTCATGGATCGCGCGAGCTCGACAGTGACCACCGGAATTTTCTTTTCGCGGCCGTATGTGCCGAGCGAGCCAGGAGTCGGATAACCCACGCCCTGGCCGAGCGGGTAATCCGAAAGCTGAGCGAAGGGTTTTGCCAGCTCTTCGTCGCCGGGGTAGAAAAGGACCACGCGAAAAGGCTGATGAATGTTATAGATTACGTAAGGCGGGTATTTTCGCATTAGCTTCATGAAGGCCTGGGTTTCAGGCGCTTTGGGATTTTCCGGATCGCCGTCGGATGAAGGAAAGTCCCGATTGAGGTCTATGCCCTCAGCCGAGAGCCGCGCATTGCGCGCATAACCATCGGGATTGTAGTTCGGTATGATGATAATGCGATGATCGTTGCGGTAGTCGCGGCTCATTAGTCGGATTTCACGCAGCAGATATTCCAATACGCGCTTGGTGTTGCGCTCATCGCCGTGCTGGGCTCCGATCAAGTAAATGTTGTCTGCATCTTCCGCCCCACCCGGAGCGGGTTCGACGATGTGGGCGATGAGCGGCCTTTTTTTGGCCGAAGTACCGTAGCGGTACTGCCGAGGCACAATCTTCTTTTCATCTTCCGCTTCGACTTTGCAGGTGAGGTTCGTCACGAGCTTCCAGTGCGCTCCCGAAGAAAGGTAGGGGCGCTCTGCGGCGCGAGTCGCGCAGGCGCACAGGAGCAGCGCGACAAAAATCCGGCTCACTGCAGAGAGTCCCTCAGATCTTTCATGATATTTTTCTGCATCGCCTCGTTTGTACCCCCGCCGATCGAAAGCAGGATTGCATCGCGCAGCAGTTTTTCTACCGGGTACTCGCGCGTATAACCGTAACCGCCAAAAACCTGGATCGCCGCGCGGGCAACATACTCAGCCATCTGTGTAGCAGAAAGTTTTGCCGCCGCGGCAGAAAGGCTTTCGCGTGACTGGGGATTTACGCGAAGCGCAGTCTCATAAACCAGCGCGCGGCTGGCGCGGTAACGGGCGTACGATTCGGCGATCAGCTGCTGTATCTGTCCGAAATCCGCCAGGCACTTACCGAACGCCATGCGATCAACAGATGCGTAACGCACCATCTCGTCGATTGCGCGGCGCGCGATACCAAGCGACATGGCTGCCAGCGTCAGGCGTTCGATCTCCAGATTGCGCATCATGTGCGTCAAAGCGCCGCTTTCTTTGCCGATGAGATTTTCAGCCGGAACTTCCACATCTTCGAATACGAGCTGGCAAGTGGGCGACTGTTTCATTCCCATCTTAATCTCTTTTTTGCCGACGCTGAAACCCTTGAAGTTTTTCTCAACGACAAAGCTCGAAATTGCCGAGCGGTTACCTTTTTCGGTGCGTGCATAAACAATGAAGTAGCTACCGCAGTTACCGTTGGTAATCCACTGTTTGACACCGTTGAGTATGTAGCGATCGCCCTTCTTCTCAGCAAAGGTGGTGAGCCCCAAGACGTCGGTACCGGCAGCAGGTTCTGACATCGCCATACCCGCGAGCGCCGAACCGTCAAGTACCTGCGAGAGGTAACGGTCTCGTAATTCTGCCTGAGCAGAATAGTACAGATTGTTCACGAACAAGACTTCGTGCGCGAGGTAACTCAGGGTAAATGCCGGGTCGCTATAGCTGAGCTCCTCATGCACGATGACTGAGGCAGTGGCATCGAGACCATGGCCGCCGGCTTCGGCCGGTACGGTGATGCCAAAAAGGTTGTATTCACTGCCCATTTTCCGCAGCAGCGCTTCGTTTAATATCTCTTTGTCGTCGTATTCCTTGACCTGCGGCTCGAGAACGCCCTTGGCGAGGTCGTGTGTCAGCTCGCGCAGTGATCTGTGATCGTCGGTGGGGTTAAATAGGTCGAACATGGCGGTAAATTACGCAAACGCGTTCGGCCTGAAAAGAGGAAAGAAACCCTCAGTCATCGCCCAAATCGACGGTCTCCAGCTGGTAGTTGCCAGCCCCATCGGAGTGCAGAATGACGTAGCGGATGCCTATCCCGTCGAATTGTTCCGGCCGGCCACCGCCGGTGCCCACAATGACGTTGCGTATCGCATCGACCCAGAAATCCTGATAGGTGTGGATATGGCCGGCAAAAACAATATCGACGCCCTTGTCGAGCGCCATATTCAAAAAACGAGCTGCCTGATATCGCGAATTGAAGCTGTTGTTTCTCATGCCGAATTCGTCGAACGGCGGCACATGCATGAACATCATCCTGAGCGCTGCAGGCGATGCGGAAAGTTCGCTCTCTGCGTACCGGTAAACTTCGCGACTGATACTCTGGTCTGCAGAATCAAGTAAGAGGAAGAAATCTCCCTTGTGAGTGAATGAATAGTTCGTGGTACCAAAAAGACTCCGGTAAAAATTCATGTAGCCCTGGCGAAAGCCTTCATGGTTGCCATAAGCTGTATAGACCGGGCCGGCAAATTTATCCGAAAGCGCCAGAGCCCAGTTGTACTCGTCACTGGTCGGTTGGTTCACGAAATCACCGACGAGCAGAAAAAAGTCCAGACCACGATTGCGCGCGCTGTCGGCAATGCGGGTGGCGGTCGAGTCGCGGTAGTGCAGGTCGCCCACAACGCCAAAGCGGTATGCGCCACCGCCGGTGAAGTTGGCGACAGTTTCATTGCGCGTTTCACCGGCGGCAATGTTTATGCTCCAGTCGACAACACCCGGCTTCTCACCGGCCGAGAGTGTACCAAAGCTGGCGGTAGGCAGCGTATCGTGACGCATATTTCTGAGTTTAAAATTCAGGGTGACGGGGGAGCTATTGCGCGAGACAAAACTGACTTCGAGCGTGGGTCTCTGCGCCCTCGCTTCGATCACATTGCTGACAAGTGCAACCGGCGCAAACTTCACCTGTATATCGACGTTATTTACGGTAATTTTGCCGACACCTTGGTTCAGGTCAAAGCGTTCAGCCTGTGGGTTGGCGAGGCAACCCGATAGTGTCCACAGCAGCGCGAAGAAAAGGTATCGTGAACTTCGGGAGTGTGTTTGTTGTTTCACCAATTAGCTCCTGCAAGTACAAACAGCCGGTAACCGCGGCCATGCTCAAAAGTAATTCGGGTAAAGAAGTTGCCCAGGAAAAATTCCATCTGGTGCACAAAGGTGCCGCCGAGAATGCTCGCACCGCCGAGTATGTTGTCTTTGCGGAAATGGAACGCGCTCGAGAATTCGGTGAAGCGTGTCGCGCGAAAGCGCACACCGTGAAGCAGGATAAGATTTGCGAAGTGTGCATCGCTGCGGAAGTCGGGCGTATCGCGCAGGTGAATGTACTGCCGGCCGATACCCACTGTTGTGAATATGCCGAGCCCGCGCAGGGATTTTCTGTAGTAATCGGTCAGATTTTCGGGGTAGAGGGTAAACTCCGCAAGCGCATTCAGTGAGGTCAGCGAAAAACCTTCGGCAGATCGCTCGTGGCGGCCTTCGAAGCTGGTATAGAGATCAGCCCATTTGGGCCGCAGCACGCGGTACCCCGCATCGAGACCCAAATTCTGGTACATGCGCTTTTCTTCAATATCGAACAGGCCGCGCACGTACCAGTTCTCGCGCGCAAACTTACCGTCGAAGCGGTAGAGGCCGTAGATATCTGATTCGGTATCATCCTGCCTGATGATACCCGCAGCAATCCAGCTCCGCTGGTGGGGGTGAATGAGCGGCGAAGAAATCATGTTTAACCCACTCGAGCCATAAAAATCCGCCGCCCAGCTGGTGAAAAAGTGGGTAACTCCCACAAAGCCGATGGTGTAAACCCCGGGCACCAGCACTGCGGCATTGCCGGTGGCAAATGCCGGTGCGCCTACAGCAAAGACCAGGATGATGGACACCCCTTCGGTGATGATCAGGTCACGCGCGGCCTTGTAATTGCCAGCGACAAATTGCCCTGAACCGTGCAGAATCACGCCGGGAAAAATGGAGGCGATTAGCGGCCAGGGGCGAAACTTTTCCGGGGCATCCTCAGGCTTGGCACCAGTGGGTGCAGCAAGCGTTGGCGGAGCTACAATGGTTTTTGCTGCGGGCGCGGCTAGTAGAGTCTGCGATAATGTGCAGATAACAAGAACAGCTGGCAGAAAAATACGCCGCGACATGAATATCGGGGTAATTTATCAAATACCTTACGCTTCGGCTACGTAAGTTACAAGCAATCATTGGACAAGGGCTTACGGGGGAGCGGCTGGTCGCGTACACAACCAGCCGCTTAGCCCATATCTTTCAAATTCGCGTTTCTGCCTGACCTTGTTTGCGGCACTGGCGTATGCCCGAGCTGCCCGAAGTGGAAACAGTAAGACGCTCGCTGCTCGCTACCGAGGGGCAGACACTGCAACAGGTCAACGTCATCGATGGCAGACTGCGTTACCCTGTGCGTACTACGCAGTTTGCCGGGCTGACGGGCAGGTTGCTGCAGAAAATTGACCGTGCGGGCAAATACCTGGTGTTCCATTTTTCTGCCGAAGCCGGTAAACCCGGCTTAATGGTAATCCACCTCGGCATGACCGGGCGGCTCTTGCTCAATGCGGCAAAAAAAAATTCTTACAGCAAGGTGGAGTTTATTTTCTCACGCGACCGGCTCGTATATATCGATGTGCGCCGCTTTGGTTTTATACTGACCGGGGCAAAAGCCGCCGCGGCATTGCCTGCCGGCATCGATGCACTATCGCAGGATTTGTCAAGAGCGGGCGAAAGAATTCTGCGCAGCCGCTCGCCGATCAAGAATGTCCTGCTCGACCAGAAGATCGTAAGCGGTATCGGCAACATTTACGCTTCAGAAATACTGTTTTCCGCCGGGGTAAATCCCACACGCCTGGCTTCGCAACTGTGCGGCGATGAACTCAAGCGTATCTTTGAGGCGACCCGCAGTGTGCTCCGGAAGGCCATTGCAGCGAAGGGCAGCAGCATTTCTGACTTTGTCTATGCGCTGCCGGGAGAAGATAAGTTCAGCACCGGCTACTACCAGAAGCAGTTTTTGGTTTACCTGCGCGAAGGTGAAAAATGCCGGCGCTGCTCAGCCACAATAGAGAAGATCGTACAGTCCAACCGTGCCACTTACTATTGCCCTGCCTGTCAGAAGTTGGAATAAACCCGCTCTGCGGGAAAACCATGCGTGGCGAGCACCTGCTTCACATCGTTCATCATCTCTTTTCCACCGATGAGCAAGATGCCGTCAAAATCGCTGGTATTTATCGCCGGCAATACCTGCTGCACGCGCACGTGATCGCCCGTGCGCGAATAGGCGCGCAGCTGCCGCAACGGAAAATCATTCTTGAGCACGTCGAGGTCGGGTTCATGCGCCTCGTCGGCCACGCCGTAAAGCAACGTGTCAGTTCTGAAGCCGCGCGCACATCGCTCGATTATCGCGGGTCTCAGAGCAGAAATACCCGTTCCGTGTGTCACGAAGAGTAAAGGCCTGGGCGCAGAAAAGTCGCAGGTAAATCCCTTACCCTGCGGCGGCGATGCACTCGCGGATTTACCCTCGTAACTGTGCCGGCTTAAGAGTAGCAGGTGCGCTTCGCTTTCGTGCGAGGCGAGCGCCAGGTAGCGCGCCTTGTCTTCATCAGCAGCCGTGATGGCCAGGTATTGCCCTGGCCGGTAGTCGAAATCTGAGGGGCGGGCAAAGACCGAATGGACATAGCCGGCAGCATCGCGGCGCTCCTGGATAAGTTTGAGCTCAACGGGCATCATAACAGATGGACATGGCGTCTGTAGGCTTTTTCCAGAAACTGGGTTTCATGGCCGCGCACATACTGCATGAATTCGAAAAATACCTCTTTAGAAACCGGCTTGGTGGCATTATAGCCTTCTTCGAATATGCGGTAGAGCTTGATGGCTCCCACAGTGCGGGCGGCGAGCGACACCGGGCGCATGACCACGCCGGCGAGCGGATGTTTGCTCAGTTCAAAAAAGGACTCGAGATTGAGAATCACCAGACGTAGCTGCCGAATACGCGCTTCCGGATCATTGGCTTTGCGGTAGAGCATCGGCAGTTTCTTGAGATCGATGTGCTCTACACCGTTGTGTTTCACGATGTACTTTTTGTCTTTACGAATGACGTCGGCCATCTCTCTGTCGAGCTCGTCGGTGAGTTCATTGAGCAGAAGCAGATTTTCAATGCGCTCCCGGCTTTTTTCTGACAGCATTCCCTTGAATCGGTTGTAGGTCTTCACTGCCAGTGCGTCGCGCTCGGATTTTCCTTCCAGGGTGTAGATCTTCTCGAAAAAGTAATCAGCCAGCGCCCGAGTCGATTTATCTGCGAAGTATTCGGCGTAGGTAGTGTGAAACCGCCGCACGTGCGTGTTGACCACAATCTGGTGGTAAGGATCGACCACGCTGGCCACAACCGGCATTGGAAAAAGCGGGTCAATCCATCTAAAGGCTCCGAAGGAGCCACAAGGCAGTTCCGGAAACGGCTTTGCGCGAGGGCTCGCTTCGAGTAATTGTCGGCGATTGCTGACCCGCGTTTTTGTATTTACTCAGAACTTCCCGTTTTCTCGCGGGCTGCGGGTATGGTTCGTCTTTTGTGGCCTTGTACTGACAGGATGGTGCGGTTTCTCTTTTGCTGCAGCCCCCAAAAAAATAAAAAAAGAAAAAATCCGGCTGACGCTGGTGCAGATTGAAAAGCGCGCGTTCCTTTCTGCGGCCAATCTGAAGCGGATTCACGGCCGTATCGAGCTGCGCTATGACCCCAGGGGCGAGCAGGGTGAAATCCGCTTTGGTAAGCGCGTTCTGCTCTTCAAGCTCAACGAGGCACAGTACCAGTCGCAAAACGAAATCCGGGAGCTCGACGAGCCAGGTGTTATCAACGATGACGGACTATTTTTTTCCCGCGAATTTGTTGAAGAGATCATGAGCGAACTCAATATCCCTGTGGCCTATCGCTTCGACCGCAATAATCTTCTGATTGTCAGAGCATCCGAGAGGCCCGACCGGCCAAGGCTCGATTTTGTCGTGATCGATGCCGGCCACGGCGGAAAAGACTCCGGCGCTCTCGGCTATTTCGACGCAGCAGAGAAAGATCTAACCCTGTCCATGGCACACGCGCTGAGAAAACAGCTTGCAACTGATTATCCGGAGCTCAAGGTCTACATGACGCGCAGCACGGACAAGTTTTTGCGGCTGGAAAGAAGAAGCGAGCTTGCGAATAAGAAAAACAGCAACGCGAAATTCGGCGTCTTTATCAGCATCCACTGCAACTCCACTCTGTCGCCGAAAGTTAAGGGGTTTGAGGTTTACTACCTTGCCCAGAACCCCGATAACACGCGCATGCGGCAGATCATGCTGCGCGAAAACCTGCGCTATGAACGCAGTAGTTACATCAGGCGTTTGAAGAGCCAGCTCATGAATGCGCAGATACAGCGCGAAAGCAAGACTCTTGCGCGGTCTGTTTTTTCGGGGCTTGT
>CAYOZO010000153.1:0-7621 GCA_964408405.1 uncultured Turneriella sp.
GGAGTTACCCGGATTCTCTAGCATGAACTTCTTGAAAGCTTCACCACGCATGACCTCGGCGTAAGCGACGTTGGGTGTTTGGTAGGGCGCGCCGCGCAGGGTTTCGTTGGCGCGTTCCCACATATGCTGAAAGCTCATGCCCACCTGCCAACGCGGCATGAAGCGGTTGCTGAAACTTTTGAGCGCGTCGAGTTCGTAGAGGTTGATCTTGAAAAGACCACCCACCGTGGGTATCACCGCGTACTGGTGCCCCTCCCAGCCGTCGTACGTGCGGTTACGGTAGAGCGACCAGCCGGAATCGCCGGCGCCCAGAAAATACTCGAAGAGCTTGGTGCGCTGGCCGGCGCGAAACCCCACTGTTTCGTAAAAAACCTGTGCAGTGAAATTGTCGAAGATGCCGATGTAACCCATGTTGTACCACAGGTTGCCTGTTTGGGTCACGAGAGTCTTAAAGAGCACGTTCTCTGTTTCGAGCCATACCTGGTTGATGTTGAAGTTGCTCAGCGAACCGCTGCCCATGTTGTAGCCGCGGTAACTACCTCCCTCGATGCGCATGAAGAGCGTCGCGCGCGGAGCGCCTGGCGTTTCGGGTCTGACGACGTGGTAGCCAAAGTCGGCCATAAGCCAGGGCGTTTCATTCATCAGGCGGCCATAGAACGGCGACCAGCCCAGCGTGGGTGAATTGTAACCAAAGTCATCCTGCGCGCTTGCGCGCACGTACATATTAAAGAAGAATGGTTTCGGAATTTTGAACCCGCTTTTCTTCTCCTCTTCATCCGCTGCACTTGCTGCTGAGGAGTTACCCGTTTTATTTGTGGGTTGTTCACCTTTGGATTCACGATTACGTATTTCTTCTTTTCCAAAATTTTCAACCGGTCGCTCAAGGCGTATTTTTTCGCCCACTAACGGCGTAGCCAATGCTAGCAGCAGAGTTGAGAGTGCGCGTATCTTCAACATGGGTTTGTTATTCTCACGATGGTAAGCTAACCGGCAATGGCGTTTTTCTCCAAATCATCAGGGTCTCGGCAACAGCCACAGCGACGGGCCCTACGTAATTGACGTCTAGGCTAAATTTGCTGACGTAGGGACTTTTTTGAACTCTGCGCCGGATTTTTAACCAAAGTCGAATGAGATGCGCGATGATCCAGGACATGCTTACTCGAAATATGCGCGACTCATAGAGCAATGTATCATGCTCAGCCTCGGTAAACCGTGTAGTTACCCGGACACAGCGCTCCATCCCTTGCGTATATTGGATTGTAGCGCCAGTTTTGGGTTTCATGCTGCGCTGCATAATGCGCAGCATTCTGATACAATATCCCATTATCTCTCGCCGGTTGTCGCGCCAATGTGGGGCAAGACTCTTTGGTAAAGAAACACTCGTGATAATCATAACTCCCTCTAACTATTAAATACCAGAAAACCGTTATTTTTTCTCACTAAATCCGCATTTTTTATTGTTTCTGCAAAATTAGTATGGTTCTTGGAGGTAAATTATATGCTCCTGGTCCTGATACTGTTGATGCGTTGCATTTCGGTGCCGAGGGATTGAAAGTCGGATCGCCGCTGTTGGGGCAATAGTTACCGCTTAAATTCGCATGAAAGCCTTCAAAATAATGCTCGGTATTCACAATAACGCTCCAGGTACCAGTCGGGAGTTGGATTGCGTGAGTATTTGTTGGACCTAGGTTGAACGCCATGAATATTTCCTTCTTACCACTAGGAGGATTTTTGTAGCATATGGAAATAACTTTATCAGCGCCGCCCCATGCAAGCGCCCCAGCATAGCTTGCGTTACAGTTACTCGGATCTCCGCCTACATCGTGCCAGCTGATATCGGATAACGCCGGGTAGTTACTCTTGGCAAAAGCCCACAGATTATCTTTGCGAAAAGCTATCAGCTTGCGAGTAAAATCAAACATGCGGTACGCATAAGGATCAGCCAGCCACACACCCCAGCGATACCAGTTGTATTGGTTGTCTGCGCCGGCAGTGTAAGCGTTGTTGTTACCCAATTGTGTGCGCATCCACTCGTCGCCGCCCAAAAGCATAGGCGAACCGTTAGCGACCATGAGCAACACCAACAGGTTGCGAAAATTTTGTCGCTTAAGATTCTCGTTGAAGCCCCAGTCGCGCGAATAGTTACTCCCATCATCGCCCGAATAGGGGTCAACACCCTGTGGATTGAGCGGTCCCAGACCATTGCGCTTCTGGTTGTAACTCAAAAGATCGTACATCGTGAAGCCGTCATGCGCGGTGATCTTGTTGATGTTGTGGTATGGCTGCCTGCCATCCCAGGTTTCGTTAAATTTTGCAGAGCTGCCGGTAAGCGCTCCCCCAAAATCAACCGGCGAGTCGGAGTTCAAACGGTAGTCGTCATGATTCACAATGCGCCTGCTCACTCGCTTGAAGAGGTCAGACCATTCGTACCACGCATATCCAGTGCTATAGGTAGCATCGAGCGCGGCGCAACCAGTCTCATATCCTGTATAGTGCTGGCCATCGGGTCCATAGCAGTAGGCCTTCGGATGGTCGCCGAACCGATAGCCGCCGATCGACCAGGGTTCGGCGATGATGCGCGTGTCATAGCGCTGCAGCACCGGATCGTTCACAATCCACATTGTCGCGGACATATTACGCCTGCCGGCATGTGTTGCGCTGTAAGCATCGCCGCCCCATTCCTTCCAGTAGTTGTAGGAGTTCCAGTTGTTCGTCGCCTGGCCGTCTTTCTTTTCGAGCACCTCGCTCAGGTCGAAGCGGAAGCCATCGACGTGCATTTGCTCCACCCAATAGCGCAGGCTGTCAATGACCAGGCGCCGCACCGGGGGACTGCCCGTTCTCACCATGTTGCCGGTACCGGTGTGATCGTAATAGAATTCTTTGTTAGGACCGGTGAGCGCGTAGTAACTATAATTGTCGATGCCGCGGTAAGATAAAATTGTCGCCGTCTCAGCCGGATCGTAGGCCCAAAAGTGCGAGGGATCGTAGGGGTTCACGGGAACATTGCCCTCAATCATGGGCACTTTCTCGCGCCACAAACCACCCTCCCCCGTGTGATTATAGACTACGTCGATGATGACCTCGATGTCATATTTATGGAATTGCTCGACCATCCAGCGGAATTCGTTGACCTGCGAACCTTTCTCGGGGCGATACGCGTAGGTAAATTCGGGAGTGAAAAAGTTGAGCGTCCAGTATTTCCAGTAGCCGCCGTCGCTCCCCGCCTCGTGCACCGGCAGAAACTCCACTGCAGTGATGCCCAGGTTGGCAAGGTAAGGGGCGAGCTCGCCTGCGCCGCGAAATGTTCCGGGAAAGCGGGCGTGGTAGTCGGCGGGCATGCCCGGAATTCCCGCGAGCGCGGCGGCAGAAATACCCTTCGGATGTACCTCGTAAAAGATGAGGGAGTTACGAGCGCGCCGCTGGGTTGTGGATTGCTTGCGCTGCCAGTAGGCCTGCTCGGTCGCGCTCCACGAGTAACTGTCATCGCGCAGGACTATGCCCTTGGCTGCCGCAGCTGTCGTATCCACATGCCGGTAAGGGCCTGAAGCCGCCATGCCCTTAGACCAGTCGTGCTTGCGATGTACCGCCTTCGCATAGGGGTCAAGGAGGAGCTTATTCGGGTTGAAGCGGTTGCCCTGGTTGTCGAAGTCTGACTTAAAACCGAAAAGCGTTCCCGGATACCAGGAAGGATGGTAGTCGAAGTTGGGCCCCCACACCCGATAGCCGTAGTAGGTGCCGTGGCCTACGCCATTGACAAAGACGCACCAGACATTGCCGAAGCGCGACATCTGGAATTCCTGCACCGGGTATTTGCTGTCCGGATCGTCGAAAATTAGTAAGTGCACGCGCGTGGCGCGCTCAGAGAACAGAGTGAAGTTCACGCCGCCGTCCACGATCTTTGGCCCCATCACTTCCATGTTTTTTATCATGGTTGGGTTGTACGATGGCGCATGGGGTTCTGCGTCGTACATGCGGTAAAAGTCGGGGTTGGGGCCTGCACAGGCTACAGCTATGGAAATCCATAGCAGGAGCGCGAAATGTCTGATCTTTGTGAGCGTTTGTTTTCTATATTCATAGCTATGGAATTCCTGAGCCACGCACGTGGTCAGACTAGCAGGTTCCGGAAAAACATCCGCGCCGGCTGCAGACGCCGCGATTCGCGAAGCGAATCGCTCGCAAAACGGCCATAAATGGCCTGTCTGCAGCCTCGCGCGGTTTCCGGAACCTGCTTCTGGCTCCTTTTTCAGGAGCCTGCTAGTTATGGAATTCCATAGCTGCCACCCCACGGGCCATTTAGGCCCTTGCGTAGTTACTCTCCTGAGCGCCATCGGCCTCCGCAGCGGAGAATTCTGAACAGTTACTCGCCCCTCCATAGCAGTCCCCCCTCCCAGAATACTCATTGCTTCACCAAGACCACAGCGCTGTAGCACGGCACGGACCACGTACTATTCGTCGTACCCCAGCTATTGATATTGTTACTGCCCGATGCATATGCCCAGCGCAGCATGGCGGCAGACTGGTCCCCGCAGTTGGTATTATCATTACCCCCGGTCACTGCGGCAACCGCGCGCCAGTTTGCCCCACCGGTTTCGACGGTGAAATTTTGCGACCCGCCAGTCATGTTGGCAAGTATTCGAAACTCGGACTTGCCGTTGATATAGCTCGAAGTATCCCCACTAAACCCAGAGCAAGTCCCACCCTTCGTAAAAAACGAAATCGTCTGGTTTGGCGTTGTGTTATCGAAATTTGAATTTGACCCTCCGGGATCACTGGCATAGCGCAACGCGGGGCAGGCGCGGCGGAGTTTTGTCAGAAACGCGACAAAGCCCAGCATGTCGGCATTGGTCGAGGCGAGCTGCCAGTCGAGGTTGTTGCCGATTTTGCTCTGGTCCTGGATCTGCTTGTTGCGCATGAACTCCTGTCCCTCGTAAAGCATGGGGATGCCGTGTGCGGTTAATAGCAGCACCGCGCCGATCGCAGACTTGGACTTCGAGTCGAGCGCCGCGCGCGCCACCGTTTCCTCATCATGGCTTTCGATGTAGTTCAATGTATCGAGCGGATGGTTAGAGATACCCTGCCACACACCGTCGTCGCGCCCCTTGCTAAAGTAAATCGCCGTTTTACTGCGATTGGTGTACGTGCTGTCGGTGTTGCCCTGGATAAAGCGCTTCAGCGATTCGCGAAAGTAGTCGTTCCACTGTGAGAAGCCGCGGTAGTCGCCGCTCAATTGGCTATTGAAATTGGGGGAGCTCCAATTGCTTTGTACCATGAAGCCGTGGCGCTCTGCGCCGAGCCAATTCTCGCCGGTTAAGAAGTTGGGGAGTTTAATCACATTGCCAAAGTTATCGGTCGTTTGGCTGTTACTCGCATAGCTCCCCCCGCCGAGTAAGTATTCGGTGTCGATAACCATACTTGTTTCTGTGGCTGACGGCGGCACTGTGGTTGTCCAGCTTGTGGGCACGTTGGCATCGTTGAGCATGTTCTGTATATCGCGCAGCGTCTGCTCGCTCGTTCCCACCGCCAAATCGAAGCGGAAACCATCGACGTGGAAGTGCTTAACCCAGTATTTCACGTTATCGAGGATAAGCTTATAGGCAAACGGCCGCTGGTTGCGGTCGTCGAAGATGTGGTTTCCCGTGCCGATGTTTGACCAGTTGAGCCCGTTGGTGCGAAAGTAATACCGGCCATAAGGATCTGCCTGGTAGAGGTAGTTGAAAGCGTTGGATGTGTGGTTGAGCACAACGTCGAGAATGACCGCGATGCCCTGCGAATGGAGCTTCTTTATTAACCGTTTAAGCTCCAACACCTGATAGCCCGCGCGTGCTTCGACGTAGCTGCACGCCTCTGAAGCATTTGCCCGCGAGCAATAAGATGAATAAGAAGACTCCGGTGCGAAAAAAAGCGAAGGCAGATAACCCCAGCTATAGCTTTCGGGATTGTCTTTGTTGTCGTTTGAGGCTTCGTGCAGCGGCATCAAATGCACCGCGTTTATGGCCATGGTGCTCGAGAGGTGGCCAGCCATAGCCTCAAAGCCGGTGTATTTACCCGAGAGGCTGTCGCCGCTTGTCGCACCCAGCACAGTCATCAGCGAGGAGTTACTCGTGTAATAGGATTGTAAATTTGTTTTGCAGGTCGAGCCGCTATGGCTCTGTAGGCATGAGGTTGAACCGGTAAAGTCGTCGACGTGGGTTTCGTAAACGATGTAGTTACTCGTAGCCGGCCTGCCACTACCAAACCAGTTGCTGCCCCCAATGTCAGAGGTAACTCCATCCGTCGCATTGTTCCAACCGCTGAATATATCATTATGCGTCCATTGCGTATCAATAATAATGCCGTGCCCGTTCGAGCCGGCGCTGGCCAGGGCGTACGGGTCAGTGATGTAGCGGTCGCGTTCGGCGATCGTCTTGTTCTCGTAATTCTGCATGCAGTTGATGCGGTAGCGGTAGTAGTACCTTCCCGCGCCGGCAACGCTTACCGGCCTTGCCTCCGCAGCTGTGATGGCAGCGCTGCTCCAATAACCTAGCCCCGCGCTGCCGACGCCGTCGCGCGTCATGGGTATCACCGCAGCAGGACTAAACATACTGTCGCTGGCAGAGTTGTACAGCACGACCTCTACCTGCTGCGCTGTGGGAGCGAAGAAGCGGAAGGTGGTGGTGCTGCCGTCATAGACTGCTCCCATTTTCAAATCGCGTATGGTCGGCCAATCCGCTGCAGTCGGTTGCTTGTAGTTACTCGCAGCCTGCGGGTTGCTGCAAGGCGTATCGATCACGTTGCCGTCGGCGTCGGTAAGATCAATGATGGGAATGTAGGTGCGGGGTCGTTGCTCTGAGTTGCACCCCGTCGCGAGAATTCCTACGAGCAGAGCAGAATGGATAGCAGTCACGGCACCGCGCATGAGCGAGATTTCACGGGGGTATTCAACAAGTAAAGTAATTCGCTTAGCAGTCGTGATCGTGAGTATGCAAAATTTTCCGTTCTCTCGGATGGTGTTTAAGGTGAATGAGACATAAATTAGATCTGGAATCTGCCTGCAACGACGCCTTCAACAGTCAGATCTTCATCGAGGTTATCCCACCTGAGCGCGGTTCCGCCTGCGCGCAGATTCACAACCTGTAGTTCTTCATCCGTTGCGCGCTGGAGAATCTTATAGCGATCTGCTGGAAAGCCTACAGTTCGCCCATCGTATAGATCAACAAATATTTTTCGACCTTCGACGCGGACTGTGGTGGCAACCACTTCGCGAGTTCCACAGGACCTAACCAGAATTTGCATTCCCCCTCGGGTGTGTCAACATGAATGTGGGCAGGTTCGTTTCCCTCGTTTGAGTAGAAATGGAACCGGTACCGACTGAGACGCAGCACTGTGGGCATGGATCACCTATTCGGTTGAATCAAATCCCGCTCAATCTCAGAGCAAGCTCGGCGCAAGGCTTCTTTAACCGGCAGCGAGCCGTCGAGCGCAGCGTAAAGGTAAGGCGCCACAATTGTCTCGAGCGCGTCGTAGCCCGGTAACTGTGGTCGTGCTCCGGCATAGTCGAGCTGTTGCAAGAAGACTTTGAGCTCCGTCGAAAACATACCCGCCATCGCGCGGTTGGCCGCCCGGTTGACGCTCAACTGTCCCG
>CAYOZO010000154.1:0-5436 GCA_964408405.1 uncultured Turneriella sp.
ACGCGCTCCCCATTGTTTCATCGAGAATCGTGGCGAGAAAACCGCCGTGTGCATGGGCTTTGGGCCCTTCGGCGCCGGGCCGGGGAGTGAACTCGGTACTAAAACCTTTGTCCGCGAGCACCGCCATGCGCACTTCAACGAGACTCTTGTTGCTGAGAAAGGTTGAGCTCCAGTGTTTCGGAATTTCTGTCGATGGAGTAGTTACTAAAGACGCGGCCACGCGGCATTGTAGCAATTGCTACAGGCGCGTAAAGTGGAATCAGGGCACAGCAAAGCAGTAGATACGCCTGAAGCCGTCACAGCTCTTATCGGCAGAATTGGTCCAGGCATTGCCTAAAAGGTCGGATTGACCCGTGCGTGCCACAAACACGTTACTGCTGCTGCTCCACTCCTGGCAGCGATTTGTCAACAAAAGCCCGCCCACATCAGTACCAGTCCACACATTGTCCGCCTCGGAGGGAACGGGAGAACCTGTCTCAGTGTACTTGAGACTATAGGTTAATGCGAGCGTCGTACCAAGAACCCCATTCGTTGCCCCCGTAAGGCTCGTGAATACCGGGTCGTAGTTAGTGTTATACCATACAAAGCTGCCCGTGGGAGTGCAACCTGTTCCTTCGATTCCCACGATGCGGCAGCGCATTTCAGAAAGCGAAGTACTGAGCCAGGCGATAAAGCGACTATTGGCAGACATACGCAGGTTGTTCTGTCGGGCGAAGTTATCGCAGGCGCAATCGGCTCTGCCGATTCCGCTCGCAACGCAGCCGACACCTGGCAGGCCCTGCATATCGCCCTGCGTGGTTACAGACGTGACAAAGGCAAACAGGTTCATTGCCACCCGTTACCGAACCAGGGCGTTCAAGACTGTCGAGCAGACCATAGTTGTTGCAGGCTGATATAATCAGCGGAGTGCATAATCTGACGATTTGCAGCAGGCGATTCATGGCTAAGAAATTCCTTATCGGAAATTTTGGCCGTCAATCAGTAAATTTCATCTCCATCACGAGTAACCCTAAGCATTCCTTGGCATATGTCGCAAAAAAAGAAATCCCAAAAGTGAGAAAAAACCGCAGTTTTCTGGTATTTAATAAATAGAGGCACCATGAAAGACATTCTGACTACGAGCGTAAATCTGCCCGTGAAAACCGCAGCCATATGGCGCGAACATCGGCACGAGATCATGCAGTTTGGCGGCCGCTACCTGCGGATCCAGATGCGTAACGAGCTCAGGCGAGGAGTTACTCGCGCCTATAATCGCGGTAAAGGGCAGTATGCTCGGGTGACGACGCGGTTTACCCCGGCAGAGTATGACACTCTGCATTTTGTTGCGGCGTCGCTGCGCGTCAGCGTGTCCTCGCTGATCTATGGGCTGATCCTGCTGTGGCTGAAACCCGCGCGCCGGGCCATCCGCCGGTTTTTCGCGACTAACTGCGCAGCCGACACCGAAGGATGGAACCCCGAAGGAGGCTTTGCTTACGAATATTTGACGTTCTGGCGCCTTGAAGGCGACACTCGCCCAAACCCACCGCCCTGGCAGGTAGCTGGGCTTACTCCAGCAAGCTAACATCAAAGATAATGCTTAGGGGGTTACGATCACGAGTGGGCTGCTACCAAATGGCCCGTGGTAAGACCAATGGAAACCTCACCGAATTCTTGACATCATTGATGAGTTAGGTTGACTATATAGACTGTGAATGCCGGGTTCTGGATCACGCTTATCGCTTTCGCAGGCTGTGCAGAATTGATATTCTGCGCTTTCAAACCTCGTGTAACGTTAAGCCGACTCCCAAGCCAGAGCGACGAGGTTATCCTCTATGAAAGCGCCGGCGTCAGTCTGGCAGTCGTACTCGGCAAGGGATTGGAACGCTATCCCAAACGGCCCTTTCTGCGGGAACCAACCAGCGCATCATATTCGGCGAGCCGATGCTCACCCGTGACGATGTGCGCATCATCGCGGTATTCGTATTGGCAGCCGGCCGTGAACTTGCAGAAAACCACAGCCATCGAACTTCGGGCCCTGCCTACCTACGGCGCCTGGGTCAAGGCAAATGTAACTCCCTATTCGGTGCGCATTGCCGCTGCGGATGTAGAGGCGCTACGGGGAGCGTTATCACGTGCGGGATTTTAGTTGGGATAGCCGCACCCCGAATGACGGGGTGCGGGTTACACTTTTTTAATTTAGTGCATTAAACCTCGTCGTACATGCTGCAAAAGCACCGGTGCCATTCGGATTGCGGCACGCCGATGCGACATGCGCAGTCCACGAATGGGAATCGAGAATCAGGTACGTGGTTCCTTTTTTTAGCAATAAATAGGCTTTGTCATTTGGGCCGAGGCCAAAGCTGAAATGCGTTGTAGTTTCAAAGGCCTTCACCCCACCGACCGCTACCGTACCACCAAGACCGCTCAGATCATACAGATTCGTCAGCGTTGCTGTGTCAAAATCGTTATCGAGAATGAAGTAGCTGCCTGCTGTGCTGAGATCAAACGCACCGGCACCTTTGTTGAATACCTCTATAAAATCTCTGTCGCCGACATACGGTGCACCGGCTACACTACCGTTATTCGAGTGGATTTCGTTCAGAACCAGATCGGTGGGGTTGGCATAGGTAATCGCCGTCCCATTGCCGGTATTCGTTGTGCCGGCAGTAGTGGTGCCACCGCTTTGCCATGGTCCAGTACACTTGGTGGCGCGTTGTGCGGGTTGAGCGTGGGTTGTCCAGACGATTCAGTCCACGATGTAGTAAAAACTGCCTGATTTATAAATCAGGTACACAGCGTCGCCACTACCGAGGCCAAAAGTAAAGCTGCCCGGCTGGCTCTGTTCTAATAACCGAAAGCCATTCGCGCTGATTGTTCCCGTCAGTTCATAGTAGCTTGCCGGAGTGGCGATGATACCTTCATCGGCAAGATACCATGTCCCGGAACCAAAGTTGCGTTCACCAGAGGCTTTGTTGTAGATTTCAATATAGTCCGCGCCATTGGGGCCTCCGCTGTTCGAGTGAACCTCATTCAAAGCAAGCTCCCCCATGGTAGCGAGCGTAACATAGGAGCAGGTGACGTTGACATTGGTCACGGTCGCTGAGGCTGTGCCATTGCCGTTGCTCACGGTGCAGACCAACGTGCCACCGGGTTGTGTTAGTACCGTAACGTTGTAGGTAGTCACCTGCGTTGTAAATGAATATGCGCCATCAGCGGTCAGGCTCTTATTATCGCCGCCATTATTTTGCAATACCAGCGTGCCGGAAGTCAGGCCTGACACTGTGCCGCCAATCGTGTAAACAGAGGATGTGCCATTGTTCGCAAAACCGGGCGTACCCATATTATTGTACGTATTGTCATAGGTGTTGGTGGCATCGCTCCAGTTAGCCAAAGTATCGTTGTCGGTTGCATTGAGCTTCGTCACGTCGAGCGCCTTGGACTTTCCGGCTGTTGCAGCCCCAAGGTTGGGGATTGAATCAATTACAGTGCCGCCAGGGCAAGTGCCGTTTGTCGGACTGGATTCCGGAGAACAGAGGGCCAAAACTTCACCGGCAGTCGCAATACCCATACCATTATTAGAGCCTGTTCCTGTGGCAACGCAAGTCTTTCCGGGATCTGATGTTCCGCCATCGACGCAAAGTACCAGATAGCTGTTAGCGGCTATCGTTATGTTATCACCGAGAATGTGGGGTGATGAGCCGCCGTCGATGCTCTTCTTGCTACTGATGTTTTTTAATATTTAGGAAATTGCTCCCCAGTAGGGCAGCATAAACCCTGCCTTGTCTCGATTCTCAAAATCACCGAGCAGGGCGAAGAGGCCGATGCAGCGTTGTTCTACAGCACGCTTGCGCGTGCCGCACGCGAGGTACGGCACTGGGCGAAGCGTATGCTGTAACAAGCCCTACTGAACACGAGCCAGTTTGATCGCGTTGGGCGCCTTCCACATGATGTACGCCACACCGCCAGAGACGGCAACTGTTGCGGGACCCTGCTCGGTATCTTCGCCCGCCGGCCTGAGCACAGTAAAGGTACTGCCCCAGTCCTTTGAAATGATAAAGCCGAGTTTGCGCGTCGGTGCGTAGGTGTCGGCATCTGTTTTGGTTGGCCAGTCACCCCAACTTGCCGCCATCCTTGCAGGCCACTGAGACGAACTTACCCTGGTCGTCGAGCTGCGCACCTGAATATGCGCTTTCGGTATCGACTTCGCTATAAGTTGCGCCGCCGTCGGTACTGCGCAGCAGGTGTGCATCGTTCAACCCGGTATGCGCTCCCACGAAGCGGTAGCTACCCTGGCCGCAAAAACTGGGGTCGTTACCGGGATTACGAATGAGCTGCTCAGAGACCAGCGCCGAAGAGGAATTGATGGTCGCCTTGTAGAGGCGGGGATTGAGACCTGTGTTTCCGGCGCGATGGTCGCGCCAGACAACCTCGGGGTCCTGATCGTTGGCGCAGTAGAGTACGGCGCCGGAACTATCGACCGTGTTGGAATTGGCGCTACCCCAACTTGTCCCATTGTGGCGTACGATGACGAGCGGTCCCTGTGTCGATGAAGGTTGGTGCGACCAACCGACCACACGATTGAGCACGCCGCCAACGCGGAAAAGGCAGGCGGTGGGGAGCGCCGGGCCGGTGGGCTTTGCGCCAAAACTCACGGCCGTGCCCCAGGTAAGTCCGCCATCGCTCGATTCTTTTGCGCGGATGTCGTTGTTAACAATGCTGACATAAACCACGATGAGGTTATTACCCTCACCGGCGATGGTGGCGCCGCCGGTCTGGTTATCTACCAGTATTTTTGTCGGAGTACCTGCCCAGCGTGTGGCGTATAGCGTACCGTTCTCGCTGTGCACGGTTACAGGAACATCGGCAACAGCGATACCGAGCCCGTTGGTGAGCGGCACGTCAATAGTTACTCCGGCAGTGATGTTGAGTGTTGAGACGCTTGTGGTATAGGACGAGGCTGAATTATTGTCCTGTGTAGTCTCCAGCGCTGCCTGCAATGCGTTGTTTCCGCAGCGCCAGGTCAAGCCGGCGAGCAGCAGCGCTGAAAGGCTGGCTGCCTGAAATCTATGTGTATTCAAACTTCTTGCCTCCAGTAAACAATTTGGACGAGGACAAAGTCCGAAATACGACAGCATGAACTGAAGAAAATAGCATTGAGCAAGGTCTGATTATTATTCTTACTGTGTTAAGCAATTCCAAGTTTTGCCGATACTCGTAATAGCCAGTGGCACGATAAAGTTACTGGGTAACAGAAGGGGGCAAATATGGAAAAGTGGAGCGAATGGGAAAAATATTTGGATTTGCTTTGTGAAGTGGTAGGCCATAAGGAAAGGCACAACAGCCTGAGGGATTACTGTAGTGCGCTGGTATTGCCGATTGAGCGCAAGAGTGTGGAGCGACTTGCTGCCTACATAGATCCAATGAAAGTTCCGCAAAAACACTAGTCTCTACATCACT
>CAYOZO010000154.1:5446-7050 GCA_964408405.1 uncultured Turneriella sp.
CGTGGCTGATTCACCCTGGCGTGATAGTCTCACTGCTCTGGGATTGAAGTACGCTGTTGGGATACGACCCACTGCGAGTGTCTGGTCCGAAAATGCGAGTCCGTTAGAGCCAACCTGGTCGGGAATCGGCCGCAAACCGAAGTTGTTGAGGCGCGCTCCCGGACATGAACCACTCTCTGTTAAACAACTCGCCATGAGCATTCCAGCGCAGCAGTATCGCAATGTTCAATGGCGCGAGGGTACGAATAAACCCCTTTCTTCGCGGTTTGCCGCACTGCGTGTCCGTCCGGCACATGGCGATAATGCACAAACCGCGCTACGTGATGAGGAATGGTTGTTGATCGAATGGCCTGCCGGAGAAAATGAACCATCCAAGTATTGGCTCTCGACCCTGCCTGCGGACACAACGCTGGAACGTCTGGTCTACGTAGCCAAGATGCGCTGGCGCATCGAGTACGCGGGAAATCCCACGTACCAATACAGCAATCCGCCGATCAGCGAGAATTTTGACGGGCTTAGCCTGAATGCTGTGGGCAGTGGTACCACGATTGAATACGTGCAGGTCTATAAGAGCGGTGACGACGGTATCAAGATCAAGGGTGGCACGGTGAATTTGCGTTATATCCTGCTCAACAACAATCAATCCGACCAGATCGAGGCGAAAGGCGCCTGGCGTGGCAGTATCCAGTACGCCATTTTGATTCCGGGTAACGTGGGTGCGAATAACAACGGCATCTCGCTTGAAGAGCAGGCGCGCATGGTGATCACCAACACGACCATTCTGGGCAATGCTCAGGATGAAATCATGAAGATCAAGACTGGCGGCGTGTTGCAGATGACGAACAGTTATATCGCGAACTTCACCAACCGGGAAATTGCCATGACCAATGCGGCGACGCTTGATCTTATCGACACCGGCGACACCTACATTCGCGCTACGCTGCTCGAGCGCATGTCTAACAGCGGTGATACGTACCACCGTAAAGGCCGCGTGCTTTTGGGCGAAAGCCTCGACGGGGTTAATGATGCTCTGATCGGCAGCGATTACCGCTGCGACGTGGGCGATCCGGGCTATGACGCTACCAATAAGCGCTGCGATGTGCCCGCTGAGGCCGATCTGCTTTCGCGCTATCTCGGCAGTGGTAATTTAACTCTCGGCGACAACCGGCAGCAGAACCCGGTCAACTGCGTTTATCTCGGTAATGATTGCAGCGGCTTGACACTCGTGCCCGCAACCCCTGAAGCCGGGCAAAGCATCGCGGGCAATGGCTTTATCGAGCCCGACGCGCGTATCGGCGGCGCTTTCAGCGCCTGGTTTGCCGGCTGGGCGCGGCGTACGGATAGTGCGCTGTATTAACTACTTACCGTAAATCTGGCCGGCAAGTACGAAGATGAAGATGCTCACCGCGATACCGAGCGATGCCAGCATTACATCTTTGCCTACCTGTCGCAGGGTATCGAGGTAGGGTTTTTGCCGCTGTGTCACGCGGTGCAGAATAATCTCACGTCCTGCGAGCAACCCCAGGAAGACCCAGGTTGTCGACATGGGCATTTTGCTCCAGGTTTGAAAAACCAGAAGTACTGATGCGTAGACAAGATCAACA
>CAYOZO010000154.1:7062-7293 GCA_964408405.1 uncultured Turneriella sp.
CGCTGCTTTGGGCGACTGGATGTCGGTTTTTTCGCTGACTACTTCCTGTATTGTACCGCCGTTGGTGCGCACGATGATAATGAGAGCGACCGAAATCAGTCCCAGCGCTGCACTGAGTTCAAGAGCGTTCAGCTTGCGCGGCAAAAATACCGCGATGTTGGCGGTGTCCTGTAGCAACCAGGCGACCCAGAGGTAAAGTGTCGAAATCCACTGCATGCCGCCCCAGAAGCG
>CAYOZO010000155.1:0-7272 GCA_964408405.1 uncultured Turneriella sp.
CCCCACCTAACTAAAACACCTATAAAAAGTGTAACATATCTCTCCGGGGCTTAGAATTTAGGCCAGCCCTTTAATTGACGCTCTGTCTCAAACCCCGGTTTCTCCCTTATTATGACACACCCCAATGATGCCCTCTTTGCAGGCGAAAAACCCTTTCCCGTGATCGCAACCTGCGAGCACTTTGCTGGTAACGAAAAAATGATCCTAAAAGCGTTCAGCTTTCAGGATGAAAAGGGCCCTGTTTTCGACATCACCCAGGACTGTGAAGACGGAGCTCCGACTGGCCAGGAAAAAGAACACGCAGAGATGATTGTGCGCCTCACCAACAGCGAACACAACAAGCACAACATGGCTGGCGCGCGCATCCACGACTACACCAGCAAGTACTGGAAACAGGACGTGGACATTCTCGTGCCGGGCTGCGGTGAGCGCCTCGCGTACATCACTATCCCGAAGCCGACCGCCTACGAACAGGTCAAAGAAATGATCGAGTACATCCAGGCGGCGGCGCAGAAAGCCGGCATCAAGCGTGAGATCCCCATTCACGTGCTCATTGAAACCCACGGCGCGCTGCGCGACGTCGAGAAGATCGCAACACTGCCCTGGCTGCAGGTTATTGACTTCGGCCTCATGGACTTCATCTCGGGCCACCACGGCGCGATAGCGCTCTCAAACATGAAGAGCCCGGGACAGTTTGAACACCGCCTGATCGCGCGCGCGAAGGCCAACGTGGTCGCGGCAGCGCTTGCCAACGGCGTGGTGCCCGCGCACAACGTGACGCTCGACCTTAAGAACTATGAGCAGACCAAGTCAGACGCCCTGCGCGCGCGCAACGAATTCGGCTTTTTGCGTATGTGGTCGATCTATCCAACACAGATCGATGCGATTGTAGAAGCGATGAAACCCGATCTCTCGGAAGTGAAGAAAGGTGTCGCTGTGCTGCTCGCAGCTCAAGACGCTGCGTGGGGCCCAATCCAGCACGAAGGCGAACTGCACGACCGCGCAACCTACCGCGGCTTCTGGACTATCGTACAGCGCGCACGCCTCACCGGCATCGACATCGGTGCTGAAGCGACGAAGAGATGGTTCAGCTGATCAGCTGACTAACTATTCACTTGAAAGGCGCTCCTGCGGGGGCGCTTTTTTTATGCCTTACAGGATGTTGAAAAAATCCCGTGCTCGCTGCAGACGCCGCGATTTCTTAGCGAAATCGCTCGCAAAACGGCCATAAATGGCCTGTCTGCAGCTGCGCTCGGTTTCAACATCCTGCTTCATGGCTGTTTTTCAACAGCCTGCTAATCGCCTGCGGAGAAGCGCTTTAGCAGGCGTTGCCATGCCCGAGAAGGCGGGCTTATAGCCCTGTAACAATCGTGATAGATTCCCGCTTTCGCGGGAACGACAATACTGCAGCTGGCATGAAGTTTGCTAGAGCAGGACATGATAACTGTACTTTCAGAAAAATCTGCTGGCATTCGCCTGACCAGCACCATGCTGCCCGATGGCAACTTCAAGCTGCAATTCCTGTTTCCGCAGGATGCAAGCGGCATTCTCTACAAGGTAACTACGGTGCTCTTTGCTTACGGCTGGGATATCCTGAGCGCTTTCTCACGACCGAACGAAGAGGCTGAAGTTGAGGACATCTTCATCGTAACTTCCACGCGGCATGAAGCTCTGACAAAAGCTGCCTGTGACCGGATCCTGGCGGCGGTAAAAGAACTCGTGGCCCAGGAAACCACACCGGAAGACTTTATTTCACGCTTCCCGGAAAAAACCCAGCAGATCAAGAATGCGCGTGCAATTAAATCTCACTTTACCCTCGAACCTGACCCAAAGCGCCACTGCACCAAACTCGTGGTCGAACGGCCTGACCGGCCAGGCGTACTCATGCAGATCACGCAGGTGCTCTACACGCTCGGATTGGATATCATCGCATTTTCAGCCGAGGCTGTATATGAGGGAGTGCGAGATGAATTCCTGATCCATCACGCCGATGGCACTGAGATCAGCGAGAAGGACCGCGAATTCTTAACAGAGCTCTTAAACCAGAAGCTGATTTTCTAACAGGCTCCTGAGAAGGAGCCTGAAGCAGGTTCCGGAAACCGTACAAGGCTGCAGACAGGCCATTTATGGCCGTTTTGCGAGCGATTCGCGTCGCGAATCGCGGCGTCTGCAGCCGGTGCGGGAGTTTTTCCGGAGCCTGCTAACAGGCTATTATTCACCCGGAATACGTTTCTGCACCCGCTCGCAATCCAACCCGAGCGGTGAATACTCGCAAATATGCAGGTTGTCCGGTAGCTGCCGCACAAAGGCGCGCATGTTCTCTCTCGTCTGCATGAACTCGAAAGAGGTGCGGATGGCAAAACCTGATTTTGTCAGAATGCCCGAGCTCTTTTTCAGTACCATCTCGTACTGCCAAAATTCGCGACTTGCTGTTCGATGGGTCGGTGGTGCATGCGGGTCTATGTAGCGGTTGTACACCTGGTCATCAACGTAGAAAAGATCTGCACCGAGCAGGTGAATTTCTCCCCCACTTTCAGCAAGACAGCCCACGGCAAAGGACAACATGGTTCCCATGACGGTACCCGGTGAATACAGGGCCGGGAATTCGCCCTGCTCGCCGAGAAGTTTAAACAGGATAATTTCGCTCTTGTCGGACAGCCGCAGATTGCGCGGGTGCGCCCTATGGTATGCATAAACAGGTACTGCTTTTGACAGCCGCAACAGGTACGGATGCCGGCGCAATTCAACAGTAAAGACGGCGGCATCGAGACCAGACCAGCGGCGTAAAAAACCTGCAGCAACGGAATCGCTGACGAGAAAACGGCAACCGGCACCTGCAAGATCTTCAATCACCCGGTCACAATAATCGAGCGAAGGGCCGGCACCGATTAGGGCAAACCTTGTCAATCGCGGCACCGCTACTCGACGCTCGGCGTCTCTCTCGCCCGGTCAGACGCTCACTTCAAAATCGCGTAATGCGTTATTGAGCGAGGTTTTGAGATCGGTCGATTCTTTCCGCTCGCCAATGATCAGGGCACAGGGCACCTGGAACTCCCCGCCGGGAAATTTCCTGGGGTAAGAGCCGGGAATTACGACCGCATTCCGCGGCACAAAACCTTTGTAAGTCTGCGTTTCAGATTTGGAGACGTCGATAATTTTCGTCGAAGCTGTGAGAATAACTCCGCTCCCGAGTACAGCTCCCCGGCTCACATGAACTCCCTCAACGACAACACAGCGCGAACCCAGAAATGCATTGTCTTCGATGATCACGGGCAGGCCTTGTGGCGGTTCAAGCACACCGCCGATTCCGACCCCGCCCGAAAGATGCACATTCTGCCCGATTTGTGCGCAGCTTCCCACCGTCGCCCAGGTATCCACCATTGTGCCGGAACCCACGTAAGCTCCGATATTTACGTACGACGGCATCATGATGGCGCCGGGTTCGAGAAAGCTGCCGTAGCGCGCGACGGCCGGCGGCACAACGCGAACTTTCTGCGCGGCATAATTTTTCTTTGTGGGTATCTTGTCCCAGAACTCAATATCGCCGGCATGCGTTGTGTGCATACCCTGAATCGGAAAATACATGAGGATTGCCTTTTTAACCCAGGCGTTCACCCGCCACTGGTCAGTTTGGTTATCTCCCGTCTGCGGCGGAGTAGCCACGCGCAGCTCGCCGCGATCGAGCATGTCGATTACATCCAGTACAGCCTGACGAACTTCCTTATCCTCGAGAACTGCCGGGTTACTGTTTTTTTCTTCGTACTTGGTTTCGATAAATTCGGGGAGCTTGGCCTTTTCCATGCAAATAGACCCCCAATTACTATACATCGTGCAAAGTAAAATCCGGAACCGACCGGCAGGAGGGTGTGGGCGGGTTTTGGGATAAGGTGGGTCTTTTGCGAAGCGCCGTACCCAAGTCGTGAGGTGCGCCGCTTCCAAAAATTTTTTTAGTACTTACTAAAAAAATTCAAAACGCATGAGAAAAATTCGCGATTTTCTGGTATTCAATATATAGAATGCAAGAAATCTTCTCAGACAAATACTACCTCACCTCGGTCTCGCTCCGCCCGGGATCGAAGCGCCGGCTCAAGGCCGCGCTCATAATCCTAGCGCGCAACGGCATACATTGGTCCGAATCGGAGCTTTTGGAGCGCCTGGCAAAAGTCTATCTGCGCCATTGGCGCGGCCGAAAAAAGAAATCCGCGAGCCTCAGGCGCAAAAACGCCAAGATTCCAGGCATCAGGTACGTGCGCGTTCCCTGGTACGTTAATCAGGTGCTCTACGCGGTGCTGCAGCAGCGTTCACTGCATTCGGGCGAGGCTGTCTCGCGCATGCTCGATTTCGCGATCCGCTACTACCTGCCGCGCTTTATGGAGGAGTGTTTGTTCGATCCGATGCCGGGCTGTGCGTTTGCGCTGCGGAATTTGCGGTATTGGCGGGCGCGCTATAAGGATCGGCACAAGCCTCGGCCGGAAATTTTTATTACTTACCAATGCAAGACGGAGCTCAATGCGCCCGAGGGGCTCTCCTACCGGCAGGAATACAGGATTTTGACCAAAAAAGAGCTTTTTACAAGCGACATGTCGCTGATCAAGCCCGCAAGCGGCTGAAATTTGCTTCCCGAAATCACAAGTCCGTCACACAAGCGCGACGCGAGCCATGACCGCAAAGATGCGCCAGAGGCTCTTAACCCCCCAAAGCGCGCCCCGGCTGGACAAACGAATAGCGATACGCTGGTCAGGTTAATAGGGTTCACAATTCTGGTGAATGCGCATTAAAATCCCGCTCTTCTGTTTTCTGGTCACGTTGTCTGCTGCGCAGGCAAGCGGAGCTGCTGCAGAGACATTTGATATTGCCGGTTTCCGTAAAGCAGCCGAGAAAAAAATCCGGAAAAAAACTTTGCCCAACGGTATGCGCGTCATCCTGATGCGCCAACCCTCGAGCCCGACCATTGCGTGCTACCTGAAAATTGGCGTCGGTTCGGCCAATGAGTCATTTGACCAGGCGGGTACTGCACACTTTCTCGAGCACCTGCTTTTCAAAGGCACCCCGACGATGGGTACGACCAACTACATTGAAGAAAAAAAGCTGCTCGAAAAAATCGAGTCCACCGGCGAGCGCATCGACAGCCTCGAGCGCGCGCTGCTAAATCCGCTCATTACTGACAAAGTAAAGAACAACCCGAAAAGACGCACGGCCGAGCACGAAAAAATCCTCGCCAATCTGCAGGCTGAGGCGCAAAAATTTGTCATTTCGGAAGAAGATTCTCAGGCCTATTCGCTCGCAGGCCAGGTGGGGTACAATGCCTACACAACGACGGACGTCACGAACTACCAGATTAAGTTACCGGCAAACCGGCTCGCGATGTGGGCCGAGCTCGAGAGTAACCGGTTCTTGCATCCGGTTTTCAGGGAATTCTACCCCGAACGCAAGGTCATCCAGGAAGAGCGACGGATGCGCTACGATTCGCGGCCGACATCTCTGCTTTATGAGCTGTTCCTCAAAACGGCGTTTGGCATGAGCCCTTATGGCAAACCGGTGATCGGCTTTGAGAAATCGATGCATCGCCTGCGCCTGCGTGAAACCCGCCAGTTTTTTGAGCGCAACTACATACCGTCGCGCATGGTAATTACAGTCGTGGGGGAGCTTGAATTCGATGAAGCTTTTGCGACGATTGAGAAATACTTTGGCCGCCTTAAAGCCAGGCCAACACCTGAATTCCCGCCGACGGTCTATGAACCCCAGCGAGGACGCCGTATTGCCTGGCTTGAGGCGAAAAACTCTCCTGCAATGATAACCGGCTGGGCGCGGCCACCAGCCATGCACGAAGATGACAAGGCGCTTGAAGTGCTCTCGCGCCTCTTGGGCGACGGGCAGACTTCGCGACTGGTTAACCGCCTCGTCATCCAGGATAAGCTAGCGCACGACGTAAAGGTTGGCGCATCGACCCCTGGCGAAAAGCTCGATACACAGTTTACGATCTTTGCCGAAGTGTTTGATGCGGCCAATTATCCGGTAATTGAAAAAGCCATTGCCGAAGAGCTCGAACGCCTGCGCACAGAAGGGCCAACTGCAGAAGAATTGCAGAAAATCAAGAATCGTTATATCGCAGAGATCGTGCAGACGCTCAGCCAGAACGCAGGCATGGCAGATACGCTCTCTTACTACGAGCTACTGCTCAACGACTACCGAAAACTCTTTAGCTCGCTCGAAGAAATTAACGAAGTTGATGCGGCAAAAATAAAGGCAGTGGTGGCAAAGTATTTTACCGATGCGCGCAATACGACCGTCTATCTCAAACCGTTACAGAAGTGAGTAATGCTTAGCGACGGCCTTCGGCACCATTATCGGGTGATTCGGCGCGCGCCTTTTGGTTCTGCTCGGCGTCTTTTTTCTGTAAGTATTGCCCCAACGGCTGCCCGGCGATATAGATCACCGAGCCACGTAAACCTGCCATTGCGAGATCATGCAAACCCTCGGAAAAATCGTTCAATCTCGTCTCGTCATCCGCGATTTGCGCGAAATCCTTGTTGAAATAAAGCCTTAGTTTCATGGCAGAATCCACCGCGACGCTCTCGAGACGCAATTCCGGGTTGATAGCGCGCAGGGCATCGATCGCGCTGCTCAAGGTTGTTGTAATAGCCACGCGTAGCTCATCCTGCCGCGCAGCGCTGAGTCCTGCTGCGGAAAAATCCACTTCCGGAATCAGTGGCAATGCTGCAGGTGCACCGCTGCTGCAGTCCTGGCCTGCGGAACAGGGTTCGTGGTATGCAATACCCTTCGCCTGCAGAATCTGGCGCAGCTCGTCATCAGCAGGCAGCGAGCCGTCGCTGCGGCGAAACTGCTGACGGTAGAAATAAAGGCTTTTGGTTTCCGGGCGCGTCACGCGGGGTTCTTTTTCCAAGCCGGCAATCCACGTCACCAGTAAAGCCGTAACAGAGAGAATGATTAGTGAAACATACAGGAGTCGTCTGCGCGGCAACGCTCCTCCTACTCGAGCGCTGCGAGCATCTTGTCCATCAGGCTGTTGCGCGCCGCATCGGTTGTGATAATCTCAAACGGAAAACCCAGCGAGAAGAGCCGGTAGGTGCCGGTATAGTAGAGAATCGCGCAACGCGAGGCATTATTGTACTGCTGCACGCAGGTTGACCCATTTACAGCCGTGTAGTAATCAGGGAAAAGATTTTGGTAACTGCCGGAAAGACCGTCGTCGAGTGCAAAGCCCGCAACACCAGCTAAAACTCCGCTACCCGCGTTGAGCGTATTGGTACC
>CAYOZO010000156.1:0-6882 GCA_964408405.1 uncultured Turneriella sp.
TTAGCGGACGCGGTTTGCGCGAAAAATCGCTCCGGCAAGTTGGCGCATGAGGCTCCAACGCGCCGGAGAGCAGGCCCAGCTTAATAAAACTCTTTCCGGCCTGCCGCCGCTTTCCACTATGCGGTGCTAAATCATGCCCGCAAACTTTAAACTCCAGCAAAGTTTTCCTGCGCACGTTGACCAGGTGCTCGCAGCCCGAGAGCGGCGTTTTGATGACGTCTCAAAACAGGAATCGCTGAAAAAACAGGAGCTACTCGAGCGCCGGCAAGAGGGTGACCTGATTATTTCGCGCCGCGCCTTCTCTCTAGCCGATAAGATTCCCGATGCGCTGAAGGCCATGATTCCGGCCGGATTTCTGAACCTTGTCGAAACGGCGAAATTCGATACGAAAAACAGGATTAACCGGTTCGAGGTCATTTATGAAGCAAATCCTGAACGGTTGCGCATCAGCGGAGTTACCCACTACATCCACGAAAGCGACACGAGCTCAAGGCGCGAATACGACATCACCGTTAAGGTGAATATGGCGCTGGTCGGCGGAATGCTGGAAAACCAGATCGCTTCGTCTTTCCGCAAGGGTATCGAAAAAGATTATGAAGTCATCAAAGAGCTACTCGCACAGGGCAAATGATGCCGCACATGGCGGTGAGCATCCGCCGCTCGGCATCATAACGAACCCCTACGCGGGAAAGAACGCCACCTCGTCGCACCGCAGCAAAGAACTGCAGCGTCTGATCGGCCCGTATGGGGCCGTGCGCGAAAGCCGTAATCTCGATCAGCTGAAATCTATCTTGTCCGAATTTGCCGCACACCGGGTGCCCTACATTGTCTGCGACGGTGGCGACGGTACCATCCACTGGGTCATTAACACCTACCTTGAAGTGCTTGGCACAACCAAACGAGAGGCAATCGAGCAGCAAATGCCGGTGTTTGTGCCTACGAATGGCGGCACGATCGATTTTCTGGCAAAAAAAGTGGGAGCTCAGGGCGGTACGTTCAGGATTCTGAAGAAGCTGAACAAACTCTTTTCTTCAGGAGCACTGCCGCACCCGATAGCGCTGCGCACCTTCCTTATGGAGGGGAAATACACTAAAGAACATCTGGGCAAGTCTTATCGCAAGCTCGCGTTCTCAGGAGCACTTGCAGGCTTTGCGCAGAAATTCTTTAATAAGTACTACGAAAGCCACAAACCCTCGCTTAAGACGATAGTCGAAGTTATTACGAAGACTTTTGCCTCCACAGCTTTTAAGGGTAGCCTGGTCGAAGGGTATATACCCAAAGACCTCATTAATTACTCCAACGACATTTTTGATCCCATCGCCGTCGATGTGAAGGTTGACGGTAAACCTGTACCTTTCAAGCGCATTAACACTCTCAATGTGGGTTCCATCGCGATTGAGATCAAGAACCTGATCAAACTTTTCTCGCAGGCAGACCGCGATGGTAAGCTGCACATGCATGTGGGCTACCTCGAGCCACACGAGGTTTTTGCCAACCTTCCCAACCTGTTTGCGGGCCGTGACTACACCGGCAAACAGCTGGTACAGACAACTTCCGAAACGATAGAAATACACTCCCGCGAAAGCGAGGGACTCAACCCCTGTCTCGACGGCGAACTCTTTACGGGCATGGCGTCGATGAAAATCAGCGTCGGACCTTACATACAGTTCCTGGGCGTCAAAGGCGAGTGAGCAGAGTCAACGCTGCGGATTTCGGGAATTTTCTCTGGGGAGCTGCGACCTCAGCCTACCAGATTGAAGGTGCGCACAAAGCGGACGGCAAAGAACCTTCTATTTGGGATGTCTTTTCGCACCGCCGGCGCAAGATCAAAGGCGGGCACAACGGCGATGTCGCCTGCGACCACTACCACCGCTGGCAACAGGATATAGAGCTTCTTGCGGAGCTTGGGTTCAACTCTTACCGCTTTTCGCTTTCCTGGCCGCGCCTCGTACGCGCCGACGGCAGCGCCAACGAGGCAGGTTTTGATTATTACCGGCGCCTGCTCGAGGCGCTGCACAAGAAGAACATCCGTCCGTTCGTGACGCTTTACCACTGGGATCTACCTTACCATCTCGAGGAGCAAGGTGGTTGGGCAAATCGTGAAATCGTGCGGCACTTCATGAATTATGCGACGCTTGTCGTACAGCGACTGGGCGATCTCGTAGGCGACTTCATTGTGCTCAACGAACCAATGATTTTTTTGACACTGGGTTACCTGCTCGGCGTTCACGCTCCGGGCAAGAGATCTATCAAGAAGTTTTTCGCCGCGAGCCACCATGCCCTGCTGGCACAGGCCGAAGCGGCACGGACCATCCGTGCGACACTGCCTCGCGTACGTATCGGCACGACGATTTCGACAACGGCCGTATATCCGGCAAGTGAGCGGCCGAGCGACCTGCTCGCTGCCGAGCGGTTCGATGTACTCTACAATACGTTCTACCTCGATCCTGTCCTCGGGCGCGGCTATCCAACGCGGCACTTTCCGTTCCTGCGGCGCATCGAAAAATACGTGCAGCCAGGCGATATGGATGCGCTGCGCTTTGATTTCGACTTCTGGGGCATCAACAACTACACGCGTAAAGTCGTGCGCTACAGCCGCATGACGCCGATAATCCACTGGCGCGAGCTGAAGAACCCGCCCGGCGCAGCGGCGAACTGCATGAACTGGGAGGTCTATCCCGAGGGCCTATACGACCTGCTCAGGAAATTCTCCGCCTACCGCGAAATACGCGAGCTGATAGTAACTGAGAATGGCTATGCCGCCGGGGACCAGCTGATTGCCGGCCGCGTGGTCGATGCGGAACGCATCAGTTATTACCGGGAATACCTCGCGCAGGTATTACGCGCGAAACAGGAAGGCGTTAACGTAACCGGTTACTTCGCCTGGTCGCTCTTGGACAACTTCGAATGGGCAGAGGGCTATCGCCCCCGCTTTGGGCTTATTCACGTCGATTACCTGACGCAAAAGCGCACGATCAAAGACAGCGGCTACTGGTTTCGCGATTTCTTGCGCAGCAAAGTTACTTAAGTTAAGAACAGTTCCTGAGAGGCCACGGATGGCCGTGGTCTGCGCGCGCCACGGAGGGCAAAAGTGCGCTGTGCGTAGAGCGGCGCTCCAGACTCTACTTTGCTGAAAACAGCTCGCGCGACCAGAGGCCACGGATGGCCGTGGTCTGCGCGCGCCACGGAGGGCAAAAGTGCGCTGTGCGTAGAGCGGCGCTCCAGACTCTACTTTGCTGAAAACAGCTCGCGCAGACTCTGCGTCAGTGCCTCTGCGCTCTGCGCGATGCGCTGCTGCGTCTCTCGCACGCGCTCCATCACAGGCATATTCTGCACACGCTGCGAGAAGTCATTATATTGCGCTTCGAGCTTGATTAACCGGTCTTCAAATGCATCCATCGCTTTTTTGACCTGCTCTTTGCTTTCGTCTTTGAAATTACCAAATTCGTACTCGATAATGTCTTCGCGCACCTTGCCCTTGGTCAAAAGATGCATCTCGACCTGAAAATACTTCTGTATCAGCGAAAAGCGCCCTTCTTTTTCGAGGCGGCGAACACTCACCTTGATCGACGTGGATTTAAGAATATAGAGCGGCCTGAACTGTGCGGCACGCTCAACCAGGTCATGGTCCTCCGCCAGGCGCAGGCTCTCGTCAAACCCTCCAACTCGGTCGAACAGGCGTTTGGTAATGAAAATGCAGAAGCCCGCCGCGCGCGGATTGCCGTTGGCATTCATTTTGACGGCCAGGTTTGCAAAGGCAAAAAGTAGCTTGTCGAGTCTCAGGTCGGATTGCGGATAGAAGACACAGGTGGCAAGATCCACATAGTTTTCGTCCATCTCCTGTACGGCTTTGGCGATAAAGTCTTCGGGCAGAATGACGTCGGCGTCAAAAAAGAACAGGTATTCTCCCTGCGCGACTGCTGCCCCTCGGTTGCGCCCCACGCCCGGCATGCCGCCGTCCACCACGCGCGCGCCGTATTCTTCCGCGATTTGCCGCGTCCGGTCTTTGGAACCTGCGTCGGCCACGATGATTTCAAAGTCGCGGAAGGTTTGCTTTTTGAGTGACGAGAGCAGCTGCGGCAGATCGCGTTCTTCGTTGAGCGTGGGAGTCACCACGCTGACCCGGATTTTTCCCATCCGCCAGCCTTAGACGGCCGAGTCTTTCCGTCGAGTCAATTAGCGGCTGTCGCCGCTATTGCCAAGTTTCTGCTTGAGGAAGGTGCCGGTAGATTTACTCTTCTGTACCGAACTTTCCATGTAACCGAACTTGGTCTTGAGTTTTGCTTCGAAAGTTTTTACGTGCTCTTCCTGCCGCTTAATGTCGCGATCGATTTGCTTAACCCTTTCCTGGTTGGATTTAATCTGCTCTGATATCAGGCCGCGCGTAAAGCGCGTGAAGGGTTCGAGAAAATTTTCTGTCAACCGTTGTCCACACGCAGGTCGCCATTCGTATCGATGGCAAAAAGCTCCTTCACTGCTGTAGGGTTTTCAGCGAGCATCTGGTTGAGCTTTGCTTCATCCACCTCAAGATACCCCTTGGTCACCTCTTCGCGCTTACCGCCTATCGCGCCGCTCGAAATACCGATCTGCGCGAGAGTGCGTATGTACGGCTCCCGGTTGGCTGGGTACGCATTGGAGGTATGCATCTTCAGGCCATTGATAAGCTGCCGGATAGTGGCATTGGTGGCGAGAATGCCCGATTCTGCGCGCATCTCGCGGTACTTGCCGGCTTCATTAATTTTGGCAGTCTTGGCAGCTTCCTCGGAAAACTGCAGCAGATCATTGTAAGCCTTAACGAATGTGAGCACCTGTTTTTTTGCCGCTTCGTTGTCGTTTAAGATCTCGGTCTCCACGTTGTCCGGCGAGGCCTTCAGCAGGTTGAGCGAAACTCCCTCAATGACGTCATTGAGACCCGTGTTTGATTTTCTGCTGATATCGATGCCATCGATCTTAAGCCGGGCATTTTGCGCCGGGCGCAGCAGATTCGGAAACATGCGCCGCTGCTCCGCTTCTTCCGGCGTCTTGTCCTTTTCGGCTTTTGAATGATCAATCTTGGGTTGCGGCATGACTGCATAGCTGAGCTCGAGCGGCTCAAACAGCACATCTTCGCCTACTGAATAGAAATCCACTGCAGTAAGACCAGCCTCTACGGGTAGTACCTGCGCGCCGGTTTTTCCCTTGAGAGAAATCTGTTGCTCGCGCTCGCCGTATCGAAGAATAATCCCATAATCACCCGACTGCATAGGGTCCTTCTTCCGGCTGCGCGTGATGTTATACGTTTCGAGTTCAATGCCTTTGATGTTGATATTCTCTTTTATACCGTCGGTCAGATGATCGGGCGCATCGTCCACCTGCTCGTGATCAGCGCGCGCCATTGCAGCAAGCGACAGCGATTTAAGGCGCCGGTCAGTAGAATTCTGTCCGGCAAGCAGCCGGTAACGCCCCACTGCCCCTCCGGCAATTTCCAGCAAACGCCGGTCTTCGGAGGTAACGGGCGGACTACCTTTGAGCGGCTCCAATTGCTGTGGATTGAGCATCCAGCGCTCTTTTTCCATGGTCTCAGCCGGCTTCGCCGGGTCTGCCGCCGGCGTGTTTTGGGCTAGATCTTCATTGCTCCCGGAACCCGGCGTAGCCGCGACGCCCAAAAGCCCGAGAGAACGCAGCAGACCATCCGGGTCCTCCATTTTGAGCAGCGCATCCTCGCCCTGTGCCAGGGTATCGAGAATCAGAATAGATTCGTTTTCCTTCACCTGTACAATCTTTGCGCTCAGGTGTTTGCCGTGATAGCGCGCGAGATGTTCTTTCAAAGACTGCAGCGTACCGCCGTTAAATTCGGACTCTACGCCGGCAATGCGTATCCTGGCTGCCGGCAGTCTTTTGCGGCTTTCGGTAGCACTGCTTGCAAAACTTAAATTCGACGCAAGTTTCAGAACCTGCAGCGTGTGCTTAGAAGGGGGAGCGTTTTTTCTGACCGAACCATCGACGATACCTGCCGGCGTCGCATTGAGCCTCTTCTGCTCAAATGCCGCTTCAAATGACGCCATCGCGTGCAAGGCATCCTGTAGCGTCTTGGTGCGCTTGCGAAGCTCGGTCAGCGCCTTGGTGGTTTCAGAAAGCTCCTTCTTATTGTTTTCCAGCCGGACAATTGGCGCTCGCTCCACTTCGACCAGCTTACGGACGATGTCCTTGGTGTCGATTCCCGATGCTAAACCGGGCATTTGCGGCGCTGGCATAAACTCTGCTTCCTTGAAGGGACGCTACTCCCTGTCTTTTTAGTCGGTTCAATTACGAAAGGGCATAAGCACTTTATGCCCCTCGTTCAGCCACTTGCAAAAGATTACTTGGCCCGTTTCCAGATCTGCGTACGGCCAAGCAGCGAAAAACCTATATAGCCGCGCACTTTGAGGATCTGGCCACCGTTCTCGGCCTTAACTTTGCACTTATAGGTTTTGCCGTTATTGGGATCCATAATCGTGCCGCCCTTCCACTCATCACCATCCTGGCGCAGGTTGCGCAGTATGGTCATGCCGACGACGCGCTTGTTATAATCATCACCCTTACACTCCGTGCAAAGCGGATCGGTATTTTCGCCGGGCTTGATCGCGATGATCTTGTCGATCTTGCCAAACGCCACGCCATTTTCTACCCAGATGGTGATGTACGAGCGCGCCTTGCCCGTCTCGTCATCGATTGTCATCCAGGTACCTGCGATGTCATTGGCATGAATTGCCGTAACCAAAAATCCCAGAATCAGCATCAGCCGGATTATTCTTCTCATAAGCATTGACCTGCCTTAGCGGGGAAATGAACCCCGGTTTTTTCAGCCACTAACAGGCTGTTGAAAAACAGCCACGAAGCAGGATGTTGAAACCGAGCTTAAGC
>CAYOZO010000157.1:0-3910 GCA_964408405.1 uncultured Turneriella sp.
GCGCGAACCTGGGACATCCATGTCCATCGCTTCGCGCCTGATCGCAACACGGTCTGGAAAGGCGAAGAGCAGTGCACTTGCCACACTCTGGCGCGTAGCGCCAGAGTGTGGCAAGTGCCTAAAAACTCGAGCGATTGCCTCTAATCCCCTTCTATCTGCGCCCGACGGCACTTCACCCGTTGTGACAAACTTCTGCAGCGATTGGAAACGGATTTCGAGATCGGTCGCCATCGCGCCGGTGACGCGCATGGCATCGCGCTCAGACAGCATTGCAGCAAGCAAAGCTGCGTCGTCTGACGGCGCGGCGGCGAGCATGGTTGCGAGGCGCGGGTGCAGCGGCAGTGCAGAGGCTTTTTTACCAAGAGAGGTGAGCTGGCCGTTTTTATCGGTGAGACCCAGGTCATGCAGCAGACGCTCCGCCTGTGCAATCATTGCCGCAGAGGGCATGTCGGGCAGCATCAGCGATTTGAGGGGCGAGCCAAACGCGAGTGTGCGCAGGCATGCTTCGGCGAGGTCGGTGCGCAGAATTTCGGGTGCACGGGTTTTGGGCCGGCGGCGAAAATCAGCTTCGGTGTACATGCGGTAGCAGGTACCGGGGCCAAGGCGTCCCGCACGGCCCGCGCGCTGGATAGCCGAATCTTGCGTGATCGGTACCGTCTCCAGGTAAGAGAGCCCGGTGCCAGGGTCGAGCGCTACTTGGCGGACGAGCCCGCTGTCGATCACGACCGTTAATCCCTCAAGCGTAAGGCTCGACTCGGCAATCGGCGTGGCGACGATGATGCGCCGCTCGCCGGGCTTGGGCGGTTCGAGCACACGGTCTTGTTCCTGCGCTGTCATCTCACCGTAGAGCGGCAGCACAACAGTGTTCTTCAGCTTACGCTCTTCGATAAATTCGGCGGCCGCAAAAATCTCGGCGGCACCCGGCAAGAACAGAAGAAAATCCCCCTCATGTTTGGCGTGCACTTCGATCGCCTTGCGCGCGCAGGCAATGGCAATGTCGATCAGGTTAGGAGCCTGTGTCGAGTAGCCGCTTGCGGCGTATCGAGACACAATCTGCTCGTTGTGGTATTTCACTTCCACCGGAAAGTTGGTGCCGGCAGAGGTAATAATAGGTATCTGTGTGGGAGCTTCTTCTGTTCCGAATGCTTTGCCCAGAAAACTGCCGATCGCCGTGGTGTCGATTGTGGCAGACATCACGAGCATCTTGAGATCGTCGCGAAAGACCTTCTGGCTTTCGAGCGTGAGCGCGAGCGCGAGATCGGTTTCGACATGGCGCTCGTGAAATTCGTCGAAGATGACAAGCCCCACGTCTTTTAGTTCGGGGTCATTCACAATGCGCCGCGCGAGAAATCCCTCGGTGACGACTTCAATGCGCGTCGCCGCACTCACCTGGCTATCGAAGCGTACAGAGTAACCCACTGTTTTACCAGGCTTTTCGCCGAGATGCTGCGCCAGTCGAGAGGCGGCAGCGCGTGCCGCCACGCGCCGTGGTTCGAGCATGATAATCTTTTTTCCCTTAAGCCAGGGTTCTTCGAGCAGCTGCAGCGGTAGCCATGTGGTTTTGCCCGAACCTGTTTCAGCGGTGAGAATTACGGCGGGTGAATCTTTGAGACTCTTCTTGAGTTCAGGCAGGGCTCCGGCAACGGGAAGTTCGGCCACGGCCCAGGTTACAGAAACGAAACAGGGGGCAAATCAACGCCGAAAGGCGGCGGTTGCAGTATCGATATCGTCGTAAACCTGCAACTGGTTTAGCGTTTCTGTCACCATCAGCGACTTGCGGACGCTGGCAGAAATGCGCGCCAGCTTTAATTCACCGCCCTGATTCAGGAATATTTCGTTCTCCTGAATCAGGAAGCCAATCGTCATCGAGTCAATGCCGGGTACCTTGGCCATGTCAATGATTACTTTCTTGCTACCTGCTTCGCGCAGGCTTAGCAGGACAGATCTTAATTCGCTCAGGTTATAAAGACCCATGTCGCCCACGGGTTCAAGAATTGTAATCGACTGTTCAGTGCGGCGGTTGATCTGCATATTTTATTATCGGTAGAATCGCGGCCGCCATTTTCTGAAATTGAGACATGCGGTCGATCCCTTAGGAAGCTTCGAGCCTGTGCCCCAACTTGCCGGTGCGATTTTTTGTATGAGTTAGCGCGCAGGCTCCTCCAGGTCTTTTTCCGCTTGCTGCGGGAGGGCAGCAATTTATCCTTGCGACAGGTACGCCTCATGAAAGGTGATGCAAAGATTATCGAGATTCTCAATGAGCTATTAGTCGGCGAATTGACCGCTGTCGACCAGTACCTGGCGCACGGAGAAATTTATGCCGATATGGGGTTGCCGAAGCTTGCCGAAAAGGCGCTACACGAATCTGATCACGAGCGGCAGCACGCCCGTGCTCTGATGCAACGAATTCATTTCCTCGAAGGTGTACCTGATGTCGCTAAGCGCAATGCACTGAAGATTGGCAGCACAGTACCCGATATGCTCAAGGCTGATCTCGAACTTGAATACCATGTTGTCGGTGAGCTGAAGAAAGCCATTGCTGCCGCCGAAAAGGCAGGCGACTATGTCACGCGCGAAATCCTGGTTGTGCAGCTGGACGATACCGAAATGGACCACGCCCATTGGCTCGAAAAGCAGCTCCATTTGATAAACCTTATGGGGTTACCAAACTACCTGCAATCGCAGGCGTAAAAAGGCACACGCCGCATGAGGGCGTGTGCTGTGAATTGAACTACGGAAGGTCTCTAAATCCGCCGGCGTTAATGACTTGCTTGTAGCCGGCTGAAAGGAGTATCTGCTTCGCGTACCCGCTGCGGCTGCCCGAAGCACAGTAAACTACGACGGGCTTTGACTTATCGCCGAATTCTGCAATGCGCGACTGTACCTGGTCAACAGGAATGTTGATGGCGCGCGGGTGATGACCTGAAGCGAATTCACCCGGTGTGCGTACATCAACCACTGTCGCTTTGCCGTCGAGCAGTGCTTTTAGCTCAGCCTGACCTGAGCTCATAGGCGTGGCTGCCGCTCCAGCTGCAGTGCCTACATCCTTGCCGCATTGCAGCGCGAAAAGCGCCATGCCTATTACGAATAGAGTCTGTTTCATCTTCTCTCCTTATTTTTCCGTCTTGCAGGTCGAAAGCCCCAATGGCAGATACAATGGGCACCAGCCAATAAGGCTAGTAGCAAGGAAGGCGATGGCGACAACGCCAAGCACAATCGCTACGGTTCCTGAAATCAGGTTCAATCCATAAAGCACACCTACTGCAATCGCTGCGATGAGGCGAATCACCCGGTCTGCGGTTCCCATATTCTTTTTCATAATTACTCCTTTAAAAGAATCTCTGCCAGGCGCTGGCCTTACCGTTGCCTGACACAGACAATATAAAAAACTTGCCATCCTCTGTCAAATATTATACCATACCCAGTATGGGATATACAGATACAGAGGCCCGCGAGAAACTGAGCCTCAGACTGAGTCGTGTGATTGGCCAGCTTCAGGCGTTGCAAAAGCGCATTGCTGCCAGCGGTAGCGACTGCCTGTCTGATATACAGCAGATCAAGGCGGCGCACAACGCGCTCTGGAAGGTCGCAGAGGCGTACTTAGAAATCCATCTCAATGAATGTGTGCGGCAGAATAAGCCGGCGACTGAAATTCAGAAGAATTTGCAGTCAGTGATTCGCGCGACCTTTACCATGTAATCGAAGGACGAAAAATGGAAAATCCACTGAATTTAGCAATCTATGTAGTCGGGGGTGGTGTAGTGGGGTATCTCTACTACCGGCTGATCGGCTGCTCAACAGGCAGTAGCACAGGAGGTGCCTTGCCTGGCGCTGCCAAGGATGGCATCCGTGCGCTAGGCAGTAGCACAGGAGGTGCCTTGCCTGGCGCTGCCAAGGATGGCGTCCGTGC
>CAYOZO010000157.1:4010-6728 GCA_964408405.1 uncultured Turneriella sp.
TAGGCAGTAGCACAGGAGGTGCCTTGCCTGGCGCTGCCAAGGATGGCGTCCGTGCGATAGGCAGTAGCACAGGAGGTGCCTTGCCTGGCGCTGCCAAGGATGGCGTCCGTGCGATAGGCAGTAGCACAGGAGGTGCCTTGCCTGGCGCTGCCAAGGATGGCATCCGTGCGCCAGGGGCATGTCCAATCACTTCGCGCCCGATACCCTCGATTATTTATGGCGCCGTAATGGGCGCTCTGCTCGCGAGCTCGCGGTGAGTAGCGACTTGTCCTGAGTAATGCAAGGTATCGAAGGAAGTGTATCGAACCGGAGGTAAAATGTCTGAAGCAACAAGAAAGAAGCTAGTAATTGTCGGCGGTGTCGCCGGGGGAGCTACTGCGGCGGGCCGCGCACGGCGCCTCGACGAGAACGCTGAAATTACCTTGATTGAAGGCAGCGGGTATATCTCGTTTGCCAACTGCGGACTGCCGTACCACATCGGCGGCGATATTCCCAAGCGCGAAACACTTCTCTTACGCACCCCACAGGACCTGTGGAACCGGTACCGCATTAAGGCTCTCGTCAACACAAAGGTGACTCACATTGATCGTGCGAAAAAGATCGTTACCTACATGCAAGATGGTCAAACGCATGAAATCCCCTACGACAAGCTCATCCTGTCGCAGGGTGGTGACCCGATGAAGCCGGCGGTTGAAGGCATCGAGAATATACCGCACTTCTCACTGCGCTGGGTCGAAGACATGGACGCGATCATTGAGCAGATGGCGAAAGCCCAGTACAAGCACGTTGCTGTTGTCGGTGGTGGTTTTATCGGTATCGAAGTTGCGGAAGCGCTCAGGCATAAGCACTTCGAAGTGACGTTGGTTGAGTTTGCACCGGGTGTGATGCCGAACCTTGACCCTGAATTTTCGAACCTGGCGAAGAAAGAACTCGAAGCGCACGGTATCAGGGTTCTGACGCAGACGACTATCCAAAAAGCTGATAAAGGCGGAGCTCTCACTCTCTCAGATGGTTCAACGTTCAATGCGGACTTCATCGTCTTTGCTGCAGGTGTAAGGCCCGAAACCAGCCTGGCGAAGCAGATTGGGCTTGAGATCGGCAAAACGGGCGGCGTGGTTGTAAATGACTTTATGCAGAGCTCAGACGAAGACATCTATGTCGTCGGCGATATGGCCGAGATAACGAACCGTATCACGCACGCCGCTACGCGCGTTCCGCTTGCAGGTCCGGCAAACCGCCAGGGTCGTCTCGCGGCTGAGAACGCGCTCATGGGCAATCGCTGCCGTTACCGCGGGGCACTTGGTTCTTCGGTTATCAAGATTTTCAACAAGACTCTGGCCTCGACCGGACTAACAGAAAAAGCTGCGAAGGCGGCAAATATGTCGGCGCAGTCGGTGATGGTTCACTCGAATAACCATGCCGGTTACTACCCGAACTCCGAGCGCATCGCGCTGAAGTTAGTATTCTCGCCGGCTGACGGCCGTGTGCTGGGAGCGCAGGCATTTGGTCCGAGCGGCACCGAGAAGCGAATTGACGTCATTGCGACTGCCATTGTTGGCTGGCTCACGATCTATGACCTCGCGGGTCTCGACCTGACCTATGCGCCGCCGTACTCGTCAGCAAATGACCCGGTAAATATGGCTGCGTTCCAGGCGATGAACCATCACTCGGGTCTGTCACCCGTCATTTCATCTGCAGAGCTGATTGCACGGCGCAGTGAATTTGCACTACTCGATGTCCGCGGCGCGGGCGAGATCAAGCACTACCCGGTGGAGAGTGACTACCAGATACCGGTCGATCACCTGCGTGAGAATATCTCGCAGCTGCCGAAAGACAAACCGTTGGCAGTACTTTGTCAGTCGGGGCAGCGCAGCTACATCGCACAGCGCATACTAAAACCATCGGGCTTTAAGGACGTGTACAATATCACGGGCGGTTGGCTGGGGCTGGCGGCGCAGCGAGGAAGCTGGGATTGAGAATATGAGAAACATGATAAGGCGACGCACACTTCGACGGGCTCAGTGTGACGCCCAGAGCTTGAGTCACCCTGAGCTTGTCGCAGGGTGACGACATAGAAGGAGAAGAGGAAAACAACATGACACAAGACCAACAAACATTACTGCTCGTGGGCGCCGGTGCGTTCACACTGTACTATTTTTTTAAAAAATGGAAAATGGGAGGAAATAAAGTGAAATTGAAAGAAATGCTGCAAAATGGCGCAAAGGTAATCGACGTGCGCAGTCGGGGTGAATTCTCCACGGGACACTTCGCGGGCGCGATCAACATACCGCTCGATGAACTGCCGGGAAAGATATCGACCATTGGAAAAAAAGATGATCCGGTAATTGTGTACTGCGCCTCGGGTATGCGCTCCAGCTCAGCACAACGCGTGCTGCAGTCTGCCGGCTTTACCAATGTGGAGAACGGCATCAACCACATGAACCTCCAAAGCTTGCGGTAAGTTATGATTCGCCCATCCTGCGCGTAAGCGCAGGATGGGCGAATGATTTTTTTATGCAATACTACATCCAACACTTCCTCTCAGGCTGGCAAAGCCTGCTACAACAAATCACCCAACCCGGTTGGGGAAACTTCTTCTGGCTCTTAATTGTAGTTTCAGTCGTTGTCTTTCTGCTGGAAATTGCGTGGCCGTGGCGAAAGAATCAGCCTCTTGCGCGGAGAGAGCTCGGGCAAGATATATTCTACATGTTCTTCAAC
>CAYOZO010000158.1:0-2746 GCA_964408405.1 uncultured Turneriella sp.
TTGCGAGCGATTTCGGCACGAAATCGCGGCGTCTGCAGCGAGCACGGTATTTTTTTAACATCCTGCTGATATGTCCGTTACGCCTTGCAGATAGTCTTGAAGAGATCTTCGCTGCCGGGTTCTGGCTTCCACAGCGGACGACCTTTCGCGTCACGCAGGCGGAACGTCTTGCCACCAAGCTTGATGGTCAGCACATGGAACTTGCCATCGCTCTGCCGCAGTCCCGTTGCTTCGACCTTGTCGCCGATTTTGACCTGCATTTTCAGGCGGACCATGTACCATTTGGGAGCGAGAACCAGGACGAGGTTGCCACGCGATTCGGTGGCCAGCGAGGCCTGCAAAACGTAATCCACCGACTTACCGCAGAAATCTTCTTCTGTAGAAAGGATCGAGCCGCTTAACGTTTCGCTTTTACCGGCAGCGAAGAGTGGCAGGACAAGCAGTGTGTAGAGGAAGATCTTTCTCATACGGCCAGCTGGCGAAATGAAAATGTACCTTCCAGCAGTTTATGAGGGTTAAGGCTTTTCCGACTGTGTCGCTGAATGAGCATGCCGACGATGACTGACCTCGCTTCGGCCAAAGCCATCTTAAAAGATGCCATCCGCAAATTTTCGTACCGCGAAAACCACGAGCAGCCGTTTACGCTGGCATCAGGCAAAATCAGCCCGTACTACTTCGACCTGAAGCAGACCCTGTTGCAGCCAAAATACCTGGCGCTCGCGGGTGAGGTTGTTGCCGACATCATCGCAGAGCACTACCAGGGCAAGGTGATTGCTGCAGGCCTGACGATGGGTGCTGACCCGATTATCTATGCAGCGTGTCTTTCTAAGATAAGTGCAGGTGACGTGCAAGCCAAAACTCCCATAGAGCTTCTGCCGGCAATCGTGCGCAAAGAAGTTAAAGACCACGGTACCGGAAAAAAAATCGAAATGCTCAAGGGCATCGAGACCACAACACCATGTGTCATGGTTGATGACGTGATCACCACTGCGGGTTCTACGCTTAAGGCCTTCACCGCCATGCGCGAGACGGGTTTTACGGTACGCCACGCGATCTGCATTCTCGACCGTGGCGAAGGTGGTCGGGAAGCCCTGCTGTCGAACGGCGTTGAACTGCTGCCCGTCTTTACAGCGGCGGAGTTCAGAGAGAGATAACCGATGCACCACAGCCTGCTGGCAGACCTCGGTATCGCCATCGTCATCGCGGCGACGATGACTGTGGTAATGCATTTCCTGAAGCAGCCGTTGATTCTGGGCTATTTGTTGGCGGGCGTGCTCATTGGGCCATACATGACACCGCAGCTCGTGACCGATGTGCAGAACATCGACACCATTTCTGAAATCGGTCTGGTGTTACTACTCTTTATCATTGGCCTTGAACTCAGCCCGCAGAGCCTGATCGCAAATGGGCGCGCAATCTTTATTACCGGCTCTTTGCAATTCCCTCTAAATCTCTTAATGGTCCTCCTTGTTGTAAACTTTGCAGGACATTGGATATTCTGGCAGCTGGGCCGGCTCGAAGTGCTCTATATTTCTGTGTTTTGCTCGCTGAGTTCGACGGCTATAGTTGTTAAATCGCTCTACGACAAATTTGAACTGGAATCCATCGCAGGAAAACTTTCTGTCGGCATTCTCATTTTTCAGGATCTGTGGGCGATCTTCATTCTTAGTCTGCAACCCAACCTCAATAACCCGCAAATCAGCCTGATCAGCCTGGCACTTCTGAAGGCGCTGCTACTGCTCATGGCGGGTTTTTATTTCAGCAAGCATATATTGTCGGCGCTGTTTAACCGTATCGCAAAAAATCCGGAACTGGTAGTTTCGCTCGCAATCGGCTGGTGTGCTATTCTGGCCTCTGTCGGATTTCTGCTGGGACTATCGCTCGAGATGGGTGCGCTCATCGCGGGCTTCGCAATCTCTATCTTTCCGTATCATATCCATATTACTGCGCGTGTTGCGCCGCTGCGCGATTTTTTCATGACGCTCTTCTTCATATCGCTCGGCATGAAGATTCCGGAGCCCAAGGTCGAGTTACTACCACAGCTTGCAGCACTTCTTGGAACCGTCGTACTGAGTAAGCTTTTGGTAATCACACCGCTCGTGAAACTAGCCGGAGGTAGTATGCGTACGGGAATTCTTGCCGCAATCAATCTCGGCCAGGTAAGCGAATTTTCCCTCGTGATTGCGGCTGTCGCTGTTAAATACGGGCACATCAGCGAAAAACTGATGTCGCTACTGCTCTACGCTCTCGGCATTTCGGCTGTGAGCTCAACTTATGCCATCAAGTATAATGTTCAGATCTGGCACCTCTTGCGCCGGATTTTCGGCTGGCCTCGCGTTAGCTCGCTGCCCGGCGAGAGCGACCTCGAGCACAGCGCTACAAGCAGCGGACCGACCATTTTCGTTCTGGGTTTTCATCGCGGCGCGCGTGCGGTTATAGACAGACTGCTCGAACGCGATCCGGGCATTCTCCCGAGTATCAGAGTCATCGATTATAACCTCGAGGTGCTGAAGGAGCTTTCGGTGTATGGCATAGAAGGTATCTTCGGCGATGTGAGCAGCATCGAAACCCTCAAACACTGCGGCATCGACCGCGCGAAACTGATCGTTTCGACGGTACCAGACCTGCTGCTCAAAGGTACGAGCAATTTCAAACTGGCGCGCGCCTGCCGTGAGCTCAACCCGACAGCGGTCATTTTCGCAACGGCCGAAACTCCCGATCAGGTACGCCGGTTGGAAGAGGCTGG
>CAYOZO010000158.1:2756-6607 GCA_964408405.1 uncultured Turneriella sp.
TCTTACTACCCTACTCTCTCGTCGGGCAGGTTCTGGCAGAACAGATACTAGCGATCTCAGCCCACGAATTTGCTGAAACAGAGCCGTCAACGAACCCTCAGGGAGAACCAACATGAATATTCTTCTTCGCAATTATGGAATTGCCTTTGTCCTGACGGTTGCCAGTGTGCTCGTTAATCACCTGCTGGGCTTCAATACCGAGCGGCATGACATCGGCGAGTATGCGCGTAACGCAGTCACGGCGATCTTCTGGTGCTCGATCTTTCTTACGGTCGTACAAATTCGCGCGGTGAGTGGCGATGAACACAGCTTCATGCACGCATTCCGCAATGGCAGCCTTTACTCGGTGCTCTACTCGGCGAGTTTTTCGCTCTTTATGGTATTCTACCAGAAAGTAATGAATCCCCGCTTTTACACAACATACCGCGAGTACTTTGAAACCCGCCTCAAAGCAGCGCAGATTGCGCCCGATCTCATGGCAGTCAAGATGCGGCAGTTCGACATGAGCTTCAATGGGGATTTTCCCACTTATGTGCTACTCTTTCTCTACATGGCTATGGGCGGCGTTATCATGGCGGCAATCGCCGGTGCAATCTTCAGAAACCCGGTGAAACGGAAAATTGACCGTGACTAAATCTGTCAGATTCTTTGGCGGCTCCGACAGCGAGTTCGTAGAACTCAGTCACGGGAGAGGCAATAGCGAGCCGCTGCAACTGCTAGTGCGCTATGAAAAGGACGGCACCGAACTCTTTCGTGAAAATATCACTTCCAGCCGCGACGAACTCCTGCAGCTCGCGCAATGGCTCGATGACCTCTGGGATGAGTGCCCGCCGGCAACGCTGGCGCAGGGCAGACTGCAATTCATTTTTTCGCACCGTGAGCACATCGGCGAAGGTTACTACCGCGTCGAATTCGATAGCAGGCTGGTGCTCTCCGCTTACGAGCAGCTGGGCGCGTCGAACACCCTGCGGGCAGAACAGGTGCGCACACTCGCTGGCTAAACCATGGCGACAGCGTACATCTATCTCATTGCTAGTGCGGTACTTTGGGGTGGAGTTTTCCATGTGATACTTTATCCGCTCGCCGTCGCGCCGCCGTTCGTCCTGCTGACGACGCGTTTTGCCCTAACGGCATTGCTGCTGCTGCCATGGCTTTTGGTACGGCGCAATTACCGCCTGGCGCTTGCCCGCGAAAATTTTCCAGACCTGCTTTTTCTTTCAGTCGTGGGCATATGCGGCTACAACACCTTCTTCACGTACGGCATGGCACTCACCGAACCTGCCACGGGGGCGCTGATTATTGCGGCGAACCCCGCGATGACTACGCTGATTGCGCGCGTCTGGAAAAAAGAGCGCATCTCACCCATTCGCTGGCTGGGCATTGCCACTGCTTTTGCAGGCCTGGCAATTATCGTGTTCAAGGGCGACCTGGGCAATGCTCTGCAGCTGCGGCTGGCACCGGGTAACCTCGTCTTGCTGGGCGCGCCGTTGGCCTGGGCTGTTTATTCGGTGAAGAGCCGCGAGGTGTTACAGCGCATGCCGACAACTGTCGTCACGGCTGCACTGCTTTGGCTTTCACTGCCGCCGCAGGGAATTCTCAGCGCATTACAACTTAGAGACTGGAAATGGGCAGCCGAGCCGGGGTTCTGGTGGCCAGTACTTTACCTCGGCATCTTCGCCACTGGCGTATCGTACCTTTGCTGGAACAAGGGTGTTGAACTCATCGGCGCGGCACGCAGTTCGGTTTTTGTCAACCTGATACCGGTTACTACACTGCTCGTTTCGCTGCTTCTGGGCCAGCCGCTCTATACCTACCACTACGTCGGGGGATTAATTGTTGTAGCGGGTGTCATACTCGCAACCCGCAGATAGTGCCGCAGGTTCAGCCGGGATTCTGCTTTTTGTAGTCTTCGGTCAGCATGCCGCAGAAACCCCAGTGGTCTTCTTCGACCTGCTGTATCACGATGTGCGTGTGCTCGGGTTTTTTGCCGAGAATGCGTACCAGCGAATCGGTAACTTCTTTGACCAGCTGCGAGCGTTGTTCGCGCGTTGCGCCTTTGGTGATCTGGATATTGACGTAAGGCATTTTCCCCGCTGCGGGGTTGCCACAAGGCGTCAATGCAAGCCGACGCCAAAATAAATTGACCTTACAGACATTGTCAGGCGTCCAAGTGAAATCAGAGAGAGGAGCAATATGAAAAGAAAAACCGTTCTGTTTCTTCTGCTTGCCGGTACTGTCGCGCTGGCGGGGTCTTCGGTAAAAGCAAAACAGCGCGCTGAAGCAATCATGGCCGACGAAGGGCCCGTCGAACCGGCAGACCCAAAGAAGAAAAGACCTGGCGAAGAATGCAGCAGCGACGACCAATGCCAGAAACACCACAGCTGCAAGAAGACCGGCGACAAGGGTATATGCACAGCACCACCACGGCCGAAGCTGCCACCGGGAGTTGTGACATGATACAGAAGAAGCTCCGCCTGCTGCTCGCTGGCTGCTGCCTCGCCGCAACGGCCATCTCAGCTGCAGCGCCGTACCAGCCGCCCTTCGACCCGAAACGCAAGAAGCCCGGGGAAGAGTGCAAGAGTAGCGACGAATGCCAGCGCCACCACAAGTGCGAGATTAAGGAAGAGAAAGGCGTCTGCACGGCACCACCGGCACCGAAGTTGCCGCCAGGTGTTGTGACTTAGAAGTATGCAGGCCGGCTGGCTCAAAAGTGCTCGCTTTGACATGAGTCTGATCGCCGGCGTTGCGCTGTTGGCTGCCGGTATGGCGACGACGACCGTCGTCTGGCCCGCACTCTTCTTGCCGGTGCTTGCGGTACACACCTGGCTCTTTGGCTATGAGCACCTGTGGGCGACGTACACGAACCTGCTGGTACACCCTGACGACCGCGCACGCTACCGGCGCACGATCTGGATTGTGCCCCCGGTGCTGCTGCTCTTACTCTACTTCACGGCTCGCAGCTACGGCATGACGATGCTGCTCGTCGTCTATTTCTTCGGCCAGTTCTTTCACACTGTGCGGCAGAGCTGGGGCATCGCGCAGCAGTACCGCCACCGGGCCGGCGGTTTGCAGTGGGATAACCCACGGCTATCAGAGCTCACGCTCTGGTCGGTGCCCATCTGGGGATTTCTCAACCGCTGCTCTGAGCGACCCGACGAGTTCATCTTCCAGGAGTTCTGGCTACCTTACGTGCCACGCACAATCGTCATTGCCGCAGGCATTGTCAGTGCAGCACTCTGGACACACTGGCTCGTGACGCGCGTCATGGCCTACCGCCGGCAAGAACTCGCGTGGGGGCATACACTCTATATGGCCTCGCATGCGCTGGTCTACCTCGGCGGCTACCTTTTCATCAACGAGCTCTGCTCGGGCTGGCTGTTGGTCAATGTCTGGCATAACGTGCAGTACATGCTCTTTGTGTGGCTGTTCAATAACCGGCGCTTCGCCGCCGGCATTGACGAAAAAGCGCGCGCACTCTCGTGGCTTTCACAGGGTGGCAAACTACGTATTGCCCTCTACGGTGCTGTAACAATTGCGCTGGCGCTGCCGATCTACTACCTGGTGCCGTTGATCGGCACTAGCTTCGATGAACTCGTCAAGAACACCGCTGTGCCCACCGCGATGGTCGTCGGCTTCACGCTGACCTTTCACCACTACGTGGCAGACGGGGTGATCTGGAAGAGGAAGAACAATCCCACCTTAAATTGGGGAAGGGCTTCCCCTTCCCCAATTTAAGTTAGTTCAACTTCACCCGCTGCAACCGCAGCGCATTGAGTGTTACCGAGACAGAGCTCAGCGCCATGGCCGCACCCGCCACCACCGGACTGAGGTAGCCCAGGGCCGCCAGCGGG
>CAYOZO010000159.1:0-6507 GCA_964408405.1 uncultured Turneriella sp.
TGCGGCTGCCACGGAGGGCATCCGTGCCGCAACCGAAGGACATGGAGGTCCCGAGGTTGCGTCTGCCACGGAGGGAGGTAGCGCCGGCGCGGTCGCCGCTGCCCTCGAAATGCGCCGCATCCTGAAAGACTATAACATGCACAGGCAGCAGCAGGGGTATGAACCCATCGATATCGGCATTGGCATCCACACAGGTACTGTGCGCCTCGGTACCATCGGTGAAAATGAGCGCTGGGAAGGGACTGTTATCGGTGACACGGTGAACCTCGCCTCGCGCATTGAATCGCTGTCTTCCTCATTTTGCGCTCCCATAGTGGTCAGCAGCGCCGTGCTGCAGGCCATTGGCTCCGTGTACCCGGCGCGCGAGCTCGATACCATACGCGTCAAAGGCAAGAAGCGACCGGTCACTGTTTATGAAATACTCGAGCAAGCCTGAACTCAAAAAGCGAGCGCTCAGCGTATTCCGGATACTTAAAGCAGAATTTGGCCGCCCTGCCTGTCCGCTCAATTTCAGGACTACCGAAGAGCTCGCGGTGGCTGTCATACTTTCAGCGCAATGCACCGATGAGCGCGTGAATCTGGTGACACCGGCTCTCTTCGAAAGATTTCCCGATATGCGGGCTTTCGCTGCGGCCGATGTCGCAGAAGTGGAGAAACTGATCTACAGCACGGGCTTTTACCGCAACAAGGCAAAGAACATTGTAGCACTGGCAAAGACCCTGGTAGAAAAGTACCATGGCCGTATTCCGCGTGACTTTGCCGTGCTGCACTCGCTGCCAGGAATCGGGCGCAAAACGGCAAACGTCATCATGGCGGAGGCCTTTGGTGAAGCTCCTGGCATTACTGTCGATACGCATGTGAAGCGAATATCCCGGCTACTCGGGTTTACCAGCAGCGACAACGCAGTGATCGTCGAACGCGAGCTCATGCAAATTTTCCCTGAAAAAACCTGGCGCGATCTGCCGCTGCTGCTCATCTTTCACGGACGCAGAACATGCATCGCCAGACGGCCTAAATGCTATGAGTGCAAAATTAAGAAGCTTTGCCCCTCTGCTGCCCCAAGCCGCTCACCGCAGAGGAGCGGCCAAAGGCGCAGAGGCATTCAGCTCAGAGGCATCCAAACGGGCAAACCCTGATATTTCAGACGCCATCGGCGTCTTTCTTTGTGGCTGTTTTTCAACAGCCTGCTACTGGTTGCTTCGCGCGTTTTGCGCGATAGAAAGCCAAAAGCCCTTAACGTCGAACCAGGCCTGGCCCGATGACAGGGTATTTGTGACCTGCAAATGGTCCAGACCTGTAACCCACAGACTATAGCTCGGACTACCTTTCCAGGTTCCCCACTTTTGCGAGCTGAGCGGAACCAGACCATCGTTCTCGATACCTTGTCCTTTGGCCACGCCGCCTACGCTGGTGACAGGCACCAACAACCCCATGAGCGGGTGTTGAATGAGGTCGGGCACGGTGACTTTAGAGCCGTAAGAGAAATACTTCACACCGCTCGCATTGGGCGTCGCTGTATTGAAGCTGTTAGCGTTGGAAACAGTGAGGGAACTGAGCGATGCATTCAAATTGTTCTGCGATCCTCCCCAGATGATCTTGACCAGTCCATTGATGGTCGTGCTGACATAGGGCATGAGCCACGAAGGCACGACACCCAGCACAATATCTGCAACGGGACTTCCCCTGTGCGGGGTATTGAGAGTCGTCAGGGTTGAGACTTTGTTAGCCATTCCGAGATTGGTGATCATGTAGCGGCTGTCGAGCCCCCCCTGCGAGTGCCCAATAATATGCACTTTTGTGTAGCCGCCAGCTGCCATGAAGAGGTTGATTTTGTCTTTGAGCTCCTGCGCACGCACCTCGTTGGATTGCAGCGCAGACTTACCCGGAGCATAGACGACGGCTCCTTTGGAACGCAGGTAATCATCCATGCCGCCCCAGTAGTTGAGGATTCCGATCAGTGAATTGGTGTCGGTTGTGCCCCAACCAAACATTCCGTGCGAAAGCACGATGGGATACACCCCGTTTAGGTTAGTGCTGCTGCCAGAACCGGCATACACCTGGGCAACGGACAATAGGGCTGACAAAGCCACCACAATGGATTTCATTTCGATAAGATCCCCTTCACGCGTTATTCGACACTGCGCCGGATGCTGTTGACCGTACAGTATCTGATATGAATGTCATTATTTTAGGGTGCGGGGCCAAAAAAATGGAGGGAGTGTTGAGCCCTGATACGGCAGTCCGACCGGCTTTTCGTCGGCTCTCGCTGCCTTAAAGTGCCGCATGGGAAAGTATTTCCGTCTGTTTATTCTCACTCTCTCGGCTGCCTACCTGCTTTTTGCTGCCGCTGTACAGTACAATGACCCGGATCCTCTGCACTGGATGGCACTCTATGCGCTGACTGCAGTCTGCTGTATAGCAGCGATCGCGCAAAGATACTGGTCCTGGTTGCTCTGGATGCTCCTGGGTATGAGCGTTACAGAAATGCTGATCGCCCTCGACGGATTCAGGCAGTGGATTGCACTGGGCGCTCAAAACCTGCTGTCACAGCAGATGGCGGCAGAAAAGCCCTGGATTGAACAGAGCCGGGAGTTCCTGGGAGCCGCGATCAATTTCGGGGTAGTCGCCTACCTGCTCCGCCTGGCATACAAGCGGGCAATACCATCATCAGGGGGAACCTAACCTGCCGCTAGCTCACACTCAGAGGCCTATTTTGCCGCCTGCGCATGATACTCCAGAAAAAGCCATGCGGCAAGTAGCGAGCTAAGTGGACGGCCATGCAGACTGCCATCGTTCCTCTGTAATAGATAAACCTCCGCAATCCATTCAGGCTTCACGAGACTAGGACCACCTGATTGCAGCAGAGCTATCATTGCCTCAAGACGGATATTTGACAATGCTCCCGGCGAGCCCGCAATTCTTTGCACGGCGGGTACAAGCGATTTAGCGAGGTTTGAGATCCGCTGGTCGTCAAAACTGCAGCGCTTTTCCTTCAGCATGGCTATGGCTCTCAGGCTATAGACCGCAGTCGTAGCGGTTTGCCTTACGGCAGATTCGATAGAACTGTAGAAATCCCAAGGAAGGGTGTAAAGATCGCAGTACAGGGCGCTGCCAAGAATGCGATCTAGGCCTTTCATCCCCTTCACGTCGCTCTCACTCGCGACAAACTCAGGAAACGCCATACGCAGCAGCGCCTGCGCATGCCTGGGAGTCAGCTGCTGTATTTGCTCAATACTCCAGGGAATAGGGCGTCCCACGCGAAAGCGCTTATCAATATGGAGAAGCAACAGGGCCACAGCCGGATCAGGTCGTCTCTCCTCTAGCCTAACTGAGTTAATGGCCCGAACAGCTGCCTTGCGCAATTCTGCGCCACTCAGCGCACGGATTTGAGAGGCGACCAGAAATGGCCAAATGAGCATCAGCCAGGCAACTCGGCATCTGAGGAGCCCGAGCGCGCGCTCTTGCGCCATCTTCCCCTTACGGCAGAGCAGCCGATTCGCCGGTATTGGCCCCGGCCCCGCCCTTCTTGTCGAGTATCTTCCAGGGATTGGCTGCCATTTCTTTTGTAAACTTGTCTAAGGTGGTCGAAGTGCTGCGGATGTTGCGCATGATCGCCACAATTTCGCCCTGCGAGGCATCGAGCAGGCCATTGACACGGGTAATTGATCCATTGAGGTTGGTCAGCAGCAGTTTTACATCAGTCTTGTTATCCCCCGCCAGGGCGCCAAACGTTTCCACCATCTTGTTTACGGTCGATACCAGATGGGAAATCTGCGAAACCATCTGGTCGAGATTGGTGACGTTGGTCGCAAAGAGTGTATCTTGCGGTTGAAGCGGATACTTCTTCACCAGCGAAGGCGTAAGATCGAGAATCGCGTCACCGATAACGTTCTGGTTAGTAATATTGACTGTCGTCCCCTGGTAGATGACAAATTCCGGTTCGATAAGCACGCGCGCCTTAAAGTAGAGATCTGTGCCATAGATCGGCAGTACTTCCTTCACTTCACCGATAGTGAAATTCTTGATCTTTATCTGAGTTCCCTTCTTGACACCGGCCAGTTTCTCAAAGCGCACCCAATATTCCGTGCGGTTATCGAGAAAATTGTATCCCGCGATGAAGAGCAGCACGGACAACCCAAAAACGGAACCGACCAGCACGAACAGGCCTGTAAATATGTCATTTCGATCAAATTTCATTGGTTGGCATTAAAGGGCAGCATCGGTCCATGCGTTCGGTAGGTACGGTATTGATCCACAAATGCGTTGTCTGTCTCTTTTATATCGGCCATTTTTCCGTCAAAGACAACCTCTCCGCGGTAGAGGAGAATGAATTTCAGATCCAGTCCATAAAAAATCGCGGGATGATATGAGGTGAGGATATACGTAATATTTCGCAGGCGGATGTCTTCAAAAAGCAATTCCAGCATCCTGCGGGAAGCCAGCGGGCAGAGCGCATCGACAATCGAATCGAGCAGCAGGATGCGCGGCTCGACAACCAGCGCACGAATCAGTGCAGTCCGCATGACTTCAGAGGCAGAGAGCGCAACCGGACGGGCGTTTTTGCGATGTCCGAGCTCGTAGCGATCAATCCAGAGGGCAGCCGCAGCAAACAGCTCTTCATCTTTCATGTCTGTATGATAACGCAACGGAAGTATGATATTCTCCAGCACCGAGAGGTTGTTTATCAGGCCTGCTGTTTGTCCCACGTAACCCACCGAGAAGCGGAGTTTTTCTACTTCTGCTTCATTTTTCAGATCGAGAATAACTCCGTCGTGCCAGATAGTGCCCAGTTTTGGCAGTCTCTTGGCCATAACGAGATCGAGTATGAGACTCTTGCCGCTGCCTTCGGGACCGCTAATGAGCATGCCTTCGCCGCGGCGGAGTGAGAAATTAACATTATCAACGTGGTCACGAACGATGTCGCTGCCATACCAGACATTCTCAAAGCGGAGGACTTCTTCAGCCATTGGTTACGCGCCCGTGCAGAACCTGGCTGGATGCATCGTGTATTGTCAGGTCAAGCATTCTGCCCGCGAAAGCGCCGTCGACTGTACTTGCCGGGGCAAAGACTACCTTACGCCCGTTGCGCATGCGCCCTACCCACTCGCTGGGTTTTCGGCGCGAGGGCTGCTCCGCCATGACCGTAACAGTTCTGCCAATGTAGCGCCGGTTGTTACGCAGAGAACGCGCAAGCTGCAGATCAATGAGTTCGGCCAGGCGCGCCTTTTTGACATCGTCAGGAATGTCATCGGGATACAGGCGCTGGGCGATGGTTCCCCTGCGCTCAGAGTAGGCAAACATGAAAGCAGAATCAAAGTCAGCAAGCTCCATAACCTCGAGCGTTTCGCGAAAGTCAGCGTCGCTTTCGCCGGGAAAACCGACGATGACATCTGTTGAAATCGCGACGTCGGGAACGCGCGAGCGAAAGTTATCTACTATTTGCAGAAACTGTTCGCGCGTGTAGTTGCGCTTCATACGCTTTAGCGTTGCGTTGGCGCCTGCCTGCAGCGGTATATGGACCTGGTTGGCAAATCGCTCTTCATTTGCCATCAGGTCAATGAGCTCGAGCGGAAAATCCTTCGGGTGCGGGGAGGTAAAATAGATCCGCTGAATCTCCGTTTGCCGCAGCAGCGCCTTGATCAGGTGAACGAACCTGGCATCGCCATGGCTGTAAGAATTGACGTTCTGGCCCAGAAGCACAACAGACTTAACCCCGTTTTGCACCAGCGAGCCGACCTCATCGACTATACTCGTGAGCGGGCGCGAGCGTTCCCGCCCGCGAGTGTAAGGCACAACACAGAAGGCGCAGAAATTATCGCAGCCACGCTGGATAGTGACAAATGCAGTCGTGCGGTTTTCGCGGTCGCGCATATGGTGCTCGAATGACGGGGTGATGTCGTCATACGTTTCCGTGCGGGAAAGGGTGAGAAAACTCTTTTGCTCGGATGTGCCGCCTGTCACCGAGCGCAGATTTCGCAGCGCATCGGGCCCCATAATGAAATCAATGGGCAGATTCTCGTAGAGCAGATCTTCGCGCAGATTTTGCGCCATGCAGCCAAGTACACCGATGCGCGCTCCGCGCTTTTGCAGGTGGCCGAATTCGCGCAGCCGGTTGTACACCTTTTGGTGCGCATTCTCCCGAATAGCGCAGGTATTTAGCAATATGAGATCCGCCTCAGCTGCATCGGAAGTCCGCGTCGCGCCTTCCTCCAGAATCTTGGCGGCCAGCAGGGAATCGTACTCATTCATTTGACAGCCATATGTTTCTATATAGAAACGTTTGGCTTTGTCCTGAGCGCTGGTATCTTCAGCTATCATAACACTTCAGCGAAACTGCATTTCGGACACAGCGAAAACCGTTTTTTGTTCTCTTGCTGGCCTACTAGGAGCCTGTGCGCCAACTCAAGCAAAAAGCCAAAAAGGCGATTTTTTTTGCGCGAGGCGGGGCCTGAGTTTCGCCTGAACATGTGCGAAAATCGGCAAAAATTCGCGCCTTTTGGCGCCTCG
>CAYOZO010000160.1:0-6473 GCA_964408405.1 uncultured Turneriella sp.
TTAGACAAAGGCAGCTCCCGATGAAAGTAAGGTCATGCGGTAACCAACCCGCGAACGACGGGTGCCCCGGCGGTCTGATCAATCGTCGTGAAGGCGTTTCTGTTTCCTCTGATGCCCGGGTTAGAAAAAGGCGTGACAGAAGGAGCACAATAGGACAAATTTCTCTCGCAAGCGGGATCGCGCACCATATCAGCAGGCTGTTGAAAAACAGCCATAAAGCAGGATGTTGAAACCGGGCGCAGCTGCAGACAGGCCATTTATGGCCGTTTTGCGAGCGATTTCGCTAAGAAATCGCGGCGTCTGCAGCGAGCACGGTATTTTTTCAACATCCTGTTAGCTTCAGCGCAGAGCCTTAAGCAGCAGATCACGCTGCGCTGCACTCTCGCGAATAAAGGCGACCGGTTGACCCAACGGGGCCGCAAAGGTGTACCATTGCGGTCCCGCAATTTTTTTCCCGGTCGAAGACTCGATCCAGGTATCGGCAGGCAGGTAGATGCGACCGCTTGTTGCACCAGGCTCAATAATGGGAGCTACCAGCAGATCACGGCCGAGCAGAAACTGGTGGCGCAGCTCGTAGGTTATCTGCTCGGCCGGATAATGCAGAAAGACCGGCCGCGCGAGCGGCATACCAGTTCTGGCAGCCTCGGCCATCAGTTGCGCAAAATATGGTTTCAACGCCAGGTGCTGCCTACCCAGCGCGGCAAATTCGGCGACAATCCTATCGTCGCTGTAAGCCTGGTAATTTTTTTCCGGGCGGTTACCTTCGTGCGTGCGGAAGAATGGCGTAAACACCGCAAACTCCGCCCAGCGTAAGAAAAGCTCACGGCTGCGGTGGTAATTTTTTACCGGGTTATTGATCGTGGTATAACCACCGATGTCACTGTGGTTGAGCGTAATGCCTGAAATGCCACCGGTCAAAAGCCCGGTCACTGCAGAGGCAAGGCCGTCGTACTCGTCAAAGCTCACCATCTGGTCGCCCAGCCAGAAGAGCGTTGAGTGCTCCGCCGAACCGGCAAAACCCGCGCGAGTGAAGAATACCACCTCACGCTCGTAACCTGCCTCGCGTATCGCCTCGCGGTTGAGCCGCGCCCATTCGACAGGGTACCGGTTGTGCCAGAGCGCAGCGCTTTCGCCCGAAGCAAGCACCGCATCCCACGGCAGCCACTCGCCGAAATCGGCCATATACCCCGCGAAACCATTACCGATGAGATTCTTTTTGATGATGCTCTTGAGATAATTACGCGCATCAGCATTCGAAAGGTCGACGAGGTATGCAGGAAATCCTGCGGTTTGGATTTTATACGGTTCGCCGCTCTTATTGCGCACCAGATAGCCTTTTTCCTTTGCTTCAGAAAAAATTGGCCCCTCGTCGGCGAGAAAGGGATTGATATAACCCAGAGTCCGCACTCCGCGCGCACGCAGCTTCTGTACCCAGAAGCGAAAATCCGGGTATTGAGTCTCATCGGGCAACCAGCGCCACCATAGTTGCGAGCCAAAACTCGTCAATCGCCGGCCCACCCAATCCTGTATCCAGATCGCCGTTACGGGATTTCCTGCTTTTAGCGCAGCATCTAAGACGCGTTCGACTTTCTCTCTTCCGCCCTGCACACCGAGTATGGTGCCTGAAGCCCAATCGGGCAGAGGCTGCATGCGTCCCGTACGCGCTGTGTAGCGTCTGAGTAGTTCGGCGTAGCTTGTTGCCGTACTGAACCGCAGCTCGAGTGAGTTATCCCAGATTTCGAGGCAGTATGGGTCACTTTTGAAATCCCACAGCTGGTAGGCAGACTGCATGGTTTCGAATGAGCGAAAAGCAGAGGTCATGAAAAAAGGCACAGGAGCATAAGTCGTAACATCGCTTCCGCCCGCGCCGGCCATGATATTTGCGCCAAAAGTTATGGGTTGAGCGCCGCGCCCGATACCCTGCTCTTCGCTGAGCATCGGCACACGCCGGCCTCTGAGGTCGAGGTGCGTAAACTGTTCGCCGCCGCCGAATACGCGCTCGCCATCTTCTGCCATGAAGCGTAAAAGCAAACGGTTAAAGCGCTTATCGCGCGCTGCTACTTTGAGTGCTACTGAGTCTTTTTCCTGGGTAAAAGAGATATCCACTGTAGTTGTATTCTGAGAACATTGAAGCTCCCCGACCAGGCTGATCGTCACAGCTGTGGCACCGGCGTCCGTAATTTCTGCCAGCTCGCAGTGCTCGCGCACCGTTTCCTGCATCTTATAGCTCGCGAGGTGTTCGCGCACGGCGTCGACCGAGGCTGCGGCGTGGCGAAGAAATAGATCCTGGCGCAAGCGGCAGACGCAGGATAATGCGGTTCTGCCTCAGGTCGGTAAGTCTTAATTGTTTCTCCTGCGGCAGGTAATCGAACCTGAGATCTCCCGCTCTGAGACCGCTATGCAGATCAGGTGGAAGACTAACCGGAGCAAGACCACAGCGGGAAAATACGAGCAAAGCAAGAAGGATAGTAGCGCGCAGCATCAGCGAACTTTCAGCCGCCCTATGAACAGTCAATCAAGACACTGTGAGTTGGCGCACAGGCTCTTATTCACTTGTCCGCGTCAGCTTACTTTGCAGAATTTACCATGAACGACATCATCGCGCGCAAAAAGGCAGGACTAAAGCTTTCCAAAGAGGAAATTGAGACCGTTATCCGGGGAGTAACGAGCGGCGAAATTCCTGACTACCAGATTACCGCTTTGCTCATGGCAATTTGCTGGCGTGGCATGGATGTGACCGAGCGCAGTTACCTGACGAGCGCGATGGCCGCGAGCGGGCGACGCCTCGATTTTTCTGCGGTCAAGGGCATCAAGGTCGATAAGCACTCCACCGGTGGGGTGGGAGATAAAATTTCTCTGATGCTTGCGCCCTGGCTGGCAGCTGCTGGCAAGAAAGTTCCGATGATTTCAGGCCGCGGTCTGGGATTCACCGGCGGCACACTCGATAAACTCGGCGCGATACCCGGTTACCGCTTCGAGAGCGATCCTGCCCGGCTACGAGAATTGCTCCAACGCGTCGGCTGCTTTATCATCGGGCAAAGCGCGGACATTGCGCCAGCCGATAAAAAAATCTACGCACTGCGCGATGTGACGGCCACGGTCGATGAAATCTCCCTCATTACAGCCTCGATACTCGCGAAGAAACTGGCCGAAGACCTCGACGAGCTTGTGATGGATGTCAAATGCGGCAGCGGAGCTTTCATGCAGACTCTGCCCGCCGCTAAAGCGCTGGCAAAATCGATTGCCGATACTGCGCGCGCGGCCGGGGTCAAAACCACCTGTCTCATCACTGCAATGGATTTTCCGCTTGGACTTTATACAGGCAATACAATTGAAACTTATGAAGCGTTTGAATTCTGCCGGCCCTCGGGCATTTATCTCGAAACAGCAAACAAGATCTACGTGAAGAAGGCAAACTTGAGCCGCGAAGAACTGCTCGTCGCACCGCTCGTGGAAATCACGGTCGAGCTTGCCGCAGCAATGCTCGACCACCGTGCACGGAGCGACAAGCAGGCCCGGGCGAAAGCGATCAAGACATTGATGGGTATCTGGCAATCCGGAGCGCTCGAGAAGAAAATGGAAGAATGGATTGCTGCGCAAAAAGGTGACCTCGCAGGCTTACGCAGCAAGGCAAAAGAGATACTTACCGCATTTGCTGACAGCAAATCCGCCGACGTACATATCTACCGCGCGCCGGGCAACGGATACTTTGCGCATGCCGACAGCCGCACAATCGGTAACCTGATGGTGGAGCTCGGCGCAGGCCGCAAAAAAACTGAGGACGCAATCGATGACCGCGTCTCACTCGAAATGCTGAAACACCGCGGCGAACAATGCAGCAAAGGCGATGCGCTCGTGCGTATCTACAAACCTGGTATCAGCAATGCTGATCGTAAAGTCATCGATACGGTACTGCAAGGGGCGTTGAAGATCAAAGCAACAAAGCCTAAAGCCACGAAGAACGTGCTGGCAAAAATGTAGATTCTGTTTCAGGCCTGAAGGTCAAAGATAAGTCCGCGTATCTGCCCCATCAGGTGCAGCGCGATCACGACATCCTGGTTGCGGCGCAGCAAACCCGTATAGAGCTGTGCGAGGCGGCTGTCGATGGTCTTGATAATCTCGTAGCGCCGCTTGCGCTTGTCCTCCCACCCGTGCAGGCGATAGCCACGGTTCAGCAGCATCGAGCAAAGCAATTTAACTGTCTTGCGGTACGTCTCAAAGCGTTCGCGCGAGGGCGATTCGGCAAAGTTACGCTCCTCGTCGTCGAGCTCAGCCATTAGATCTTCGACCGTCTTTTCTTTGTCGGATTTACTCTTGTGGACAATCTGTGCGACGAGCGATGCAAAGACCGGCGCTGCGCTGCGCTGACCCACATTTTGCGGCCGCGCCGTATTGGCGCTCTGCCGCGTGTTGAGGCCCTTCACGGTTGTCGTCTGCTGTGGCAGGATCGCCTGCGCCATCTGCTCTTGGATTATCGGCCAGTTTGCTCCGGTGCTTAAGCCCCAGGCCGATAGACAAAAGACCTGACAAGTATCCGATGGATCAACTGCCGACGTTGAGATGGTTGATGCGCGCCCGGCCTTCGAAAATGACTCCCTCATCGACAACCAGATTGGCCGCAACGATATCTCCCATGACGCGCGCGTTTTTCAGGAGATGCACAAAATCGAGCGCATAAATGTTGCCGTCAACACGTCCGGAGACGATCACGCTATCTGCCTCGACGTTGGTCTTGACATGGCCGGTAGGCCCGATAATGACCTGGCTGGTTGTGCGCACGGTACCACTTACCGTGCCGTCAACGCGCAGCGCGCCGGTCAGTTGGAAATCACCGTGAAAACTATCGCCCTGCCCGACATAACTCGATACGACCGCAACTGCGTCTGCCTGTTTTTTCATGGGGATTCTTTATGCTCCCGCCAGTGGCAAGTAGGGCATCGGATTTACCGCCTCAACGCCAATATGCACTTCGTAGTGGAGAATACTTTCGAAATTATCGTCGGCATGACCGACGTGACCAATGTGTTCTCCCTTGTTAACCTTTTCTTCCTGCGAGACGGTCACCATCTCAATACCTTTGTAAACTGTCTCATAACCATAGTTATGGCGAATGCGCACCGTATAGGTCAGGTTCGCTTCTTTATTGATACTGACGACGATACCCGGCGCAGTCGCCTGTACCACTGCACCGTGCGGCACGGCAATATCCACACCCGGATTGTAGCCAACGTTTAGCCGGTGCGCCATGCGCACAAAGCCGAATGGATTAATGATATAACCCTGCGCCGGCCATATTGTTGGCGTGTTCTTGAGCACGCGCTCGCGCTTTTTCAGGTACTCCTGCACCTGCCCCAGCGAACCACGCGAAATTTCCATGTCGTGGAGCATCCGGTTCATCAGAAAAATCTCCAATGGAATTTTCTCCGGATCATTACTCTGGCTGGTCTTCTGCTGCAGTTCTGCGAGCTGCGCCGCAAAGCTGTCCGGGCCCTGCCCCGAGGCGGCGCCTTTATCGCCGGTTTTTGAAAGAGAATAGAGGGAGTTCAGGTTCTGCCGGATATCTTCGTACGATTTGCTGAGTTCGATAATTTCCTGCCGCACCTTCGCAAACTGCACCTCGGCATCTTTGTGCGAAACGCGCAGCTTATCGACTTCCAGTATTGTGCTGTTGTGCCGAATCACGAGAAAGGCGCTCACGAGCAGGATGAGTCCTAGGAACGAGGTAATGATGATCAGTGTCAGGTTACTGATATGATAATTACGAATCCTGAGTTCATTGTGCGGAATGAACATGAGCGTAAGGCGTTCGTTACGCTTCTTTTTAATCCAGGTAAGAATCTTCTGCTGGCTACGGGCGAACCGTCCGATTGCCGGCGCGGCCATGGCAACCGTGGCCTTACCGCGCATCGCCCATGCGCCAAGCCCCCTCACCTGATGCGGCGCAGAACTCTGGTCAACTTTTACGTCGATTTCCGCCAGCGCTGCGGCCGGCTGCCCTTTCTTTACCCGGCGCTTGCTCGAAGACTGCCTCATTGCCTGCCGTCAGCTTTGCAGCACTTTTCCCGGCGTCAATTCAGTTGGCCGGTATTCCTATAGCCGACAATTTCGCGGGCAGGGAGCCCCAGGCAATCTTGGGAGTTTGATCGTTATTAACTATGCCGAGCGAGCACATAAACTTGTTGAATGTGGTCCCGGAAGTGCCGCAGCTTGCGGTATCGTTGTAATAATCTCTGCGCTTAAAAAGGCTCAGAAATGGCAGTTTGTCTGACCCTATGTTTGGCCAGGCTGTGAGTACGTTGTCTAAAAACTGCCATTGTTTAGTTTCAGAGGCGTTGAGATCCGTGTGAGTGGGATATCCGACCTCCTGAAAAATGAGCGTCTTTGCACCGGCTAATTGGACCGCCGTTTGCATATCCTGGGTAGCAACCGAAGGATCGCTCATAACGAACGTGCCCGGATGCGGGTAATAGGTA
>CAYOZO010000161.1:0-6384 GCA_964408405.1 uncultured Turneriella sp.
GACTACTTACAAACGACATCGCGCGCTCGAAGGGGCCAACAATGGCCGATAACGTCTATTCCCTGCCCGGCGGGTAATATACGCGTTGTCAACTGTTACACGTACATTTGACCTAAAGGTGACGTGTTATCTGTATGACGTGTAACGACCCGCCAGCCGCTTTCACACCAGGACTACTATTAGAGTATCAGAGCAGCGCACCATCGGCGCACAGATGGTAGAAGCTTATAGTTCGCTGGCTGGCGGGAGAAAATTTTTAAAAAACGCTTTACGTCGTACATGTTCTAATTATGTTCTATTTGTGAGCGGACTCGCAGAAATGGTGCGCGAAGTCGAGAATGTCTTTGCGCGTTCGCTGAAGGCGATTCCTGAGGCTGATCTGCTAGCCTACTTTTCTGCGCTGGGTGTCAGTGAACAGAAGCGGGCGGCTGTTCTGCGCGAGTACCACGCGCAGCGTCCTGCGGTTGCCAGGCCCTTACAGCTCATCACTCCCCCGCCTGTAAGCCCACGCACGCGGGCGCAAAGGTTCAACAATGGTTCGCTGCAGGCTTATCTCAACAACATGCGCCAGGTGCTGCGCGTGCGCAACTATTCGCAGGCGACGCTGAAGGCGTACACGCGCGACATGCTGGCGTTTGCCGATTGGCTGCATAGCCGACAGCAGGCGCTGACACCCCAGGTGAGCGAGCGTGTGGCCATGGAATTCATGCTAGCGCGGCGCGGACAGGGTTTCACCAACCAAGGCTTAAGGGGATTTCGTGCGGCTTTGAAACTTTTTTGCGAGAGCAATGGCAGAACCGCAGACTTTCGGTTGATTCGGACGTCGCGGGGTGATAAACCGCTGCCGGTTGTGCTCTCCACGGACGAGATAGGCAGGCTTTTAGCGGCCATTAAGAATCGCAAGCATTGGGCGATGGTTTCGCTTATGTATTCGTCGGGTCTCAGGGTGTCCGAAGTTGTGAAGCTGCGGGTAGCAAATATTGGTCTTGCGGAAAACACACTCACTGTCGAACGCGGAAAAGGGCGTAAGGATCGGCTGACGATAATTTCAAAAATCCAGCGTGATGTGCTGGCTGAACTGATGCGCGGCAGGCCGGGCCATGCTTTTTTGTTTGAATCTTCGCACCAGCGGGGGCGACCGATTGCGGTGCGTTCGTTACAGAAGGTTGTCGAACGCGCGATCAGGGCAGCTGGCATCAAGAAGGCAGCAAGCAGCCACAGCCTGCGCCATTCGTTTGCCACACACCTGCTCGAGGGCGGCACCGACATCCGGCATATCCAGAAGTTGCTGGGCCACGAGCACATACGCACCACGGCCACCTACACGCGCGTCGCAAAGAGCACCTTACGGCACATCGTGAGCCCGTTGCGTTAGGCTTTTGATAAGCAGCTAACGCAGGTACCTGAAGCCGCGAAAAGTTGGTGAAAGCCCGTTTTGCCAGCAATTTGCACGGCCAATCGCGGCATCTGCAACCCAAGCGGCAGATTTTCCGAAATCTGCGTGGGAGCTCCTGCGGTTACGCACCGATCGTCGTGAGTTGCAAAAACTCCAGTATGCGCCGTTCCATGTATGACTCGCGCAGGCGATAGTCGGTCAGCATAGCGCAGTGGCCGCCTCTTTCGGGCATCTCGAGATGAAACAGCTGAGAATTCTCTGCCTCGGCGACAGGATAACAATTATCGCTTAAGAACGTGTCATCTTTAGGGTTAATGAGCAATGTCGGTACGCGTATCTGTCGCAACAGCGGCAGTGAGCTGGCAGAACGGTAGTACTCCTTCTCGTTCAGAAAGCCGTTCCACGGGGCGGTGTAGTGCGCATCGAGGTCAGCGAGCGTGCGAATACGACGGTTAAAGTTGCGCGTGTCGATATAGATCCTGCGATGTGCACGCTTACGCTCGAATTTTTTGTGGAAATCGCGCAAGAAACGTTTAAGGTAGAGGCGATTTTCTCTGCGTTCGATCTGATCCTGCGAACTGACAAGGTCAACAGGTGCGCAGATGGCTACCGCACGCTGTATTTCGCGACGGACTTTTTCTGCTGCACGCGCGAGGTAAAGCAGTGTGAGATTACCCCCCAGGCTAAAACCCACAAGATAAATTTTTTTAAATCCCTTTTTCCTCGCATGGTCTGCCACGGCGGCAAGATCTTCTGTCTTACCGCTGTGGTAAAAATGCAGCTTGCGGTTGGTTTCGCCCGAGCAGCCGCGCATATTCCACGCAACGGCTGACACGCCAGCCTGGTTGATCGCCTGGACCGTATGTAGTATGTATTTGCTTTTGCTCGAGCCTTCCATGCCGTGCGACAAGATAACAAGGCGCTGCGCGTCGCGCGTTGACCAGTCGAGGTCGATGAAGTCGCCGTCGGGCAGTTCGAGCCGTTCACGCACATAGGCGACCTGTGGCCTTTTTCTGAGCACAGCGCAGAGCACTGTGTGCACGTGAGGATTTTTTAGCAGTTGCGGATTGCGGTATTGCGATTCAACGACGGGCATTATATTATGTATCTGTATATAAGTGTCTAGCTATTATAATACTAATAATCATGTGGAAAAGTGGAAAAACCGCAAAAATGCGGGAATTTCGTTGATTTTTATGAAGATCTGCTGTGGATTATGTCGCGTGATTATGTCTCTTTTTCCACAGTGGGATTGTCTTCGGCTTGGGTAGTGGAGAACTGTGGGTAACTGACCGGTAATTCTGCTGTGGATCGGTCGATGTTGAATTTTCTGTTTCACCGGTTAAAATTGCAGATTGCAAAAAGACTTTCCACGCTCAGTGAAATTAGATTAACAGATGCCATGAAGAAAGTTTTTTGGGTTGCTATCCTCCTGCTGGCGATTTCGGTATCGACACTTTGCGGGGGCCAGAATGAAACGTTGGCAACGTTTGACGGCGGTTCGGTGACGACGAAGGATGTCGAAGCGGACAATGAGCAGGAATTCTACGAGATCCGTTTGAAGGAATTTCAGGTAAAGCAGCAAGCGGCTTTTGAGAAGGCGCGCGAAATGATCTTTGCTGCCGAAGCTAAGAAGCGTGGTATCACCGTGGGACAACTCGTGGAAAGCGAGATGGCTAAGCGGCGCAGCAACGTCGGCGAAGAGCAGATTCGGCAGTTTTACGAATACAACAAGTCCCGTATCAACCAGCCATTTGCTTTGGTGAAAGACCGCATTCGTCAGCAGCTGGTGCAAAACAACGAAAAGGGCGCCCGGGATTCTCTGACTTCAGAGTTATTCAGGGCTTACAATTTCAAATTTAACCTTAAAGAACCCGTTGCGCCGACGGTAAAAATTACCAATGAGGGTAAGCCTTTCTGGGGTAAGCCAGACGCAAAAGTAGTGATTACGGAATTTTCCGACTTTGAATGCCCATACTGCAGGCAGATGCAGCCGGATGTACAGCGTATCAAAGCAGAATACCAGGGTAAGATTAAGTGGGTGTTCAGAAACTTTCCGCTGGATTTTCATCCGCAGGCAATGCCGAGTCATATTGCGGCTGCATGCGCGGGTAAGCAGAATAAGTATTTTGAGTTCCAGTCGCGGGTGTTTTCGATTCCTTACAATGGCCGCTCGCTCGATATGTCGCAGGCACAGCTGGACAGTATAGCACAGTCCATCGGACTCAATATGCAGAACTACAGACAGTGCGCTGCCGACCGTGACGGCGCCATCAGGGCAGAAATTGAAGCGGATATGCGCTACGGCCAGAAGATAGGTGTCAGGGGAACTCCCACGATCTTCATGAATGGCGTGCTGTATCAGAAAGAGCGATCTTACGAGGCAATGAAAGAAGAAATCGAGAAGCTGTTAAAATCCTAGTAGAGGCAGGTAAAGCCTGCATCCACTATGAAAATAACAGTGCTCGGCAGCGGTACTTCGACCGGTGTACCGGTTCTTACCTGCCAGTGCAAAGTTTGCACCTCACACGACCCATTTGACCGGCGACTGCGGGCTTCTCTGCTTTTTCAGGCAGAAGGTAATGTGCTCATTGACACCGGACCCGACTTGCGCTACCAGATGCTGCGCGCGGGCGTGAGAACTCTCGATGCCGTGCTATATACGCATTTCCATTTTGATCACCTGGATGGCCTGCCCGACCTGCGGCCCTTTACCTTTGACCACAAGGCGGAGCTTATCTGTTATGCGAACATACAGACGCATGAAGTGATTCTCAGTCGTTACCCGTATATACGCGAAAAGGCGATCTACAGCAATGTTCCGCATCTGAACCTGCAGGCATTTCCCGGCAATGAAGAAGATGGCTACGAAGAGTTAAACCTTGGTGGTATGCAGTTCCAGCCGATTCGTATGGTGCATATTCCTAAGGCCGGTGTACTCAGCACGGGTTTCGTGGTCAATGGCAGATTCGGCTATTTGACCGACTTTAAGGAAATACATCCCGATGATGAAAAATACCTGCAGGGGCTTGAGGTTTTGTACCTGGGTTCACCGATTGACAAGCCGCATGTTTCGCACATCAACCATCAGGAGGCGCTCGACCTCATTGCGCGCTTCGAGCCCAGTCGGGGCGTGATCGGCCATCTTTCGCACCAGTACCTGCACGGCGAACTGATTGCTCACTGGCAAGGCAAAGCCGAGCCAGCCTACGACGATATGGAGTTTCGGTTATAATTTAGAAGCAGATACAGACAAGGAAAGCTGTAATGTCGCAGTTTTGTGAGTTGTTTGCTAACCACGCGGCACCTGTAGCAGAAGAGTCGGCAAATGAACCAAGAGGCCCGGAGCTGCCATCGCCACCGCCGGAACAGTTTTTAACAGTATCGTACGTGCCACCGGGTTCTGAGAAAGACCACCAGGCTGTTGCAGCCGGCATAACGTTGGGAGCGAGCGAATTGCCGCTACTACCAGCGATGAGAGTGTTCCAGTCCGATGCAAGCGTAAAGTTGTTTGGCGCGTTGATACTTTGGTTAGTCGGAATTCCGTAGTTTCCCGGCATGTTCGCAATGGAATCAGTAGAGCTGAGCGATATGAAAGCTCGCACCTGGTTGCAGCGATTATCCGGAAAAGTCAATGCGGCGCGGCTGCCGATGCACTGCTGATCCGCGCCTTCGCGTGCGGTGGCGTATGCGCCCTTGAGATTACCAGCCATACTTGTAGAGGTAGGGAAAAGGTACAGTATAACAGTAATTCCTGAGTTCTGCCCACCGTTTGCCGAATCTCCTGAGCCCGGATTTTCCAGGCGATTCAAGAGGTTATAATTGCTGCAGGCGGCGAGAGAAACCACTGCTACAGCAGCGAAATGTCGAAATATTCTCATTGTCTGTCTCCTTGCGTGCTATCAAGCATCGTGGAATTCATCCAACGCTATTGCAGAAACCCTCCCAGGAGCGCAAGCGCCCAAAGGTCGCCCGCAGTATGGCTGTTGATAACGTAAATATCTTCTGAGGCATTGCCGTCTGCCGAGAAAAGTACCAAATTGGATGCGATATCGGACGCTGAGAATGCTCCAAATGATTTAACAGTCAGACCACTTTCGAAGAGCGCGGTTTCGAGCGCCAAAAAAGGCAAGCTGATCTCGCCGGAGAAGGTTGCCATGGCAACGCCATAGCCAGGCGTGAAGATGCCGGCATATTCGTCGCCGGTAAGGTCCGCCGGTAGGTGAACAAAACTGGCAGCGCCTTCGAGAGCTGGAAGCTCTGTACCTGGGTCATTGCTGTTGGGGTCAAACATCCTCACAATGCCAAAAGAGTCCCTGCCGAACAGATACCCACCAGCGGATATACCAATAAGAGTATCATACATCCGCAAGCCGTTATTAATGGGATAGGGCGACGAGTAGCTGCCATCTGTCGGATTGACTATCGTGGAAGATACGTATCCGCTATCGTCGTAATATACTTTGACACTTGTGCCATAGGCAATTGCGCCGAAATGAACCGAACCAGAGACACAGAAATTTGTTCCGCTTAAATTGATTGGCACGGGCTCGGCAAAATACGGCAGCGATTCGCCGTCGAAAGCCGATAGCGATTTTGCCACCAGAATGCCATGATATCCCGGCGAGCATCCGTCAATGCCGCGATTGGAACCAAAAAGCAGCGCGAGGTATCCATCCGAGAGTTCGACTATGTATGGGCTGTATTCGTCGGCATCGTCGCTGGAGATGGGCGATCCATCGGCAAGCCGGGGCGAGACTTTGCCCTTGACCGCGCCGTCCAGGTCCTTAACCGTCGGCCGGTTGGTGCAGGCAACCAACAAAGCCGTTAGAATGGAGAAGAGTATCGAGAGGCGCATGGGCTCCCTAGACGCTGCTATTCGTGTCTGTCAAGCAGTATTATGAGCCTGTGCGCTAACTCATGCAAAAAATCAAAAAGGCGATTTTTTGCGCGAGCCGGGGCCGCGTTTCGCCTGAACATATGCGAAA
>CAYOZO010000162.1:0-6349 GCA_964408405.1 uncultured Turneriella sp.
GGTGCGCTGATTCGCCATGAAGATGCGCGCGAAGAGACAATTATTCGCGCAGCACAACTGCTTTTGGGCCGCTATGAAACATCCGGCAACTTCGCAGCGGGATTCGCAGAAGCCGATAAACTGAACCGCAGATTCGCCGAAAATGCCCGCCTGCGCGATGAAATGGCACTCGCAGCCGCGCGGTTCAGACAGCTTCAACAGCAGTACGCAGAATGCCGCGACCTGCTGCTGCCTTTATTGAAAAACCGGGAGACCGCTGGCCGCGCGCGTTTCATGCTCGGTGAAGTTTCGCTCGCGCTGGGTGACACAACAAAGGCCATCGATTATTTCCGGCAGATATCGCAGAAAGAGGATCAGGCAATCTGGCTCAAAGCGCGCCTTATGGTGGGCGAGATTCTCTACTCACGCAAGGAATTCGAAGAAGCAGCCCGCGAGTTCAGCCGCATAGCTTACGCTGAAAACCGCGACGAGACGATCTACGAAAAATCCCTTTGGCGGGCGGCGCTGGCATTCAGGGCGATCGGCAAACAGCGGGAGTTTGAAACCTTCCGGGCCAAACTCCGTGAGGCATTTCCACAAAGCCCGTACAACAAAGAACTGGAGTGATATGCGAATACTGATTTCCAACGACGACGGACTGTCTTTTCCAGGCCTTTTGCGGCTACGCGAGAAGCTCGAAGAATTTGGCGAAACCTGGGTATTTGCCCCGGCCGAAGAGAAGAGTGCCACCAGTATGGCGCTTTCGATTCACAATGACGTACCAGTGATTCGCCTCGACGAGCGCACGTATGAGGTCGATGCGTATCCCGTGGACTGCGTCAACGTGGCGCTGCACGGCGGTTTTGCCCCGCCCTTCGACTTTTGCGTCAGCGGCATCAACAAGGGAGTCAACATGGGCCAGGATATCTGGTACAGCGGCACGGTCGGCGCCGCGCGGCACTGTTTTCTGCACGGCGTACCCTCCTTTGCTGTTTCGAGCGGCTATCTGGATGCGACCGGCGACTTTGCCAAAGTAGCCGGGATTTTCGGAGAAATCTTCGCGCGTTTTTCTTCGAACGCGGACCAGAACTTCCTGCTCAATGTGAATATCCCCATGACTGCAGAGGACGCTGGTGACATAAAATGGGCTAAATTGGGCAGGCGAATCTACCGAGATAATTACCAGAGAGTTACGCGCGAGGATGGCAGTATGCTGCTCAATCTCGGCGGCTCGGTACTAAGCCACGGGGGGGAAAAGGAGACTGATTTCTACTGGTTCGACAAGGGTTGCACCGTAATCACTCCGCTGACAATTGATGCCACAGACTACGAAAAACTCAGGCTCCATATCCCCGGATAAGCAGCGCAAGACTATCTCTATCAGCGAATACCTGAACCCTGCTGCAAACAACCCGCTGCTCAAGAAGCAGCCGGTAGCGCAGTCTGAGCTCTCGCTTACGCAGGTCGAGGAGCTCACGCGTATCAAGCAGGAGGCAAAGCGCGCCTACCGGCGCAAAGACTTTGTCCAGGCGCTCGCCCGCTTTGAAGATGCGATTACCATCGTGCCAGGCGATCTCGAATTCAGCTACTACCAGGCGCTCTGCCTGTTCCAGCTGCACCAGTGGGACCGCGCCGAAGAAATGTTCCGCCGCATCATGGAGCTCGACGAGCTGCGTTTGCTGCCGGATGTGCGCAAGCTTCTCGCGCTCACGCTGCTCAAGCGCAAGAAGTTCAGCGAAGCAGAGACAATTCTGACCGAGGCGACGCGCGACCGGAGGAATGATCTGCAGCTGATGAATATGCTCGGCTACTGCCTCGAGCGACAAAACAAGCTTTTTGAAGCGGAGAAAGTTCTCTCGCGCCTCCTGGAAAACGACCCGGAAAACGCCAACGGGCTTAATTCTCTGGCCTACGTCTATTGCAGGCTTGAAAAGAATTATACGGATGCGCTGAGCATGGTCAAAAAAGCGCTGACCAAAGAGCCCAAGAATGCCTCTTATCTCGACACACTGGGTATGCTCTATGCCAACCGCGGCAATACGGCCGCTGCCCGCAAGACTCTCAAACGCGCGCTCGAGTATGCGCCGGGCAATGCCGAAATTCTCTCGCACCTGACCTCGGTCTGATCTGAAGGCGCGTTATTGCGCCGGGTGGATATACCAGATGAGCTGCCGGTGGGGGCTGAACACCGCAGAAGGCGGCAGACCGAAATTCTCCTTGAACGTATTGGTGAAATGCGCGGAGTCGTAGAAACCGGCCCCGTGCGCAGCTTCGGTCAGGTTCGCCCCCTCTTTGAGTAAAAGCGCCGCTGTCTTGAGCCGCGCCCATGCACGGAACATCCTGATCGGGATACCCACGTGTTCTTTAAACAGGTGCGCCAGGCGCGAGGGCGAGATGCCCGCGAGTTCTGCCAGCCTCTCAACCGGTACACTTTCGAGCGAGTTGCGCAGCAGCTCCTCGATGACGATGCGCAGCCGGTGGTCAAAACCCTGACCGCTGCTGCTGCCCAGCGCGAGATTCTGCCACACATCTGCCGGCAGATCGGTGCCGCCGTGCGCTACAATGGGTTTAAGTTTCTGCACAAGTTCTGCCTCATTGGCGAGATCAGTCGCAATACCTTCTTCACGCGAACGCGCGCCGTAGGCTCGCAGCTGGTCGAAATCACGGTGGTCGGGATCCACCAGCAGAAACGCACACAATCCCCCGTCGAGCTCAAGCGCGTGCATCACCTGCGGCAGCACCACCGCAGAACGCGTCACCTGCGCCTTCCCGTTTGCCAGCACCCTGAACGGTCGCTCCAAACCGAGGCAGAGCAAACCGGCTGCCTGCCTGTGGTCTGCCAGGTCGGGCAGCCTGCCGATATAGAGCACGCGCCCATGCATCAGGCAAATCTTGTCCACCTGCTGCGCACCCATAATCCTTAGGCTCAGCGGGGGATTTCGGGGGGTGGCTGGTAAAGCCGTTTTTTCGCCCTTTCAGCAGGTTTTTCCAAGACTTCTGCCGATTCCTGGTGTATTCTCCGGGGTAGCTGACAGGCTGGTAAAAAATCTTGCCGCCGTCAGATGGAAAGCGAGGGGAGTTTATGGCTGATAAAAATGTGAAATCCGAAATCATAAGAATCTTTGAACTGCAGAAAAAGTTCAAATGGAGTCTCAGGCAGACAACCGCACAGGAACGCCGCGAAAAACTCAAGAAACTCAAAGAAAAAATCCTGGCCGAAAGCGAAAACCTGTACCAGGCGCTGTGGCAGGACTACAAAAAGCCTCGCGAAGAAGCAGATCTCGCCGAAGTACTGCCGATCATGGCAGAGATCCACGACGCCATCAAGAACCTGCCCGACTGGATGCGTCCAAAGGTCGTGGAAACTCCGATTCATTTAGGGACTGCACGCAGTGAAATCCACTACGAACCGTTAGGGCAGACGCTCATCATTGCGCCGTGGAACTACCCTTTCAACTTGTCGATTGCGCCGCTCATCAGCGCGATTGCTGCAGGCAATACCGTGATGCTCAAGCCTTCGGAGTATGCCCCGCATACCGCAGAATTCCTGAACCGGATACTCAAAGACCTCTTTTATGAAGAAGAAGTGGCGGTGATACAAGGTGATGCCTCAGTCTCAACCGAACTGCTCAAACTGCCTTTTGATCACATGTTCTTCACCGGCGCGCCGAATATCGGTAAGGTCGTCATGCGCGCTGCGGCCGAACATCTGTCGGTCTGTACGCTCGAGCTGGGCGGCAAGTCGCCGGTCGTAGTGGAAAACACCGCGGACATCCGTGAAGCCGGCCGGCGCATCGCCTGGGGCAAATGGGTCAACGCGGGGCAGACCTGCATTGCGCCCGACTATGTACTCGTATCCGAAGACAAGAAACTCGCGCTCATCGACGCGATCCATGACACGGTGAAGGGCTTTTACGGTCAGACACCGATTGAGTGGCGCAACTCTGCCGATTACTGCCGTATCGTCAACCGACGCCACTTCGACCGCATCAAAGGCCTGATCGATGATGCGAAAAAGCACGGCGGCCAGGTAGCCTTTGGCGCCGACACAGACGAACACGACAACTACATCTCGCCCACCGTCATCACCGATATTGGCGAAGGAGCAAGAATTCTGGAAGAAGAAATTTTCGGGCCGGTTTTGCCCATCGTCACCTACCGCCACCTGGACGAAGCGGTGGAGTACATACGCAAGGGTGAAAAGCCCCTGGCGCTCTACGTCTTCTCCTCATCTGAAAGTACGATCGAACACGTACTCAGGAATACCGCTGCGGGCGGTACTGCAGTCAACGACTGCCTGATGCAGTTCGTAAACCCTAAACTCCCGTTTGGCGGCTGCAACAACAGCGGTCTCGGCCGCTACCACGGCCACCACGGCTTCAAGGCATTCTCGCACGAGCGCGCGGTTTTCAGGCAGTCACGCCTGTTCAACCCGATGCAGATCTTCTACCCACCCTACGGCGGTCAGTTCCGCGAGACGTTCCAGAAGTTTATTAGGCACATAATGTAGCGAACCGTAAAAAGCCGTGCTCCGGCCCGAACGGCCGGAGAGAAACCCGCAGGCAGCCCGCAGGGCGCTTTAGCAGCGATTCGCAGAGCGAATCGCGAGGCCTGCGGGTTTCGGCTTTTTAGGTCGCCACGTGTAAGAACTCAGCTAGATGCTACGCAGTTCAACAACGATCATATCACCCGAAAGGTTATACCGCGCGAGCTTGTCGGATACGCGCTTTTTTATTCGATACCACCACGAAGCATCCTCGCGCATCGTGAAGCCTGAACCATAGCTAAAGGCGCGCGTGATTTTAAGACCGCATTTCTCTGCCAGCATCGCGAGGGATTTTTTATTGAAATAAAAGACGTGCTCCGGAACGTTGAGGTAACGCCACGCGCTGCCGTACCGCCGGGCAAAGTAGCCAGTGTTACAGGTACTGAGGTAGATCTTGCCGCGCGGCGCCAATAGGCTCGCCATACGGCGTAAGAAACTTTCCGCATCGGGCAGATGTTCGAGCGTTGCCCAGTGCGTGATCAATTCAAATCGTTCGCCTTGGAAATCCCAGGTTAGAAAGTCTGCGCACTGCAGGTTGTAGCCCTGCGAGCGACCGGCTTCAATCATTTCACGCGCGATGTCGATTCCGAGCGCCTGCCAGCCACGCGCGGTGAAATAACCCACTGCGTGGCCTGCGGCACAACCCACTTCGAGCAGCCGGCGTGAAATCAGCTTACGCTCCCATGAAAAGAATTTGAGGTCGTGCAGATTTTTTTCCAGAGTCGAAATAACTGAGCGCCGCACTTTTTCTGAAGTGTAGTCGGCATACCCCCGGTCGCTCCGCTTTTTGAAGTATTCATCCTGATAGAGGGCAAAAAGCTCTTCGCTCTGAGGCATTGGCGACAAGTGCCAGACCGTGCACGCATCGCAGCGTACGATGTGCCAGATTTTGCCATTTGCGCCGGCTTTGTCGAGGTGCGCTCGTGTCCTGCCGCCGCAGAGCGCACAGGTCATTTTGCGCTCCGCCGGCGCATGATTTCATAGAGCGCGATCGAAAGCGCCGCCTGTGCATTGAGCGATTCGACCTTACCTGCGATGGGAATAGTCACCGGAATTGTCTCTCCGGTTTCGGTAAAGCCATAGCCTTCGACGCCGGGCAAGAGCATGACATCTTTTTTGAGCGGCACATTGGCAATATCGACACCCGCCATATCGAGTCGCAGAATTCCTGATTGAGAGCGCACGAGCTCGGAGAGTGAGGGCCCAAGCATGAGGCGCGCGTGGAAAACAGCATTCGCTGCAGCCCGGATTGCCTTCGGTAAAAAGGGCGACGCCGCTTCTTTAAGCAGCACTACGCGATCGGCGCCGAACGCCGCTGCCGAGCGGATTGCGGCGCCGACATTCGCAGGATCCTGGAAGGGGATAAAAACTGTTACGCCGCTGCTCTCGCTTTCGGCATTCCAGGTGTTAAGCTGTGGCAGCCGCATTAGCGCCAGCGGGCTGCGGGTACCAAAACTATCGAGCTCACGGAAGAGTGCGGGAGAAAGTACCAGCTGCCGGACGCTGCTTTTGAGAGGCTCGTGTCCTGCCTCACGGATAATGGAATCGAGGTTTGCTGTAAGCGCGGGCGAACTCAGGATCTCTTCGACCAGCTTCGCGCCGCTTACTATATAACGCTCCTGTTTGCGGATGGCTCGCGCATCAGAGAGCGCAAGCAGCGACTTGAAGACTTCATTGGCGCGCGAGGTAATTTCGATCTCGCGGTGGGCCCTCTCGGCAGACCTGCCGGGCTTGTGAATAGTCTCGCGCTCGCGGCGAAAAATAATCAGACGCCGCTCATTCTGCGTGTCGGCAAGCCGGTAACGGTACGTGGCTTCGTGCGCG
>CAYOZO010000163.1:0-6288 GCA_964408405.1 uncultured Turneriella sp.
GCAACACTGAATGGTGCCTTTGTCTCAGATGCTGAAACTATTTTTCTACGTCTCAAGGCGACTGACTTTTCAGTAGTTCCCTGAAATCAACCTGTAATCTGCTTCACGCTATCGAGCGCGATTTTGAGCGTAGATAGATCAGCGCGACCAGTAACCAGCGGCTTTTCGCTGCCCACGATGCAGTTGTAGAAGTGCAGGTGTTCGCTTTTGAGCGGGTTATCCTTATGAATAAATACGCGCTCCACAATCGATTCCTGTGAGTACTTGATCTCGTCGGGTGCGGTCACTGTGACAGAGTTGCCCTGGCGGTGTATCTCGATTTCCTGCGTGCCGTAGTTTAAGATCAGGAAATTGTTCTTCTGCATCACTGTCAACGCGCGTTCTTTGTACTGGCTGAGTCGCGATGCGGTCAGCGTAGCAATACAGCCGCCTTCAAACTGCAGCTCAATCACCGCAATATCTTCATGCTTGCCAGTAATGCAATTACCGAACGCCGCGTGGCGCACCACAGGTTTTCCGACAAGATTTACCACGATGTCGATGTCATGGATCAGCAAATCCAGTACCACACCCGTATCCAGTATCCGTCCGCTGAAGGGGTTGAGCCGCCGCGTCTGTATCAGCAGCGGTTCAGTCACGATATTTCCCAGTGCCATCACCGCGCCGTTGAAGCGCTCGACGTGCCCTACCTGCAGAATCAGGTTCCTGGTTTCGGCAAGATGAATCAATTCCTCCGCCTGAGCGATGTCGAGGGTAATGGGCTTTTCTACCAGGACATGCTTATCCGCGCTCAGCGCTCTTTTTGCAATTTCGTAGTGCAGGTAAGTTGGAACAGCGACTGTTACTGCTTCGCATTGTTCAATGAGCTCCTCGTAAGAGGAGAATGCCTTTGTGCCAAATTGATCGGCCTTTTGCGCTGCTTGCTCGGGACGTGCGTCGTAAATACCCACGAGCTCATGTGTCACTAACGAAGATACGACATTGAGGTGGTAACTCCCCATATGGCCTACGCCAATGATGCCAAATCGCAGTTTTCTGCCAGATTCTTTTCTCATATCCGGTCCGCTACTTTAAGGACGGAAGCGACCGAAAATCCCGCTGCCTGAAGCCTGCAGTTCCGCTTCGAGTTCTTTGACGAGTGTCTTTGCCTTGCTCGATAACGATTTCGGTATGTCGATGCGAGCATGCGCAATTAAGTCGCCATAGCGACCCTGGCCGCCCATGTAGGGCAATCCTTTACCACGGACTCGGAAAAGTGTATCGGGTTGAGTTCCTGCCGGAATCTTGACCTTCACCTTACTCTTATCGAGTGTCTCCACCGTCACTTCACCGCCCAGCATCGCCGTCGTCACCGGCACATCGATATGCATGGCAAGGTCCACTCCATCGCGCTCAAAATGGGGATGCTTGCGTATTTGCACAACGACGTAAAGATCGCCTGCCGGACCACCTCGTGGACCGGCTTCACCTTCGCCCGAAATCTTCAGGCGCGTACCGCTGTCGATACCAGGAGGTATGCGAATTGCCAGCTTACGCTTTTTAGTTACTGTGCCGGATCCATGGCAGGTTCTGCAGCGGTTCTTGATCAGTTTACCCGTACCTCCGCAGGTGTTGCAGGTTGAAGCCACTGAAAAGAAGCCTGTACTGCGGCGAACCTGTCCTGAACCCCCGCAAATATGGCAAGTGTCCAGGCGTCCGTCTGATGAGCCTGACCCGCTACAATCGGAACATGTCTCTTCGCGGGGAATGACAATTTCTTCTTCTTTGCCGTGATAGACGTCTTCAAGAGAAATTTCCAGGTTGTACCTGAGGTCGCTGCCCCGGCGCGGTGAATTGTTGCCGCGTGCGCGACCAAATCCCGAACCGGAAAAAAGGTTTTCGAAAATATCCTCAAAGCTCGTTCCGGAGAAAATGTCCGAAAAATCGGAGTAGGCAGCCTGGCCAAAGCCCTGCGCACCGCCGCCACCGAGACCCGCATGGCCATACTGGTCGTAGATCTTGCGTTTCTGTTCATCGCGCAGGATCTCGTATGCCTCGGTTGCTTCTTTGAACTTTGCTTCCGCTTCGGTGTTTCCCGGGTTTTTGTCCGGGTGGTATTGCATCGCCAGTTTGCGGTATGCGCTTTTGATTTCATTCAGCGAAGCAGATCTGGAGATACCCAGGACTTCATAGTAATCGCGTTTTTCGGCCATGTTGTTGCTCTAAAGCACAGGGGCCCTTACGGGCCCCTGTGCTGTTACTTTTTGTCGTCTTTTATTTCAGTAAACTCGGCATCGACAACTTTCTCATCGCCACTGCCCGCCTTTTCCTGAGTGCCCGCTTCGCCACCGGGTGCGTTACCCTGCACCGTGAATGCCGCCTGGTGTTTCTGCACTATTTCACCGAGCGTCTGGGCAGCAGCTTTCATGCGATCCGCGTCACGTGACATCAGCGCCTCTTTTGCTTTGGCAACCGCGCCTTCGACTTCCGATTTGATACCGGCATCCAGCGCCGGAGCGTCGGCTATCATCTTCTCTGTCGTATAGATGATATGGTCAAGATCGTTGTATGCAGTCGCCGCTTCGCGCGCCTTTCTGTCTTCCTCTGCGTTTGCTTCGGCATCTTTTATCATCTTCTGGATGTCTGCCTCTGTAAGAGAGCTCGATGCCTCGATCTTTATCTTTTGCTCTTTGTTTGTTTTCAGGTCTTTTGCTGAAACGTGGACGATACCGTTTGCATCAATATCGAACGTCACTTCAATCTGCGGAGTACCCCTTGGCGCCGGAGGTATCTCAGTGAGCTGGAAGCGACCAAGCGTTCTGTTATCTTTTGCCAGTTCGCGTTCGCCCTGCAGAACGTGGATATCCACCGCTGTTTGGTTATCCGCTGCAGTAGAGAAGATCTCTGATTTTTTGGTCGGTATGGTTGTGTTGCGCGGAATGATTTTGGTCATCACGCCGCCCAGCGTTTCGATACCCAGCGAGAGCGGAGTGACGTCCAGCAGCAGCACGTCTGTGACTTCACCGGCAAGCACTCCCCCCTGAATCGCAGCGCCAATTGCAACAGCCTCGTCCGGGTTTACCGATTTATCCGGTTCTTTGCCGAAGATCTCTTTGACCTTTTCGCGGACTGCGGGTATGCGTGTAGAACCCCCGACCAGGATAACCTTGTTAATTTCATTCACTGAATAACCGGAATCGGCTATGGCTTTGCGGCACGGTTCTACAGTACGTTCGACGAGCGAGGCTGTAAGCTGATTAAACTTGGCCCGGGTGAGCGTCATGTTGAGGTGACGCGGTCCGGATGCGTCCATCGTAATGAATGGGATATTGATGTCGGCCGTTTCTTTGCTGGAAAGCTCGATCTTCGCCTTTTCTGCGGCCTCTTGCAGGCGTTGCAGCGCCATTTTATCTTTGCTGACATCAATTGCTGTTTCTTTTTTGAATTCCGCAACGATCCAGTCAATGATGGCCTGGTCAAAGTCGTCGCCACCGAGATGCGTATCGCCGTTGGTTGCTTTCACTTCAAAGACGTTATCCGCCAGCTCGAGTATGGATATATCGAATGTACCACCGCCCAGGTCGTACACTGCGATCACTTCGCCTGATTTGTCACGGTCGAGACCGTAGGCAAGGGCAGCGGCTGTTGGTTCGTTGATAATGCGCACCACATCGAGTCCTGCGATACGCCCGGCATCTTTGGTTGCCTGGCGCTGCTCATCGTTAAAGTAGGCTGGTACAGTGACCACAGCCTTTTCAACCTTTGTGCCGAGATACTCTTCTGCGGTTTGTTTCATTTTCATGAGCACACGCGCAGAGATCTCTTCGGGACGCATGTCCTTTTCACGGGTTTCGATCAGCACGGATTTGCCCGGGCCTTCTTTGACTTTGTAGGCAACCTTGCTGATTTCAGATGTCACTTCATTGAAGCGGCGACCAATAAAACGCTTTACTGACCGCAGCGTATTCACCGGGTTCGTGACCATCTGGTTCTTCGCTACCTGACCGACCAGAGTCTCACCTTTGTCGGTAAATGCGACTATGGACGGGGTAGTTCTTGTGCCTTCAGTATTTGCTATAACTACGGCTTCACCGCCTTCCATGACGGCGACGCAGGAGTTCGTTGTACCAAGGTCGATTCCTATTATTTTTTCTTTTGCCATTTCTTTCTCCTTAATTTTCTTTCAGTAATACCTGTAACACGCGTATTAAGATTCCTTGCTCTCGCCTCCACGGGGTTTTGTTACCGCGACCCGCGCGGGGCGAATGACCCGCCCTTCAAGCCGGTACCCTTTCTGGAAGACCTGTGAGACAGTTTCTTTTTCAGTATCTGCCTCAATAAGGCTCAGAGCTTCCATCAGGTTGGGGTCAAACTCGGCACCCACAGGATTCAGCTCTTCCACGCCAGACTCGGTAAAGACGCGGATAATCTGCTTGTGGATGAGCTGCACTCCATCGACAATCGCCTTTATGCCTGCATCTGCTTCGGCTTTGGGCAAATAAGCTGCGAAAAACTGGTCAAACGCATCAAGCGCTGGCAAGAGATCAGTCAGGAGCCGAGCGCTGGATTGTGCTGCCTGTTGCGCTTTTTCCTGAATCGCGCGCTTGCGAAAGTTCGAAAACTCGGCTCGCTCACGTTGCAGATCCGCTGTGATGGACTCCAATTGCTGCCGCAGTTCTGCGGTCGCGTCCAGTGCTTCGGGCTGCGCAGAAGCCGCTTCAGCCTGCATCGATGCTATTTCTTCCGCCTCGGAGGCAAACTGTCTCTCATTTTCGTTATTTGTCTGTTCAGTGCTTTCGCTCATTGTTTCCTCTTTGGTTTCGCCTGTGCCTTCGCTTTTGCTGCAGCTGCGGGCAGCTCCTTGCGGACTGTTACCTCTATCTCATTTACTCTTAGCTCGTCGCCCTGCAGTTCAATATTATTCTTTTCGCTCAGCACATTCGAAAGAATCTGCGAGCTGTAATCGAGCGCTGGTATGATTTTTTCATACGGCATGCGATTAGCTCCAATAACGCCGAGAGCTCCCACACTCTTGCCGCTCAGTGTATAGCCCTTACCCAGGACGGTGATGCCGGATAGTATCTCGCCATCGACCTCAAGCCCCACCTGCGAGCCTACCCGGGGCAGGTTTTTCATGCGCTCAAAGACAGAAGCTATATAGTCCTTATTTGCCAGCTGCGAAATGATGCGCTCAGCTTTGCGACGGTCAGGGGTAAGATCATAGATTTTGCGGTGCAGGTTAGCATCACCCTCAATGTGAATTGTCTGGTCGGGCGGATTATAGACAATCGCCTGGGTCACTGCCATGCCGATGTCGGAGAGCTCCCCAAGATCGGCAAGCGAGGCGCGCAGGAATTCTAGACCTCGCTCCTGCACATCACCGATTTCATGGCCTTTCAGATTTTGATTGAGATAACGGCTGATCTTGTAGAGTTCTTCCTGATTAACCGGACGATCCAGCTTAATCTTTTTCTCATAGATCGCGCCAGATGAACTGATCATGACCATGAGCACGAGACTTTCCATGACGGACACGAGCTCAATCCGCTTGATGCTTGTTCCGACGCTGTTGGGAGCTAGTACGATTCCCGCAAAATTTGAAGTCTGTGCCAGCATCTGCGCAGTTGTCTTGAGCAATTGGTCGAGCTGGAGTGCAGCAGACCGATACAGGTCTTCGAGCTCCGCCTTTTGATTGAGGGTAATCTCGAAGAGATTGACCAGGTCTGCAAGGTAGAGCTGGAAGGCGCGGTCAGTGGGAATGCGCCCGGCCGAGGTGTGCGGCGAACTGAGCAGCCCCATTTGCTCCAGGACCGACATTTCTTTTCGAACCGTAGCGGGAGAGAACGCCATTCCGAATTTCTCGACGAGGACTTGTGATCCTACCGGTTCTCCGCTAGCAACGTACTCTTTCACAAGAGCTCGAAGTATTTCCCCTTGCCTGTCTGTCATATGCAGCGCCTTTGTTATTTTGATAGCACTCTCAACTGATGAGTGCTATCAGGTGTCAAGATATATCTGTTGATACAAGGTGGCAACAAAAAGGTGTTTTTTTGGGGCTCTGGGGCGCCTCTCTCTGTTTGGCAGGGTGCGGGCGCGTTTTGGGGGTTAGGCCGCCTGCCAATGCGCGTCCCACAGGCCTGAAAGATACAGGGTGCGCAGCTTGGCCACCGCATTTGCGCCACGTATCGACCACCGCATTCCGGATTTTTTCAGGCGATCCTGGATGGCATACTTGTTGGCCGACTCAATGGCGCCGCTTCCAATGGTGTATCCGTGCGCGCGAAATTCGTCATAGCGCAGCATGGAGCG
>CAYOZO010000164.1:0-6197 GCA_964408405.1 uncultured Turneriella sp.
GTTTCGCCAGAACATGTGCGAAAATCGGCAAAAATCCGCGCCTTTTGGCGCCTCGTGTAGCAGATCGGTACGATTTGCGAAGGAATTTTTGCCGATTAGCGAACCCGGTTTGCGCAAAAAATCGTCCCGGCAAGTTGGCGCATGAGGCTCCATCGTGCAATATCAAGGACAAGAGATCGTCTCCGTAAATGAAATGCAAGGTAAGGCAAAAGCTCCCCTTCGGATTCGGGCAAAACCAGGTTTGGGTGGGTATGTGCTAAAATTTTGCGCATTCAAGCCTGGTGAAGGGAGTTATATCTGTAAAGGCAACGATTATGTTGAGAAGCATGCAATGCCAACAGACTGGAAAGGCGCGTATAATGCTTGCTTCACCGCGGCGAGTGTACATTTGGTTCGTCATGTGCCGTCGTACTGTTGCGATCACTCTGCTTCTGTCGCTGGTCAAACCGGGGTTCGCCGAAGAGGTGGGTGAAGGATACCTCGCCGAGCCAGTCGAAATCATCGAAAAAATCCCCGTCTCTGACACGGCGTTTATGAGGCACCGCGGTCTGCCTGCGTCGGTAGATCTGTCACGTGATTTTCCCACGCCCGGCAACCAGGGTAAGCAGGGCAGCTGCGTGGGGTTTGCTACGACTTACGCCATCAAGACCTATTACGAACGGCGCAAGCGCAAGTGGGATCTATCGAACCTTGATCACATCTTCTCGCCGGCCTGGACTTATAACCAGATCAACAAGGGCCGCGACCGTGGCGCGCACATACCGCATGCGCTGGAGCTGCTGGTTAAGAAAGGCGCAGTGCCGTGGAGCGTCATGCCATACGACGAAAAGGACTTTCGCACCCAGCCTAACGAGCAGCAGCGGCAGCTGGCCCTGCAGTACCGAGCGAAAAGCTAGGAGCAGGTTCCCGTGGATAATGTCGAAGCATTGAAAGCCGAACTCGCCCGAGGTAATCCGCTGGTAATTGGCGTCTATACCGGCGTTGATCGTCGCAGCTGCTGTCGTAACAATGAAGTCTTTGATCATTTTAGGCAGAAGCGCTACATAGGCCATGCAATGGTGCTCGTCGGTTATGATGACCGCAAGGTGTCGTCGCGCGGACATCGTGGCGCCTTCAAGCTGATGGACTCCGGCGGTACGAAGGTCGCAACCGGCGGGTTTGGCTGGGTGTCTTACGAATTTGCGCCAGAGCTGCTTTACTCGGCATACGTGCTGCGTGACGGCGACGTAGCCATGCCTCTGCAACCGGCTGAAGTCGAGCTACTGCCTCCCGCGCGAGTGCATGCGACGCAGGGCAAGCACAGCGAGAAGGTCGTTGTCAGCTGGCAGAAGGCAGCCGGCGCGACCGCATATGAAATCGAGCGCAGTGTCAGCGGGGATTTTCATTTTTCCTCCATCGGCTTTTCCGGTACAACATCTTTCGAAGATACTGCCGTACAGGAGGATGTAGCCTACGACTATCGCGTGATCTCGATTCGGGATCAAAAAAAATCTGACCGCGAACAGAGTACCATCGTGAAAGGTTTTGCCGCAACGCAGACAAAGCCCGAGTTCACTGTGCCTCCCGTTTTACCGCCCGTTATTGCGGCGCGTCCCGCACGCGTCGAAAACCTCGCGGCCTCGTCTGGCGCCTTCGCCGACAAGATTCTCCTCAGCTGGGATTCAGTACCGGGCGCCGGCAAATACTGGATCGTGCGTTTTGACCGCAGCACAGGCACCTGGAAAGAATTGGCGTGGGTGACGACGAACCGTTACGAGGATCGCTCCCCCGAAGCGCTTTCGGGAGTAAGCGAGGCCTACAGCGTGCGCGCTGCCAATGCCACTGAGGTAGGCGATGCCGCCATACCCGCCTGGGGCGCTGCCAACCCCAATGCGAGCCGCGCCACCGCTGTGCCCGAAACGCCCACCGATGTGCGCGCAGAATTAAAGGGCAGCACGGTAGTGCTGAGCTGGAAGGCAGTAGCGAAAGCAGATGAGTACTACGTATTTCGCCGCCGGTTTGATTCGCCAAACTGGGCGTATGCGGCGACGGTGAAGCAAGCGCGCTTCAGCGAGAACTTTCCCGGCAGCGCAGGAGAGCTATGGTATTACGTCGTTCGCGCGAAATTCTCTGCAGGCGGAGAGTCCGCTGAATCGGCGATTGCAGCAGTGGCGATGAATGCGCAGCGCCCGGTTGTGCGTGCGCGCTACACAACGGCAAATGAACTCTCTGCTTTTGCCGGCAGCTGGAAGAGCGAAATTGCAGCCGACGGCAAGATGCTGAGTATCGGAGTGACCATTACAACTGCCGGAGAAAATTTTGATATTACCCTGACATCGGGAGCGCAAAGCAGAAAACTGTCAGGCAAGTACGTGGCGCGCAGCAACGAACTTGCGTCGCCTGGTCTGAGTATCCGGCGAGTAACAGGTAGCCCCAATCTGCTCTCAATCACCTGCCGTGACCGCGCCCTGTGCGGGGCAACCTTTCGGGGTACGGTGAGCCGGGTGCAGTAAAGAGCCTGTGCGCTAACTCATGCAAAAAAGCCAAAAGGGGATTTTTGCGCGAAAAATCGCGCCTGCAAGTTGGCGCATGAGGCTCTAAGCTAGGGTTTCGCCCGCTTGTTCTGCGCGGCGAATATCGGTATCTTCTGCAACTCGCGGTCGAGGTAGGGCACGAGCGTCTGCGTAAAGGTCTCAGTTAAATGGTTCGGATCGCGGTAAACCGTGACGTTGCCGATAACCGCGAAGCAAGTTGTCTGGTCACAGAGGTAATGCGTCAGATCGACTACGGGCACGGTGCCTTTGCTTTTTGCAGCCATCTGCATCGCATCCGGAATACTGTCGAGTACGAGTCTGCGGGGGCGGTTACACTTCTCTGGAGTCCTGGCATTCCAGTAGAGGCAGGAAACAGGATTCATCCAGCGGAGATTGTAGTCGCGCATGAGCGGTGTGCCGCGCATGACGACGATTTTAGTGCCCAATGCCTCGACCTTGTTCCAGTAGGATTGAAATCCGGCTACCTGCCGCGATATCGGTGGAAGCTGGCTGTAAACTTCTGAGAGAGCGCCAGCAGTAATGAGTACCTGTGGTCTGACTCTTTCGATGTGATTAAGAATTTCTTTTTTCCAAACTTCACAGTCTGAACGCAGCACGTCTTTTTGTCGGTTTACGAAATCAGCGAGCAGGCAAGCCGGCTTAGTAATTACGTAGAGGTGCCAGCCTCGCTCGGTGGCAATTTTCTGCAGTGCCGGGCCATAGTGCATAGCATGCGAATCCCCGGCAAGTACGACGCTGAAAGGGCTGCCAATTTTTCCGAACTCACAAATATCGACCTTCATCTTTCACGTGACGCCCATGCACTTGAGATGTTTTTTATCCATATCCCAGGCTGCAGTGCGCGCATCAGGACGGATAGGCAAGCCTACCGGGGATTTCACGGGTTTCTCAGGATCGAGCGCTGCTGCTCCCGGGTAGTCGGCGGGCAGCGCGTGCAGTGCTTCTTCTTTGGCCTGGATTTCCTGAATAACCTCGTTTTCATGCAGCCATAAGGTTGCGCCGGCAGAGGTTGTCAGGACTAGCAAAGTCAGGCAAAAGGCGTAGGCCAAGGCGGGCCGCAGAGGTTTCCTGCCTTTGTCGCGGAAAACATCTTCGATGAGGTACTTGCTGCCAAGCGCCAAGACAAACGAAGCCGCAATCACCCAGACTGGTTTCTGTGCTGCAGGCAGCTCTTCTAATCTGCTGGCAAAGATTGCAACCGGCCAGTGCCAGAGATAGAGTGAGTACGATATGTCTCCAAGAAATTTCAGCGGCTGTCACGAAAGCAGCGATGCCGGTGAATAGGGAGCGTTTCCTGCAGCGATGAGTAAGACAGTTCCCATGACAGGCCACAGCGCTATCTAGCCTGGGAATGTGACGTTTTCGTCGATGAGAAATGCAGCAGAGATAAGTGCTGCAATTCCCGACCAGCTTAAGATGATTGCCAATGCCTTAGGCAGAGCTTTTTCTGCCATGAGGATTGCCAGCAGCGCTCCGGCTGAAAGCTCCCAAATTCGGGCTGCAGTCTTGAAATAGCCTTGAGCTCCCCCGCCTGCCCACAAAATGGAGTAGGCAAGCGAAAACAGGAATGCCGCGCCAATGAAGAGCAGAATAATCGCGTTGCGGATGCGTGCGTATGCGCCGAAAAGTTTGCCGACAGTAAAGAGAAGCAAGGGCCAGACGAGATAGTACTGCTCTTCGATGGAAAGCGACCAATAATGCTGCAAGGGCGTCGCAGCCTCGTATTGCCTGAGATAATCGACCGCCTGGTAGTCGAGATACCAGTTTTGTACGTAGAGCGCCGAACTGACGGTCTGGCGCGCAATATTGAGCCATTCGGTTTCCGGATAAAGATAAAGGCTTGCGATGAGGCAGACGATGAGTACCAGCGACGCAGCGGGTAAAAGACGCAGCATGCGCCGCGCCCAAAAGTGACTGATGCGAATACGGTTATCGCTCCGCAACTCTGCCAGCAAGAGGCCGGTAATCAAAAAGCCAGAGATGACAAAAAAGACGTCGACCCCGGTAAAGCCACCGCTGAAGGTAGCTGGCCAGACATGGTAGAGCAATACAGCAATGACGGCAATGGCCCTGAGTCCCTGGATCTCGGGCCGGAACGGCAATCGGTTGCCGCTCATTTTACTTTCTGAAGTTTTCGTATGCTCGCAAGATGCGGGGCAGCTCTTTCTTGAGTCTTTCAGCCATCAGGCGTTTGCCTTCACCCTCTGGGTGTATGCCATCGGGTACAAGTTTCCGAAAGTCATCTTTGGGGCGTCGGAAATCTGCCGCAAAGTCAACGACGATGTACGGCATCGCGAGAATGCGCTGGCGAAGCTCGCGCAACTTGTTCTCCGAATTAGCCCAGCCGAGCGGTACGGGCAGCCCGATCACCGGCATAATATTGCGCTTTTCAAGCTCAGCCAGTATGGCTTCGAGATTTTCCATCATCTCATCGACGGAAAGTCCTTTGAAAACGTCGTTCGTACCACCCATCACCAGACAGATTTGTGGCGAGATGCTTAATACATCATGGTCGAGTCGGGCAAAAATGTCGCCCAGTTTATTGCCAGAAATACCTTTGTTAATGATATTGAGGCCGGTATCACGCGCTACAGTCGCTGTCCATGATTTGCCGTCCGGATAACCCCAGGTAATGGAATCACCCAGCGCCACCACCGTGACATCCTTGGCGCTGATCGCGGGGGTCATCTTCATCGGAATAAACAGCGGGGTAAGACTGACTGCGAGCAGTGGAAAATAGAAGCGTAAAGAACGCAACCTGCGCTTCGGTATGCTTGCCTCTGCAGGTATGGGGGTGAGTTTTGCAGCAGACCGGCGCCGCTTGGCGAGCTGGGTCGGCTGCGCGGCGGACTTTTTCTTCCTGCGGTAGTCTTTCATGGACTGCCTCCGGCGGCAGGCAGATCGGTGTGTTTTCGCGCTTTGTCAAGCAATATAGCCACCGCCTATTTCTTTATGTGACATAACTTATCATTTATCGGAAGCAGAAGACTGCCATTTGAGTCATTTTGCGATGCAGCAAACAACCGCAGTGTAATCTGCATTGTCGTTTACGCGCAGAAGTCTGTGCAAAGTTCCTGATTTTCCGGTGGATACGTTGCCCGAACTCATACTCTTCGACCTCGGCGGAGTACTCATTGAGGTGAGCACGACTACACTGCGCGAGATCGGCGGCCATGACAAGAGCGACGTCGAGCTGTGGGAGACCTGGCTCACCTGCCCGGTTGTCGAGGAATATGAATCGGGTAAGATCGGCAACGCCGAGTTTGCGGCAGGTGTACTCGCGACCTTCGGCTCGGCGATGCCGGCTGACGAGTTCTTGCGCTCGTTTGCTGCCTGGCCCATCGGCTTTTATCCCGGCATGACGGAGCTTCTGCGCAGACTGCGCCACGATTTCAAGCTGGCATATCTTTCGAACTCCAACCCGCTGCATTACCCGCGCTTCCAGCAGGAATGGCAGCTCGATAGTTATTTTGACTACCACTTCGCTTCGTACCAGATGGGCTGCGTAAAGCCGCAACGCAGGATTTTTGAAAAAGTACTCGAGACGCTCCCCTTCGATGCACAGGAAATATTTTTTGTCGATGACAATCGCCTGAACGTGGAAGCTGCCCGCGCATTGGGAATTCACTCTGAGATAGCGCGCGGCCCGCAGGAGCTCGTGCG
>CAYOZO010000165.1:0-6165 GCA_964408405.1 uncultured Turneriella sp.
TGTTCAGGCGAAACGCGGCCCCGCCTCGCGCAAAAAATCGCCTTTTTGGCTTTTTCCTTGAGTTGGCGCACAGGCTCTATTGATTTGGTCAGGTTGAAAAGCGCATCGACCTTGACGCTCTGTCTCTTACGCCCGATGCGTCGATGATTATCGACGCGTTGCCGGCATATGTGCACATACACGTTCAGCAGGGCAGCCGGGAGGGTTAAATGATACAGGGAAATTATTACGAAAGTAACAAGGATCTGCAGTTCACTGTAGATCACTTCATCGACTGGGCGACTATTGTCCCCCTGAAAGAAGAAGGTTTTGCCGATGCGGCTGAGTACAAAAAAACCGGCGATAAGCACCTCGAATTCGCTCCCTCCAGTACTGAAGAGGCGCTCGAAGGTTACAAGGCAGTCTGGCAGCAGTCAGGTGAACTCGCCGGTATGGAAATTGCCGGCGCAGCGCGCACGATGGAAAAACACGGTCTCAAGTTTAGCAACGGCAAAGTGACTTTTCCTCCGGATACACTCCGTTTGGTTGATCTGTTTGCCCAATCGGGACTGCTCGGCTATTCGATGGGCCGTCACTATGGCGGTCTGAACATGAACCTAAGCGCTTCGTCAATAGTCATGGAAATGGTTTCGCAGGCCGACTCAGCATTTGGCATCACGCTGGGCTGCTTCAACCTCGCCGAAGTCATAGAGCGCTTTGGTAGCAAAGAAATGACAGCGCAGTGGGTGCCGAAGATGGCAGCCGGCGAGGTCACAGGAGCGATGGCACTCACTGAGCCCAATTACGGTTCTGACCTGTCGCGTGTCATGACACGGGCCGTCAAAGGCGATGACGGCGTCTGGCGCCTCACCGGAACAAAGCGCTTTATCACTCACGGTTGCGGCGTGGGCGATCGTCCTGCTGTCATTTTGACGCTTGCGCGCAGCGGCGGCGCAGGCGCAAAGGGATTATCATTTTTTCTGGTACATAGCTCCGAAATTCAGGTCGCGCGCATCGAAGAGAAACTGGGCTTGCACACCTCTCCAACCTGCGAGATCGTGTTTGAGAACAGCAAGGCAGAATTGATCGGTGAAGAAGGCCTCGGTCTGGTGCGCTACGCAATGGGAATGATGAACGGCGCGCGCATGGGCATCGCTGTGCAGTCGCTTGGCATCGCGCAGGCCGCTCACAACGAAGGTAAAAAGTATGCCTCTGAACGCGTACAGTTTGGCGACACAATCGACAAACTGCCCGCTGTAAAACGCATCCTCGACGATAATGAAGCGCTGGTACAGGGTATGCGCGCGCTGGTTTATCGCTCGTGCGAAATCGTTGACCATTACGACGGTCTTTCGAATAAACTGCTCAAGGAAACCGGTGATGAACGCGCAGTGCGCAAGAACGAAGAGGTTGTCAGGCTCGACAAGCTCGCAAAACTGCTTACCCCCACAGCCAAACTTTTTTGCTCAGAGGAAGCAAATTTTGTAGCTTACCATGCGCTACAGATCTTCGGCGGCTCCGGATACACCGAGGAATATGATATTGCCAAGATCTACCGCGATGCGCGCATTTGCACCATCTACGAAGGCACGACGCAGCTACAGGCAGTAGCGGCCATCGGCGGCATAGTGGAAGGCCTGCGCGAGAACGGCTTTCTGCTCGGCCACCTGCGCAGCGAAATAGCAAAACTCAGCGACGCAAAAGCAAAGGCGGAACTTACCGCAGATGTCGAGCAATTGGTAAAGTTTGTGCCCTTGTATAAAGAACGTCCCGAAAAAGAAGCTATCTCCATCGATATGGTGGCAGCCTTTGCCCGCGTCTATACATCCATCCTTCTGGCGCAGCAGCTTAAGATCGCAAAGCAGAAGGGCCTGGCAGAAATAGCCGAAGTTAAAGCAAAAGTCTTTCCGCACTTTCATGTGATGAGCCGCCGTTACCTGGCCGGTCTTGCGGTGACTCTTTCGCAAGCTGCAGCCTGACGGACATGATAAAACCGGGGTTTTCCCCCGGTTTATAAAACAATAATGACTCCCGCTACTTCAGAATCTTACGAAGGTCGCCAGGGCCATATTCGCACGCTGCCACTGCCTGCGATCGAGGTATTTGAGAACATATACCCCGACCGGGATTATAACGTGCATCTGAGTTTTCCGGAGTTCACGGCGATTTGCCCTAAGACCGGCCTGCCCGATTTCGGAATCGTCGAGATCGACTACACGCCTGACAAATACTGTCTCGAGCTGAAATCTCTGAAAGAATACTTTCTTGCCTACCGGTCTGTCGGCATTTTCCATGAAAATGTTGTCAACCGCATACTCGACGATATCCTGCTAGCGGCAGATATGCGCAAGGCCTTTGTGAAAGTTGTCTATAACGCACGCGGCGGCATCGTCACCACAGTGACCCGATCTTACGAACGCTGATGATACAAACCCGCCCACTCTGGCAGCGCTACCTGGCCGTAGTCGCATACCTGCTTATGGGATTACTCATTGTTCAGCTGCTTGCCGCAGTGACTGCGGGCATTACCGGTATCGGAGAAAACCAGGGCAAGATGCCCTTTCGCTCGCTGCTCTTTGCACTCGTTATACAGATGACGGGATTTTTGCTTCCGGCGCCGCTATTGCTGTTTTTCACCCGCGCGGGAAATTTTGGTTTCACGCGTACGAGCGTGGGTCACATCCTTCTCGCCTGCGGTCTGACGTTTTTGAGCCTCGTGATCTTCAGTGTGCTTTACCATGCTCTCGGCATTCAACCGCAACAACTGGCTTTTCTTGACCAGCGCGAGATTCTGCAACACCGACAGGCCTTTCTCATCCTGACGGCTGTTGTCGTGCCCGCCTATGAAGAATGGATTTTTCGGGGAGTGATTTTCGGCATACTTGTTACCGGGGCCAAAAGCCGGTTATCCGTTCTCAGCGCAGGTATTTTCACCGCACTCCTCTTTACCGTGAGCCATATAGAAGGCAGGCACAGTTACAGCGCACTTCCCCCGATTTTTGCGATGGCGCTGATCTTTCAGTATGTGACCTGGCGTTCGGGAAGCATCTGGCCTGCGGTCACGGCACATGCCATGCAGAACCTCTTGTCTGCAACCGCCCTGATCGCGAAGGCCGGAGAACAAGGCCCTTAGAGGCAAAGACATTCAGAGTGCCTGTAATCAGGCGACCGCAACGAGGTCCGCGACCAGACATGAGCTGTCGTCGTCGGTGTTCATTTCGCTGCCGGTCTGCTCCAGGATATCCTGCTCCAGAAGATGCAGAAGCTCCCCCTGATTGGAATTGTGTGTCATGAGAAGTACGCGCTCCAGCCTGCTCACCGAATACGGATTGCCTCTGAGCGCACCCGCCTCGATAACCCCGTCAGAATAAAGGAACACGCGGCGGTATGGGCTCAGATCAAATTCGGCTTCTTCGTAGATCTGCTCACGATCAAAGCCAAAGAACTTGCCCTTTGGCTTGACCTTTTCACATGCGGCTTCATTTCTCTTCAGTAAATAGACCGGTGGATGACCGGCCTGAGCGAGACGCAGACGGTTCGCTGCAAAGTCAAACAGGCAATAGGCTGCGGTGACAAACTGCTCGTTCAAATGGGGATAAAGCGCGCTGTTCATGTGTTTCAGAAGCTCGGCAGGAGATCGGGCTTTATCGCGATACTGGTGAAAAACTGTACAGAGTGTATTCACGGTGAGGGCGGCTGCAATACCGTGACCCGAAACATCCGCAATAAAAATACCGGTTTCAAGACTGGATATTTCGTGAAACGCGAAAAAATCGCCACCAATGATTTTCATTGGCTTAAACAGCGTTGCAATCTTCAGGTGCGGTGTGATCAGATTACGCTGCGGTAATGCCTGGTGCTGTATGTGCGCTGCAAGAGCGACTTCCTTCTGCCAGTCGCGCAACTCTTCGCGTTCCCGGTTAGACCGTCGTAAACGCCAGGCGAGCGCCAAAGCCACTGATACCACTGCCAACAGAAAACCAATGTCTGCAAGCTTGTAAGGGGTCGCGGAAGAAAAGTAAAAAACAACATCATTGACGACCGCCAGTCCGTAAATGAGAAAGCCCGCAAAAATTATTCCAGCCCCGTCGATACGACGACGCATTCCCCTCACGGCGCCATAGAGAATAAAGACCAGCGAGGTGGTCATCACTGCTACGCCAAAAGGTAAGCCTATATTGAGGTAGAAGGGCACGAGCTCTGGAAATATAGCGAGTGCGATAAGAAAGAGGCCCATGGCAGCGCCGTAGTAGTAGGCCAATCTGCGCACACGCGGGTACTGCAGGCGAAAATACCGCAGAGTAAATCCGGTAAGTGCAAACGGAAATGCCGCAACCAGCAGGTGGATCAGCGCCGCATTGAAGCGAAATTCATTCCATATCAGGTAACCAAGACCGTTCATCCCAAGAATATGCGCAGACATGGAGAAAGCCAGCAGCACGTAGTGCAGATTGGCGCGTCGGTGAAAGGTATCTGGTACAAGTGCCAGATGAAAAAGCGCAATCATGAAGATCGCCGCAGCCAGAAAGACGGTACGAAACAGTATCTGGTTGTAGCGAATCTTTATTTCCTCCACCCCGCCGAAATAGATATGCGAATTACCATAAATTCCGCCCCCACCACTGAAGCCGGTTATCTCTAGCACGAGAAGCTGCTCGGCGCCAGATTCCAGATATTCTTTCCTTATCTGGTACCAGCTGAAAGCCTCGGAAGAATCCTGAGGATAGCGCTGAGGTTGTTGAACGCTGCCTTTGGCTGCAACGAGGCGATTGTTCAGCAGGATTCGCACGGCCGCCGAAACGGGCGGCAACATCAGAGCAAAATCACCCGTGCGCAGCGACTCAGGTATTTGCAACCGCAGCGAAAATCTGGCTCTTTCGACGCCCTCTATACCCTGCAACCGCCACTCTTTATCAACCCGGAGATTTCTCTCGAAACCGTCCGCGCTGAAATGCCAGTTGCCGTTGAGCGGCGTCGGCATGCGATCAGTCAGCGCGACAGATCCCTCAGCAACAAAACCATGTACCCCAAGGGTCAGACAAAATTCGAGCAAAAAAAGCAGGCGCACCGACAGCACATTCGTCCTGAAATTACCTCCATGTAAACAATAATTGGATGCTCTTCCAGGGTCAGGCAACACCGCATCAGGAATACGCGTCAGCGCATCTTTAACCCGGCAAGTCGCAGATTTTTCGTCGTAAGTCCTTTGCCGTCAGGTCGCCAGCCTGGTCTTGCAAATAGAAATCCCACTATGTCTCTCAGGCTCTTCGCCGTGCGCAGGTCTTTGGCGACTTTGATCCATTCATGAAAAGCGATTTTGACCGGATTATTGGAACCGACCTGCGTGATGAGGCCGTAGCGGCAGGGATCTTTTTCGTCTTCGGCAACGTAAGTGCCGAACATTCGGTCAAAGATAATGAGCACGCCGCCGTAATTCATGTCGAGATATTTCGGGTTCGTCGCATGGTGCACGCGGTGCAGTGAAGGGCTATTGAATACCAGTTCAAGCAAGGGCAAGCGCGGAATAAGTTCGGTATGCAACCAGAACTGGTAGAGCAGGTTGATTCCGAGCATGCCGAACACATAGGCGGGCTGAAAACCGATCAGGATCAGCGGAGCGAAAAAGAGCGGCACACCGGTGAAGTAGCCTGTCCAGGCGAGGCGGTAAGCGACGGAAAAATTAAGATGCTCGGGCGAGTGATGCACAGCGTGCGACGCCCAAAACCAGCGGATTTCGTGGCTCATGCGGTGAAACCAGTAATAGCAGAACTCCAGACCAAAAAAAAGGCCAACCCAATGGTACCAGCGGTCCATCGCGATGTCAAATGGCCTGAGGCTATACAGATAGGCGAACATGCCACTCGCCAGCGCGAAGCCAGCCATGCTGTGTGCCTGGTAGCCAATAGCGACGACTAACGAGGCCGCACTCTCTTTCCAGGCGAACGGCTGCTGCCGGATACGGCGGTAGAGCAACGCTTCCACCAGCGCTGCAAGAATCAGCACGGGAAATGCATAAAGAAGAAAATTTTGTTTTGCATCCATAATGATTACTTATAATGGAGTTCTGAAACAAATTCTACACAATCCCGATAAATCTTTGACGATTCCGGAATCGTCAAAGAAAACTGATCTGCAGTGACCCCCGAAAACCGGACAGCTTAACCTGCTGCCATTAAGCTCCTGTAT
>CAYOZO010000166.1:0-6143 GCA_964408405.1 uncultured Turneriella sp.
TGAAATGGCGAGAGATAGTTTGACGACTCTCACTGTCGCTGACAGTGTTTGTGTTCTTATTTTTTTGCTATAGCGACTTCCAAGAAATCGCCCTAGACTTTTGCTCAAGGTTCTTAAAGAAATTTACGAAGTCGTAGGGCTCTACAACCCTACATTTCATAAATAATTTCATCATCCGTCTGTCAAAGAACAGATCCGCTTCCGATTAACCCATTCGGGGCGCGCCATACGCGCCGGAAGACCCGCCGTATCGCCCTACGGCTAAACTGCGGAGCGCCACTTTGCGAGCGCTCGACAGAGCGTCAACTAAATAGTAATTTTTAGGTCGAAAATTAAGCATCAGACCTTCCACCCTCGGCATCCGTCTGATGCAGTGTAGGGATAAATCTCCCCCACCCTCTGCGTAAGGTTAAGCAAGTTGGCCTTTTTCGACCACATTTTGCATGGAAATTATGTCTCATATGCTGTCCAAGAGCCTGTGCGCCAGCTTGCCGACGCGATTTTTCGCGCAAGCCGCGTCCGCTAATCGGCAAAAATTCCTTCGCAAATCCTACCGATTTGCTCTACGAGGCGCCAAGAGGCGCGAATTTATGCCGATTTTCGCACATGTTCAGGCGAAACGCGGTCCCCGGCTCGCGCAAGAAATCTGCTTTTGGGTTTTTTGAATGAGTTAGCGCACAGGCTCCTTAGAGAGTCCGGTAAGAGTGAAAATCAGAAACCGCAGTATCTGCATTTGCGCCTGTTCCGTTGCGCGCCCTACTACCGCGTATGATTTTTGCAAAACTACCCAATTCTGCTAAATGGATTGACAAAGCCTGAAATATTGCTGCCGGTCTATATGTCCGCTGATGCCAGGTTTCTGACTGAACGCAGGCGCGAGCGTATCATCAATGCCCTGCAGAACCGCACCCGACATATTACTGTCTTGCTCGAAGATATCTACGATCCGCTCAACGGCAATGCGGTACTGCGGACTGCTGATGGTCTCGGAATACAGGACATCTATGTCGCGGAGAACCGCCATTCATTCAACATCCACCCCAAAGTCTCCGGTCGCGCTGCGGCCTGGCTAACGCTGCGCCGGTTTCGCGCTACGGGGGGCGTTAAGAAACAGGATTATCGGATAAAGCCTGAAGGCATTCAGGATGCGACAAGGCAGGCGTATGAATCGCTGCGGAGCTCTGGCTATACGATTATTGCAACGAGCCCGCGGGGAAACTCCGTCCCGCTACGCGACCTGGATATGAGAAGAAAATATGCCATCGCCCTGGGCAGCGAGCACTGGGGATTGTCAGACTGGGCCATTGAAAATGCCGACATGGCGGTTGCCTTGCCCATGCTGGGGTTTACCGAAAGCTACAATATCTCGGTTACCGGAGCAATGATATTGCACTACCTCAGCGAACGCCTGCGCTTCGAAACTACTGACTGGGGATTAAGTGATCAGGAGAAAGAGGAGCTTTGGAATGAATGGACCAGACCAAAGAGGTAGCCTGCTGGCCGGTTGACCAGCAGGCCGCGAAAACATCAAGAGTGTTCTTCGATGTACTTCTGTACGTCGCCGACAGTCTGGATTTTTTCTGCGTCTTCGTCAGGAATTTCGATACCGAACTCCTCTTCGAGAGCCATTACGAGCTCCACTGTATCCAGCGAATCTGCACCGAGATCGTCGATGAAGTGGCTCTCGTTTGTTATTTCACCTTCGTCAACACCGAGTTGCTCGGAGATGATTTTTTTTACTTTGCCCATGATTTCTTCTGTTGAAGCCATTTGGGTCTCCTTTTTGTAAGTTCATCGTGTGACGTGCACACAATGAACTTAGCAGTTATTTTTTGCCATAATTTTCATGATTATCAAAATTATAGGCCGGCAAGTCCGCCATTCACGTGCACGCATTGCGCTGTCACGTAGGCAGACAGATCTGACGCAAGGAACAGGATGACTTTTGCAATGTCTTCCGGTTCACCTGGTCGTTTGAGAGGAATAGCAGCAATCATTTGCTCCCTGAGTTTTTCAGGAATCTTATCTGTCATTGCGGTCTTAATGAAACCGGGAGCGACCGCGTTGACGCGAATGCCCATCGGCGCAAGTTCCTTACCCAGCGCATAGGTAAAGCCGAGCACACCTGCCTTTGAGGCGCTGTAGTTTGCCTGACCGGGGTTACCACCCGCTGCAATTGAGCTGATATTGATGATCGCTCCTTTACGAGCTTTTCGCATGTGATTCACCGCTGCATGAGCACAGTTGTAGGTACCGGTCAGGTTAATATCGATGACCTTTTGCCATTGTTCGGGCTTCATTCTCAGGAACAGACCATCCATCGTGATCCCGGCATTGTTCACCAAAACATCAATTTTGCCCCATTTTTCTGCTGCCTTATTACAGAGCGCTTCAGCCTGGTCATACTTAGATACGTCGCAGGCCATGGAAATAGTTTCAACTCCCATTTTGGCGATTTCCTGCGCCGTTTGTTCGGCCGTAGCAGCGTCAATGTCGGTGATGACCAGCTTTGAGCCTTGCTCGGCAAATTTCTCGGCAATAGCGCGGCCAATACCCCGGCCCGAACCGGTAACAATGACCACTGCATCTTTCAGGTCTTCCAGAACCGTCTTCATCAGCCATTCTGCGACCCCGATACACTGCGGCAACGATTTGGAGGTAAAAATTTTCTCCTCATTACTTCGTCCCATACAAAAGTCTGCCTATCGGGCTGTTGAAAAACAGCATAGAGCGGTCCGGTATCGGGGGGATCTCGGAGCCTATGCGCCAACTCACAGGCTCCTGGCAGAATTAGCGCACTATCATCAAAACCTGCGGTCTATTTCGTCGTGCGGGTGTAAACGCCATCCCAGTCAGCGGGCGGCGGATTAAGCTTATAGGCCTCGCAGCGTCCGATAAGCAGCTGGCAGGCCCTGTCTGCTACGTTCTGTACGCGCTGAGCTTCTGTAAGGAATCCGATAGCAGAATCCCAGGACTTTTGCAGGTAAGCCGAAAGGCCCTGCTCGTAAAGTTTGACCGCCTCTGAAAGCTCGGTAGTCTCTTCGCCTTTTCGACAGATAATCTCGTACAGAGTAACTGGCTTGTTCTTGCCCTTCACTCGCACGACATCGAGGCGCCGCGTAAAAATGCGGCCCTTTACCTGTTCAAAAACCGCATCAGACGCCAAAATTGTCACGCCGTAGTCTTTTGCGGCAGCTTCGAGCCTCGCGGCAAGGTTCACGGTATCGCCCATCATGGTGTATGACGCGAGAGCGTCTGTGCCCATAAAGCCTACTTTTGCCAGACCTGTGTTCAGGCCGATGCGGATATTCATCTGTCGCGCCTCGGGAATATATTTTTGCTTTGCATTCCACTCGGCCTTGAGCTCTGCCAGTTTTTTCCGCATCTCGATCGATGCTACAACAGCTTTAAAGACGTGATCTTCCACATCCACTGGGGAGTTGAAAATGCCAACAATCGCGTCTCCGATGTACTTATCGAGAACGCCCTCATGTTCTTTCAGGATTATGGTCATCGCCGAGAGATACTCGTTCAAGAGATCCGCAAGCTGTGGCGAAGTGAGTTTTTCTGAGATGTCAGAAAAAGACGCAACATCGGAGAAAAAGGCCGTGATATTCTTCTCGCTGCCCCGCTTGAGCGCCTGCAGGTCTTTCATGGCTTCGCTTACAACGACAGGATCTATCATGGAGCCAAGAATGCCCTTAATCTTTTCCCGCTCATTGAGACCACTCACCATCTGGTTGAGCGCAACGGTTAAGTTGCCGAATTCATCCGAGCCACCGTGCTCGAACTCGACATTCAGGTTACCCCGGCCTACTTCTTCGGCGCTGCGGATGATGCGTTTGATCTTTTGTACGACTATGCCGGAAATGTAGATCGCGAGGAATATGGAAACCAGGCCGATCAGCAGTGCCGATAGCAAGACCTTATTGCGATTGGTTCTTACCAGCTCGACGCCAGATGTACGGTCAACGAGCGTGCGCATAACTGCGGTAAGGTTATCCTGCAAGATGGCCACCGCGAGCACGAGCCTGCCTTCTTTAACAAGCGGTTTACTGTCAATTTCCCAGAGAATCTCTTCTGCTTCACTGCGCGATTTGGCAATCTGTGCATTCGGGAACAGGCGCTTCAGTTCACCAGGCGCTGTCTCGCTGCGAGCTTCTGCCACCCAGCGCCTTAGCTCAGCCCACCGACGCCGCGCCAGATCACGCTCTTTCCGACTGTTCAGGTATCGTTCGGCTTCGGCCTCGTCATAGCGATAATGCAGCAAGATTGAGTCTTCCCAGGCAGAATCGCGCAAAGATTTGACGGCCTCTGCGTGACGGTCTGTCACCTCTTCACCTTGTTCCGGGCCGAATATTTCTTCATACAGGAGTTTTCGCTCAGATATCGCCTGACCGTAATCCTTGTACAGCGTACGAAATTCGCTGTCAGTATAAGGTGGCTGCGGCGGCTTCTTCTCCTTCAGTGTCTTGAGGCGCGCCTTAATCTTCGGAATTATCTCCGCCAGGCGAGAGGCAAGAGCACGGTCGCGCTCCACAAGGTCTTTTCTGCGCAGTATCTTCTCCGGTTCTGCCACAACCGACCGCGCCCACGCGGTCGAAACCGGGCGCTGGTAGAGTGGAGAGTACAGGGTCTGTATCTCAAGCCCGTTCCACTGGAACGCCAGCGCATCATCATCGACGTGGCTTTCAGGCGAATCAATCAGGCGCGCATAAACCTGTCTCAGGTTCGCTTCCATTGCGCTCGTCTCTTCGAGTGCAGCCAGCGGGCTTTCTTTGCCCAGCAGGTTCGTATCAAAAGAAGCAGCAAGTTTTTGCTCGCCCGAGAGATCGGTTACAGGAAAAGTCTGTATGCGAAACAGTTTCTTTTCAAGGCCGGTTTCTTCAATGATCTTCTTACGCGAGGGGATGAGCAATGCAGCAATGCGGTTGTCCAGCTTTGCCCGCAGCGCCAGTATAGTCGCCGGGTCTTCAGATCCGACAATACGCCGCGCCATTCCCTGCAGTACACTCCATTCGGCGGTGGTCAGGGCTTTGCCCGTCGTCTGGCTGATCTGGCCCCTGATACGGCTTTCCAGTTGCCTGAGCTCACTTTCATTGAGGTAGCGCGAGTAGAAGGTATCCAGGGTATAGCTGACTTTCTTCGTGCCCAGAGCGCCGAAGAGATTTGTCTTGAAGAGTCCTAGATCTATTTTCTTATCCTGTTGAACGGTTCGTTGTGTCTGGTAGATTTTTAGGGCTTTCCTCTGCTCGGCGATCTGCTGGCGAAATTCCTCAATTTGAATCAGATTCTGCGCAATGTTATTGAGCTCAATTACCAGGGACGAAATATAGCGTTTGGATATGGCTGCCTGCTTCTCATAGCTTTCCGTAAGAATTTCTGTTTGCTGCTTAACGGTACTCCAGCTTAGTATAAGGATAGTAAGCGTGATCAGGCTGCCCGTAAAGAGGGCTAATTTTGCCCTGATACCCGAGACAAAGACGCGTAATGCCCGCTTCAGTGCTTCAGTCAACTTCATAGCTGTATTCGCAAAATGCATGGCCGCGTGCCATGGTGACGTGGACCTTGTGGCGTATCCCTGGTACCAGTTCGGCAAAAAGCTCCTGGCCGGCAGCTTCACCGATATGGCAAAGGATGCGAGCGCCTTCCCGGTCGCGGTAAGGACAGGTATGGATACGGCGCACGACTTTTTTCGGAGTTACATAATAATCGCGGCCGTAGATGCCGGTCGCATTCTCGGCGATGCGTGTGGCTTTGAGCGTATCTTCAAGCGCATGTTCGGCAGCTGACCTGAAAGCGGCAAATGCCGGCTTCGAAATAACGCCGACAACGCGGCCTATAGCGCGCGCTACGGGTTCGAGCGCCTGTTCTGCTTTCTCACCAAAAACCCGCCGGGCGAGCATATAGGGTTCGGCCCAGGTGTTCCGCACAAATGCAGATACAACCGCTGGCAAACCTTTTTGAAAAAAATCTCCATCCTCACGCACCGTGGCTTGCTGTTCTTCATGACCGGTCATCAGCATAGACAAAAAGTTCTCTCTGGATCCAAGTCAGGTTAGGTTGTAAAGTGGTATTGAATCAAGATTGCGCTCGTAGGCGTTCTGCTGAGAGCCTGTGCGCTAACTCATGCAAAAAAACAA
>CAYOZO010000167.1:0-6094 GCA_964408405.1 uncultured Turneriella sp.
CCACAGGGTAGGTCAGAACTGAAGTGTCGGCCGTGACGGTTGTGCCGGAGCCGATTGTCAGCGTCACGCCTGATTTGACCTTCACCGCTCCGCGCATGTTAATCGTCGAGTTTGCAGCGATCGTCTTGTTGCTCGTGATATCGCCGCAGAGGCCACCCTCATTCTGCACCTTCGTACAAGCATCGACTTCCGCTGCCGCCTCTTCGCTCTTTGCGCAATGCGCAACTATAAGCATGGCGATGAGCAGTGTCGCCAGCCTTGTGATTAACTTAGTCATTTTTCCTCCTGTTTGTTGATTGTGACCAGTTCTTGTTATCCATTTTAATGATGGCATTGCGCAAATTTCCTCAGAGACTGTAGTTGACTCCAAACGAAATATTGATACCTCGACGGTAACGTTCGATGAGCTGCTTATCTTCAGTTCCCTGGTTCTGCGTAATTTCCGGATCGAGCAGGTTGGCTGCCGTAAGCTTGATGTCGAGAGATTCACCCAGTTTTTGTTTGAAAATCATGTCGAGCGTACCGTACGATTCCTCGTAGGTATTGGGAAGGCCGTTAAAGCCTACCTGCAAAATGCGCCGGCCGAAAATGTTGTAGAGCAGCGCCACGCCTGTGCCGGATTTAGCATTGTCATAGTAAATCCCCGCATTCAAAAGCCAAGGCGACTGGCCCTGCAGCGGACGGCGCTTGTTCGTTTCAATGCTCGTGATTTTGGGATCAAGTTCGATCTCCGATTGGATAATCGTCGCGTTGGTAAGGATTGAGAAATCTTTGATCCAGTCGCTCAGAAAGCCCAAATTCTTGCGGATTTCAAACTCGGCACCGAGGAGTTTTGCCCCTTTCTGGTTGATGTAGGTAAACTGCAAATCGTCGGCGAGTGCGCCGACGGCAGCCTCGATCGGGTTCTGCAGTTCTTTGTAAAAACCGCTCAGCGCAATGACTTCTCCCACCCCCGGAAACCATTCAATACGCGTATCGGCGCTCGTAATCGTGGCCGCTTTGAGATTTGGGTTTCCTTTAATGAGCGCGCCGGTTACAAGGTCGTCGAAAAGCCTAAAATTCGCAGCCTCGATAAAATCGGGACGGTTAATAGTTTGGCTTGCACCCAGGCGAATGTTCAAATCATCTATAGGCGAATATACCAGATTGGCTGCAGGCATCACATTGGTGGCTTGCAGGAGCGATTTTTCTTTGAGGCTCTTATCAAAGATGTTGAATGCGTCGGCGCGCTGCTCCCAGTTTTCGACGCGCACACCGGGAATAAAGCGCACCCGGGGTATCAGAGGCATGTCAATCTGCGAATAGCCACCGAAGATGCGCAGGCTTGCGTCATAGGCGTCCAGCCCCTCGGCGAGTGAGGTGCCGGTGACTTCTGACGTCATTGGTTGGCCTGTTCGGAAAATATCCTCTGCTTTCTGCGTTAAGTCGGTGCTCGCCTGCAGATCGTGCGTAAAGCGCCGGCTTTTTGTTTCGCGAAAGCGGTAAGACACATCGCCGCCCAGACTAAACTTTGCCTTGAGTCCCGACCACTGCTCGAACGGGGTATGGATTGCGCCTGCGCCCTGCAGCAAATTTTCAAAGTGCTGGTTATAGTAGCGCGTCATGTTGCGTGTCGGGTCGAATACACCTTCGAGAGTGTAGCGCGTCGTGCGGGTATCGGGTTGGTCGCGATTTGCCAGCGATGCGTTCAGATGCCATTCGAGTTCTGAATCCAGAAAACCGATCTTGTGCTCGCCGCGCAGTTGGTTAAAGAGGAGCGAGCTTTCGCTGAAGGCAAGAATGGTTTTTGTACCTGAGTTAGAATAGTCATACTGTCCGATATTCTGCCTTGTGGTATCGCTCGACTTGTGCGTGTAGAAGGTGTTGAATTTGAACTTGCTTGCGCCGCTCGGCGCGTAAGTCAGCGAGAGCTGCGCGCTTTTGGTGGTGCTGTAGTTGAAGTCTTCGTAGCGGTAGCTCGCAGCGGGGGATTTATCGGCGAGGTAACGCCTGAACTCCCCCTTGATAGTCTGCGAATTCTGCTGCATAAAGCCCGAGGCAAGAATGCCAAGCTTTTTGCCGTTTTCGAATTCGAATGTATTACCATAAGAGACGTTTATTCGCCCGGCTGGGATACCCGACATATCTTGTCTTGACCAGATATTACTGAACTTCTGCGCGATTGCGATACGCTCGGGGTTGGTAAATCCTGTGCCCGTTACGGTGCTAAAGGGAGAGACCTTCTTGTTTTCAATGGATGACGGCAAATTGCGTATGCCGTCGTCGTAACCCAGAAAATCCAGCTTACCCCCTTGGTAGGTACCAAAGGTTTGGAATGTAGTGCGCGTATTGCCGCCTGCCTGTAAGCCGACTTTGAGTTCACGCTCTGCGGGATAATCGCGGGTTTCGATGTCCACAACTCCCGCCCCGAACTCGCCCTGGTACTGTGCGAGATAGCTCTTAACCACGGTCATGTTGTCGAGGAGCGCTACCGGAAAGACGTCGAGCGGCACTACCCGGCGGGTGGGTATGGGTGAGGGCACGAGTGCGCCATTGACTTGCACAATGGAGTACCTGTCGGGCATGCCGCGCACAAAAAGATTCTGTCCACCGACGATGCTAAGGCCTGTCACGCGCTTCGCAGCATCGGCAGCATCGTTGTCAGGACTTTTCTGTATCTGCTCCGCCGAAATCGCATCCTGCGCCGCAGCAGCTTTCTTTTGCCGGGCGAGGAGCGAGGCTGCGGTGTTATCGACCCGCTTGGCAGTGACCACGACCTCTGAAGAGACCTTGTAGTTGAGCGTGACGTTTGCCACGACCGGTTTACCTGTGCCGACGGTGACTTTCGTTGCCGATGGCTGGTAGCCTGTGATTTGGTAGGTTACGGTGTGTTCGCCCACCGGCACGTTGGTGATCACGTAATTGCCGTCGATGTCAGTGACACCATAGAGCCCTAATTCTTTAATAACGGCAGTGACGCCGATCATGGCCTCGCCGTTAGCTGAGTCGAGTACACGGCCACGAATGGTGCCGGTTCCACCTGCGGTTGCCACTGCGGCGGGTGCAGCTGCTTTGGCTTTCTTCGCCTGCGCGGCGAGATCGGCTGTTGGACCGGTAAGCAGGGCCGGCAGCAGCAGCATTGCGGCTAGCTTGCCTAGGCCGCCTGGAAATCCCTGTTTTGTGAAGGGTTGAATCATTTTCTATCTCCTGTTTTTTGCGTTGCGATAAAATGTAAACCGTTATTTTGCTATTTAGCTAAATATAAAAGTTAATTTGCTGAGTAACTTTTCATCTCCAAAAAATGGGGCTTCAAGCCCCAAAGCGATGGCCACAGCTATGGAATTCCATATCAGTTGAGCATGAATTTCACGCGTTCGTAGTACTTGACCACGATTGGCTTGCCATTTGGGCCGATCGATGGCTTGAAGCGCTTCGCCTTGTAGGTCGCGGCGGCTGCCTCATCGAGGCCCATGCCCAGCTTTTTGCCGACTGGCTTCGCGCGCAGTACTTTTCCGTCTTCGGAAATAACGATCTCCAGCGTGACTGAACCTTCGATGCCGGCATTGCGCGCGGCTGCGGTGTACTGCGGCCGAACCTCGGGCGAAAGATCGACAGGCATCGTCGCACCGCCCACCGCTGCGTTCACGGCGCTCGCGATGCGCGGGTCTTCCTGGTTGGGGTCGGGGGGAGTTTTATCTTTAATGAATTCATTGCCGAAGACTTCGTCGACCTCTTCGCGCGGCTTCGCTGCCTTCTTCTTGAAGGGTTGCACCACGTCGCCGAAGTCAACGGTGACCGCCAGTTTGTCGAGCTCTGAATCGTCAGGGCTCCAGTCGATCTTAACCACGGTGATGGCAATCGACAGAACCAGGAGAGCTCCCCCTAACCAGAGTGCCTTGTTGCGGCTGATCCAGGGTATCGTCTCGTAGTTCTCGAAAGTGTTCGAGAGACCAGGGTAGACGAAGCGCCCGTCAGAAAGGCGGATGCCGTCAAAACTTACAACGCCGCTGCGTGACGAACGCTTCTGGCCCGCGGCCTGGTTGCTGGTCATCGTCGCGGTCATAAGTCCTACTTACCCTTCTTTGCCGAGTCAACCGCGAGCCCGACCTTGCTGATACCCGAAAGCTTCACGTCGTCGAGTACCTTGAGCATATCGCTGTACTTGGTGTCTTTTTCCATCCGCAAGATGACCGCCACGTCAGGTTGCGCCTTTTTTGCGGCCGTAAGCCGCGGTTGCAGTTCGGCAAGGTCTTTAACTTCTTTGTCGCCGAGATAAACTTTACCGTTGGGCTTGATCGTGATTGCGACCTTGTGCGGTTCGCGTTTCATCGCAACGGCATTGACCTTGGGCAGTTGGATGGGTACAGTGCGGTATTTCGTGAACTCGGCTGTGACCATCAGAATGATCACGAGCACGAGCATGATGTCAACGAGCGGGACGACGTTAATGTCGCCAATGACTTCGTCGGCAGAGTCGTTGCCTACCTTGGCTGCCATTATGCCTCCCCGCCTTCGGCTCCCCTCTCCTTATCAAGGGGAGGGGTCAGGGGGTGGGGTGAGCGGGTGGCGCGGCGCAGCGCGACGATGATGTTGGTCACTTCCTCTGAGTTGGAAAGCTTGCGCTTGATCACAGAAGAGAAGTAGTTGAAGAGCATCACGCACGGAATCGCCACACCGAGACCCATTGCAGTTGCCACCAGCGCTTCGGAGATACCTTTCATAACGACCTGCGGGCCGGCATCAGCCGCACCGGCGAGGTCGCGGAAAGCTTTCATGATACCGAGTACGGTCCCCAAGAGACCGATGAACGGCGCGTTGTTACCGAGCGTAGAGAGCACGGGCAGGCGGGCGCTAAGGTAGCGGCGTTCGGCCACGGTTGCCGCGTTTGCGTAGGATTGCAGGGTCTCTTCGTCATGCTGCCAGCCCTTAAGGGTCACAGCCGCGATACGGCCTTCGACGCCGAATTTAGGATCAGAGACTTCTTTTGCCAGTTCTTCGCCCGTGGCCGGGTTTTGGCTCAGGCGCTCAGTGACGAGACGCACGAGCTCCGCATTTGCAGATTTGGTGTGCAGGAGCACCCAAAGGCGTTCGGCGCCGATTGCGAGGGCAACCACGAAGAGAAACATCAGGATCCATAGGGCTGGGTCCTTGCTCTCGAAGATATTGAGCGAGCCGGCCTCGGCGAAAGCGGCGGCTTCTTTGTTACCTTCAGCGCCTAGAGGTGCGGCTTCGCTGCTGGCCGGGGGCTGGGCTGCTGCAGCCGGGGCGGCAGCGGGCGCAGCCTGAGCCTTGAGCGACGCAGTCGCGCCAGCGACCATGGCGAACGAAAGAGCCAGAAACAGCAGGGTGGCTCCTTTGCTTGGGGGGGAACTCGTCTTATTAAACATTCATTTGCTCCTAATTCAGGGATGCCCGGAAAGCTGCAGGTTTCTAGCCTTGCAGGTTTCTGGGCAGCCCCGGTTTCGGCTTACTTGCCGGCGGTCTTGCCGCTGCGGGGACGTTGCTATCCCTGAGATATATTGTAAATTGTAAATTTAGCTAATTAACTAAATAAAGCGAATTTATGCGGTGCCCCGAATACCTCGGGATTCCATTACAAGTTTTGATTTGCGGCTTAAGTCGCTCGTGGTTTATAACCAAACCCGGTGAGCGACATTAAAGGCCAGAAATCCACCGCTGCCGGGCCTAAAAACCCGAAAGGGGCCATTCGCCGCGCGGCGCCGAAATACTATCCCAAAGAAGAATGTGGCATTGTTGGTATCTATAACGTTGAAGAAGCCGCCAACCATGCTTATCTCGGCGCATACGCATTACAGCACCGTGGTCAGGAAAGCGCGGGCATTGTTTCTTCAGATGGCGAGCGGCTCTACCGGTTTGCCGGCATGGGCAAAGTGGCAGATGTTTTTACGCCACAGAAAATCAAGCAACTCGCCGGCCGGCATGCCATAGCGCACAACCGATATTCTACTACCGGCGCGAGCTTTCTGCGCAACGCTCAGCCTATTCGGTTTGAGTCGCGCCTGGGTACAATGGCGCTCGCGCACAACGGCAACCTGACGAATGCCGCGACTATCCGGCGTAACCTCGAAGAGCTGGGGTCGCTGTTCCAGACGAC